>JBJMHP010000030.1:0-30825 GCA_045807325.1 Actinomycetes bacterium | reverse complement strand
GTCGCGTCGGCCAGGCGGGTCCCGGCCGGGCGGCCGCTGGCCCTGTGGGTCGGCTCGGCCGAGGAGGTCGGCTCGGCGGCGGCCGTGCGGGCGGCCGCGATCCTGTCCGACGACCCGGCCACCGTGCATGCCGCCGGCGAGCGGGGCGTGCTGGCTCCGGCGGCCGACGCCGCCGCCGGCCGCTCGGTGGTGTCGCCGTTCGTGCGTCGGCGGCTGCGCTGGGCCCGGGGGCTGCCCGAGGCGGCCGTGCTCGAGCAGGCCGAGGACGGCTGGCGCTGGCCCGGCCTGGCCGACCCGCTGGCCGACGACCTGGTGCCGACGGCCATGGCCTGCGCCTCGGCCGTCGCCGTGACCGAGCCGGCGCGGCTGCTGGAGGCCATGGCCTGGGGGGCGCCGACCGTCAGCGACCCCGCCTCGGCCCGGCGGGTGGGGGCCGTGGCCGGCACCCACGTGCTGGTCGGGGCCGACGCCGACGAGCGGCGCCGGCTGGCCACCGAGCTGGCCGCCGACCAGGCGCTCGCCTCGCGGCTGTCGTGGGCGGGCCGCCGGCTGGTGGAATGGCGCCACGACGCCGGTCGGGCGGCCATGCGGCTGGTGGAGCTGCTCGGACTGCGCCCCACCCTTCCCGAAGGCGCGTTCGCCTCGGCGAGGCTGCAGCTCGGCCTCCTCGGCACCCCGAGCGACGCCAACATCACCAGCAGGTTCGCCGAGGCCACCGCGTGGCCGTCGATGAGGTGAGGTGACTCCGTTGGCCCTGCCAGGAGAGCTCAGCCGCGACAAGACCGACCGTCTGCGCCCCTCGCAGCCGGACCAGGCCCCCGAGGAGGAGGTCGCACCCGAACCGGCGCCGGTGGCGGTGGCGGCGCCGGCCCCGGTGGCCGGCCCGCGGCGACGGGCCGTGCGGCTGGCCAAGCGGGCCGCCCGCCAGCTCCTGGGCGAGCGCGGGGTCGACAAGCTGCGCGGCTACCTGCGGGTCGACGAGGCTCTGCGCATGGGCAGCGAGAGCCTGCGCCGGACGGCCGAGCTGGAGCAGCAGGTCGCCTCCATGCAGCGCTACGCCCTCGGGGCCGAGCTGGTCCAGGCCGAGGCGCATGCCGCCAGCATCAACCTGGAGCTGCTGAAGGGCGAGGTCCGCTCGGTCATCCAGACCCTCGATGACCTGGGCATGGCCATCGCCCCGGCCGCCGGCCTGGCCGGCGCCGGCGAGCGCCTGAGCGAGCTCCGCGAACGCGTCAACGGCCTCGACCGCCGCCTCCGCACCCTCCAGGCCCAGGCCACCACCCCGGCCCCGGCCGCCCCGGCGCCAGCCCCGCCTGCCGCGGCCGGGTCGGTGCAGGCCGCCCCCTCGTCCGCGTTGTTCGACTACGTGGGCTTCGAGCGGCGGTTCCGCGGCGACCCGGAGGCGGTCGCGGCGGCGCTGGCCGAGCGCTACCTGGACCTGCTGGTGGCCACCCCGCCGGTGGTGGACATCGGCTGCGGCCGGGCCGAGCTGGTGGAGATGCTGGCCAAGCGGGGCGTGGAGGCGATCGGGGTCGACACCGACCCCTCGATGGTGGCCGAGGCCCGTGACCGCGGGCTGGACGTGCGTCAGGTCGACGGCAACAGCTTCCTGCGCAGCCGCGAGCCCGGCTCGCTTGGGGCGATCATCGCCACCCACCTGGTCGAGCACCTGGAGTTCGCCGACCTGGTCGAGCTGCTGGAGCTGGCCGCGACCCGGCTGCGCCCGGGCGGGGTGTTCATCGCCGAGACCCCCAACCCGACCTCGCTGGTCGTGCTGGGCAACTCCTTCATCCTCGACCCGACCCACCTGCGCCCCCTGCACCCCTCGCTGCTCACGTTCCTGTGCGAGGGGGCCGGGTTCCGCGACGTGCGGCTGCGCTTCCACGCCCCGGCCAGCGACTACCATCTCCCGATGATCGACGAGCCGGACGCGCCGCCCTGGACCAAGCGGATCAACGAGGCCTTCGCCAAGCTGAACCAGGTGCTGTTCGGCCCCCAGGAGTACGCGCTCATCGCGACCGCGGCGCCCGCGACCGACGGCGCCACCGGAGAGGAGCATTCTTGAGCAGACGCGCACTGATCACCGGCATCACCGGGCAGGACGGCTCCTACCTGGCCGAGCACCTGCTCGAGCAGGGCTACGAGGTCTGGGGCATGGTCCGTGGCCAGGAGAACCCCAAGATCTCGGCCACCCAGGCGCTGATCCCCGACCTCCAGCTGGTCGGCGGCGACCTGCTGGACCAGGGCAGCCTCATCTCGGCCCTGGAGACCGTCCAGCCGGACGAGGTCTACAACCTGGGGGCGATCTCGTTCGTGCCCGTGTCCTGGTCCCAGGCCGAGCTGACCGCCGAGGTCACCGGGGTCGGGGTGCTGCGGATGCTGGAGGCGGTCCGGATCGTGTCCGGCGTCGGCCGGTTCGGGGCCAGCTCCGGCCAGTCGACCATCCGGTTCTACCAGGCGTCCTCGTCGGAGATGTTCGGCAAGGTCCGCCAGACGCCCCAGGACGAGCTCACCCCGTTCCACCCCCGCAGCCCCTACGGCGTGGCCAAGTGCTACGGCCACTACATCACCCAGAACTACCGCGAGTCCTACGGGCTGTTCGCCGTCTCCGGGATCCTGTTCAACCACGAGTCCCCGCGCCGGGGGGTCGAGTTCGTGAGCCGCAAGATCACCATGTCGGCGGCCCGGATCAAGCTCGGCCTGGACAGCGAGCTGCGCCTGGGCAACCTGGACGCCCAGCGCGACTGGGGCTTCGCCGGCGACTACGTGCGGGCCATGCACATGATGCTCCAGGCCCCCGAGGCCGAGGACTACGTGGTCGGCATGGGCGAGACCCGCTCGGTGCGGGAGCTGGTCGAGCTGGCCTTCGCCGCCGTCGACCTCGACTGGGAGCAGTACGTCCGCACCGACCCCCGGTTCGTCCGGCCGGCCGAGGTCGACGTGCTCAAGGCCGACCCGACCAAGGCCCGCGAGCAGCTCGGCTGGAAGCCGACGGTCAGCTTCGAGGAGCTCGTCCAGATGATGGTCGACGCCGACCTGCGCCAGCTCAAGGCGGCCGCCACCTAGATAGGGCGGCCGGAGGAGGCCAGGAGGACGAGGACCGCCGGACGGCCCCTCCGGAGCCGGGGACCGCCAGCCCCTGGACGCGCCGGCGCCGCTGGGAGCTGCTGGCCCTCCTGGAGCTGGCCGGGCTGTGCGGGCTGGCCATCACCCAGCCGCTGCTCGACCTGATCGGCCGCAGCCCCGACCTCCTGCTGCTGGAGCGGGTCGACACCCTGGACGTGGTCCTGCTGGCGCTGGCCATCGCGCTGGTCCCGCCGGTGCTGCTGTGGCTGGTGGGGGCGGCCGGGGGGCTGGCCGGGGGGCGCTGGCGTCGGGTCGGGCACGTCGCCCTGGTCGGCGGCCTGCTGGCCGCCCTGGCCATGCAGGTCGGCAAGCAGCTGAGCCCGGTCCGGGGCCTGCCCCTGGCCGTCGCCGCGGTCGTCTGTGGCCTGGCCGGCACCGCGCTGTACCTGCGTATCCGGGTGCTGGGCAAGGTGCTGCGGGTGGCGTCGGTGGGGCCGCTGCTGTCGGCCGCCCTGTTCCTGTTCGTCTCCCCGGCCTCGGCCCTGGTCCTGCCCCAGAGCACCCCGGCCCCCCAGGCCGGGCCGGCCACCGGCGCCGCCAGGCGGCCCCCGATCGTGGTGTTCGCCCTCGACGAGCTGCCGCTGGCCTCGCTGCTGGACACCCAGGGCCACATCGACGCCTCCAACTTCCCCAACCTGGCCTGGCTGGCCGAACGGTCCACCTGGTACCGCAACGCCACCGGCACCACCCAGTGGACCCGCGACGCCTTCCCGTCCATGCTGACCGGCCGCTGGCCCAGCCAGCCGCTGGCCGCCCACTACCGCAACTACCCGTACAACCTGTTCAGCCTGCTCGGCGAGAGCTACCAGCTGAACGTGCACGAGAGCGCCACCCACCTGTGCCCGCCGCGCGACTGCGGCGGCGCCGACGACGGGTCGGGCGCCGCCCAGGAGTGGGGCGGGCTGGCCGGCGCCCTCGGCCGCTCCGGCGAGCTGCTGGGCGAGCTGGTCTCGCCCAGCGACCACAAGCAGGAGCCCAGCGCCGACATCGAGCAGCAGGTGGCCGAGCCGGCCACCGACGCGGCCGGCCGCAAGGTGAGCCGCCCGGCCGGGTTCCCGGAGTTCCTGGACGGGCTGCGGCCCTCCGACACGCCCACCCTGCACTACATCCACATGGTCATCCCGCACCGGCCGTGGCGGTGGCTACCCGAGGGCCTGCGCTACCGGTCACCGCCCGGCACCCTGGGCGTGCCCAGGCCGGGGGCGCAGTGGGACGACGAGCCCACCTGGCTGGAGCTGGGCCGCCAGCGGCACTGGCTCCAGCTCGCCTTCGCCGACCGGCTGCTGGGCGAGACGCTGGCCACCATGCGCGAGCGTGGCCTGCTCGACCAGGCCGTGGTGGTGGTCACGGCCGACCACGGCATCAGCTTCGCCCGGGGCACGGCGGCTCGCATCATCGGCCACGGCAACGACCCCTGGATCATGTGGGTGCCGCTGTTCATCAAGGAGCCCGGCCAGCACACCGCCAAGGTCGACGACCGCAACTGGGAGCACGTCGACCTGCTGCCCACCCTGGCCGACTACGCCGGCGTGCGCCTGCCCTGGCCGGTGGACGGCCGCTCGGCTCTGCGGGGCGGGCCGCGGACCGAGACGGCCAAGCGGTTCGTGGTCGTCCGCGAGCAGGGCAAGGCCAGGCAGCTCATCGTCGACGGCCCCCGAACCTGGCCGCCGCCCTGAAGGGGGCCGGCTGCCGCCGCACCCGGAGGTGCGCCCGCAGCTCGGCGCCGAGCCCGGGCGGGGCCTGGTCCGGCTCGGCCCGACCGCGGCCAGGTGCCGGCCTACGTCCAGGGCACGGTGCCGGCCGGGGTGGCCCCGGGCACGCTGCTGGCCCTGGCCGTCAACGGCCGCGTCCAGACGGTGGCCACGGTGGCCCCGGAGGGCGGCGCCGACACCCTGCGCTTCGCCGGGATGCTGCCCGGCTCGTCGTTCGTGGCCGGCGCCAACCGGCTGGAGGTCCTGGCCGTCGAGGGGAGCGGGCTGCGCCGGCTGCCCCTGCGGGGGCCTGACCGCCGCCACCGGGCCGGTCAGGCGGTCTCCAGCCACATGCTGGTGCCGCTGTCGCGCAGCCACAGCGGCAGGGCCGCCCCCACCCGCTCGCGGTGGCAGGCGGCCAGCTGGGAGCTCCAGAAGGTGATCCGCAGCCGCGGGTTGCCGGTCAGCAGGGCCCGCAGCAGGTAGGCCTCGTTCCAGGCCCGCCCCTGGTAGACCCACTGCGTGTCGTACTCGAACGGCCAGACGATGTCGTGCACGTGCACGTGCACGCCCGGGCGCAGCCGGGGCACGACCTCGAGCAGCAGCAGGTTGACGTCGCTGCCGACCTTGGTCACGTGGCTGGAGTCGATGAACAGCATGTCGCCGGGCTCCAGCCGGTCGAACACCGCCCGGTCGACGTCCTGGACCTGCTGGCTGAGGAGGGTGACCCGGTCCCTGTCGTCGTCGCGCAGCAGGCCCTGGAAGCGGTCGGGGTGCGGCTCGATGAAGACCAGCTCGGGGGCCGGGCGCAGGAACCGCTCGGCGGTGTCGAGCATGAGGGCCGACGAGAAGCCGGAGCCGACCTCGACCACCCGGGCCGGCCGCAGGTGGCGCAGCATGCAGAACAGGACCAGGCCGTCGCCCCAGCCGAAGTAGTCGTTGTCGAAGTGGTAGCGCAGCCCGTCCTTGGGCTCGGCCTGGAAGGGCTGGTCGGCCACGAACCGGCGCAGCCGCTCGACCAGGGCCAGCTGGGCGTCGGTGCGCAGGTCGATCCCGACCAGCTCGGCTGGGGCGTCGAAGATCTGTGCCTCGTGGGCTCGGACCTCGTCCAGGTCGGGGACCGGGGAGTGGAAGTGCCCGGGCGGGTACAGGCCGGCGCGCCGGTGCAGCTCCTCCAGCTGGCGGCGTTGGTCGTCGAGCTGGCGCTGGCGGTCCTCGGCGGCCGCCTCGAGGGCGCCGATGTCGGTCCGCAGCTCGCGGATCTCCCGGTCGCGGACCTCGACCTCGCCGCGGAGCTCGTGGACCTCGCCGGCCAGGCGGGCACGGTCCTCCAGCAGCCGCCGCAGCGGCGGCAGCCGGCGGGCCGCGGCCCGGGCCGGACCGCTCGGCCCGCCCCGCCCTCCTTTGTCCGGCGCCGTGCCGGCTCCGTCACCTGTCACGCCTTCCTCCCCTGGCTCTCCCGCTGCGATGGTAGCCAAGGCCCGCCGGCGGCGACAGCCAGGGTGGCCCGGCCGGGCCGGGTCGTGAACCGCACGCCCTCGGCCCGGCGCCGGAGGGTGGCCAGCTCGTCGGGCGAGCCGGTGACCACCCAGACCCGGCCCCGGCCCAGCCGCAGGCCCCGCTCCAGCCCGTCGACCATGGCCCGGGGGTTGCGGGGCTGGTGGACCATGAGCAGCTCGGGGCGGCCGGGGAAGCTGGGCATGAAGCCGACCCCGGTGTTGACGGTGCTGGGCACGAAGGTCGGGCGGTCGGGCCAGTAGTAGGCGAAGGAGAAGGTGGCGGCGAAGGTGACCAGCACCGGGTCGCCGGGGCGGCTTCGGGTTAGGACGTCGGCCACCTGGGCCTCGACGTCCTCGCCGGGGATGTCGCCGCGCCCGGCGCGGACCCAGCCGGGGACCAGCAGGAGGGCGACCAGGACCGCGCCGGCCACGGCCACCGGGGCGGTCACCCGGTGGCCGAGGCCGAGACGCACCAGGGTGGCCAGGCCGGCCGCGGCCGTGACCGTGAGCAGGGCGGCGTAGAAGATGACCGTGCGGGGCTCCAGGAACGGGTAGGCGCCGGCGAACCCGAGGACGACCAGCTCGGCGGCGACGGCGGGCACGGCCAGGGCCAGGGCCGGCAGGCCGGCCCGCCACAGGGTGACCAGCCCGACCCCGATGAGCGCCAGGGCCAGCCACCACGGCCCCCAGCCGAGGCTGCCCAGCTCGGCCGCCAGCCGCTGCCAGATCAGGTGGGCGGCGTCGCCGACCCCGTCGTCCAGGGACAGGTAGCGCAGCCGCCAGTAGCGGCGCAGCGGCAGGGTGCCGCCGTTGCTGGCCAGCACCTGGTAGAGGACCCCGTCGGCCAGGGCGAGCCCGGCGGTGGTGGCGGCCAGGGCCGGCAGACGGGACCAGCGCCGGCCGGCCAGGCTGGTCAGCCACAGCCCACCCATGCCGGCCGCGGTCACCAGCGGGGCGGTGTTGCTGACCAGGAACCCGGCGACCCCGGCGGCCGCGAAGGCGGCCAGGGAGCGCCACGACCAGGCCCGCTCGACCCGGGCCAGGAGCACGGCCAGGGCCAGGGCCACGAACGCCTCGGCGGTGTACTGCTTCAGCCAGGTGTGGCTCAGCACCGCCGCCGAGGCCGCCCCGGCGAGCCCGCAGCACAGCCCGTACAGCCAGGCCCGCGAGACCCGATCCGCCGGGGCGATCAGGCGGCCGAGCCACCAGGCGGCCAGGGCACACATGGCGGCGAAGGCCAGCGGCAGCAGCCGGTAGCGCTCGGGCCCGCCGACCGGGGGGACCAGGCGCAGCAGCAGGGTCCAGCCGATCGGGGTCGAGGAGGTGAGCAGGTCCAGCTGGTGCAGGGGGGCGCGGACCGAGTCGACGACCCAGCCCTCGTCCAGCCAGAAGGACCGGGTGAGCAGGTAGCGGGGGTCGCGGAGGGCCACGGCCAGCACCATCAGGCCCAGGGCGACCACCGGACCCTCAGCTCCCCTCAACCGCCTCGATTCCCGTACATGTGTCACGGCCGGCTAGACTCCGGGGCGCGCTCGCGTGGAGGACGTCAGTGGCAGTGTCGACGAATTGCTGGGATTCTTCCCGAGCAGGACTATGACCGCCATCGCCAAGGACCCGCCAGCCTGACCCAGCACGCGACCGCCCCCCCGGTGGCCGGCCAGGCACCCGGCCCCCCGGCCCGGGGCCGCGCCGGCCGCCTGCTCGCCTGGGTGGCCATGGCCGTGGTCACCCTGGCCACCTTCGCCGCCCTGACCTGGCCGCTGGCCCTGCACATCGACGACATCTGGGTCCAGTACGCGATCGGCGACCCGGGGACCAACCTGGCCGCCCGCTACCAGCCCGACATGCTGGTCGGCGGCGACCACCTCCAGAACGCCTTCATCCAGACGGTCGTGAGCGACAACGTCCGCCACCTGCGCAACCCCTACCTGGACCTGTACGAGGGGGCGGCCGGGCCGACGCCGCTGCGCACCAGCTCCCTGGACGTGCCCTGGACGCCGCTGGTGGCGCTGCTGTGGCCGCTGGCCGGGCTCCAGGCCGCCTACAACACCACCCTGGTCCTGTCCACCCTGGCCACCGGCCTGGCCGCCTTCGGCTGGCTGCGCCGCCACACCCGCTGGCCGCTGCTGGCCGGCGCCGGCGCGCTCGCCTACACCTTCACCCCCCACCACATGTCCCAGCTGGCCAGCCACTTCAACGGGGTCATGTGGTGGGCCTTCCCTGCCGCCCTGTGGGCCTTCGAGGCGGCCATGGAGCGCCACCGCGAGGGGAGGCGGTGGCTGTGGCCGGCCCTGGCCGTGGCGGCGGTGGCGGTGGTGCTGGCGGTCAGCGGCGAGTACCACCTGTCGCTGTACCTCACCGCCCTGCTGTGCTTCCTGACCGGCTTCGAGCTGGCCTCGGCCTGGCTGGCCCGCCCCCGCCGGCCCGCGCCGTGGGCGCCGGCCGCGTTCGTCGCCGGCGGCGTGGCCCTCGGGGTGGCCTACGTGCTGGTGGTGTTCGCCTACGTCTTCCGCGGCGACGTGCAGGGCGGCAACGGCGACTACGGGGAGGTGCTGAAGCTGGCCCCCGTGTCCGCCCTGTGGCTGGTGCGGAAGGGCCTGGCCAGGCTGGGCGAGGGCATGGTGTACGTCGGCTGGGCGGTCGTCGCCCTGGCCGCCGTCGGCCTGGTCGCGGCCATGGTCGGCCGCGGCCGGCCGCGGACCGTCCGGCCCTATGCCGTGCTGGCCGTCCCGCTGCTGTTCCTCACCCTGGGCCCGGCCGCCGACCTGGGCGGCTTCCGCCCCTACCGGTTCCTGGCCGAGCACGTCTCGGTGGTCGGGCTCCAGCGGGTGCCGCAGCGCCTGATGGTGCTCACCAGCCTGGTCCTGGTGCTGCTGGCCGTCTGTGCCCTCGACCTGGCCGCCGAGCGGCTCCTGGCCGTCCGGCCCCGCCTGGCCCCGGTGGCCGCGGCCGTCCTGCTGGCCGGCACGGCCCTGCTGCTGGCCGACTACGTGGTCGCCCGCAACGCGGTCATGGACAACCTGGCCGACAACCGGGTGGTGAGCGCCCTGCGGGGGGCCGGCGACCGGGCCGGGCCGATCCTCGGCGTGCCCGTCCGCGAGCAGGTCTCGGCGACCAGCTACGTCGCCGCCCTCAGCCGCCGGCGGGCCCTCAACGCCTACAACCAGACGCCGGCGCCCTGGCTGAACGAGCGGATGCGCCAGCTCCAGCCGATCAGCCGCGGCCGCGTCGATCGGGCCGCCCTCGAGGTCCTGCGCGGCACCGGCACCACCCAGGTGGTGGTGATCAACGAGCCCCACATCTACCAGCAGGGCCAGTGGCGCCGGGTCGTCGACAAGCTGGTCGCCTCGGGTCACTTCCGCCTGGCCCTCACCGACGGGCCGTTCGCCCTGCTCGAGCTGACCGGCCAGCCCTGACGCCGGCCACGGTCAGGTCCCGGCGGCGATGGTGACGGGCCGGAGCTGGCGACCGGTCCCGCCGCCGGTGATGAGGTACAGCTGGAGCTGGGGTGGGCCGGGCCCGGCCTTGTAGAGGAAGTCGGGCACCACGGTGGCGAAGCTGTTCGCCGGCTCGCCGTCCTGGCGCTGGAACAGCGCCGAGGTGCCCGCGACCTGGCCGTTGACCGCCACCACCATGGTCGACTGGGGGGGCGCCGGGCCGGTCAGCTGGCCGACGATGAGGGTGGGGACGGCGGCGGCCTTGGGGTCGAGGTGCTGGAACAGCTCCCAGTCGCGGATCTTGGCGCTGGCCGGGGGGCCGCCGATGCGGCCGAGACGTTGGGGTGGCTGGTAGATCCAGTCGGCCGTGGGGCCGTACTGCCAGAACCCGCGGTCGCCGTGCTGGTGGGCCCGGACCAGGGTGTCGGTCACCCCGTGCAGGACGGTGGCGAAGTTGGGCGGCCCGGGCCGGTGCAGGGGCTGGCCGGGGTGGTTGTAGAAGGTCTTGTCGGTGGTCTGGCGGCGGGATGGGCCGGTCTGGGCGAGGCCGTCGACCTTCCAGGGGATGCTGAGCCCGACCGTGTCGGCGATGGTGGGGAGCAGGTCGACGTGCTCCCAGTTGCGGTCGTCGACCCGGCCTTTGGTCTGCCCGGGGGCCTTGATGAGCATCGGCACCCACATCAGCTGGGCGGCGTTGCCCCCGGCGAGCAGGCGCCGGGGGTTGCCGGGGGTGAACCCTTCCCCGTGGTCGGCGGTCATGACCACCAGCGACTTGTCGTACAGGCCCTGGTCCTTGAGCCGCTGCAGGACCCGGGCGATCACCTTGTCGGTCCAGGCCAGCTGGATCAGGTGCCGTTGCTGGTTGAGCAGGAGCAGCCGCGACGGCCACACGCCCGACACCCCACCCATGGAACGGGAGTTGTAGAGCTTGCCGTCGGCGAGGTACTTGAACGGCTGGTGGGGGAGCAGGACGTGGAGGAAGTAGAGGGTGGGCTGGGGGTCGCCGGCGCTGATCGAGTCGACGAAGCGGTCCACCCGGTTGATCTGGTCGAGCTTGAGGTTGCCGAAGTAGGCCTGGGGGCCGGCGGAGTCGGGTGCGGCCTGGCCGAGAGTCGGGTCCTCGCCCACGCTGGCCGGGTCGACCTCGCTGTCCCGGGGTGAGGTGATGGTGCGGTACAGCTTGGCCGTCTGCCTGGCCACGGTGGCGAAGCCCGAGCGGGTGCCGGTCTGGCCGCACCGCTGGCCCGGGCACAGCTGGGTCACCGTCTCGAACACCTTGAGCCGGTAGTGGCGGTCCAGCAGGGTGAACAGGTTGTTGGGCCAGCCGGAGTGGTCCGGCACGGCGCCCCGTTGGGCGGTGGTGGGCCAGGTCCCGGACAGCATCGACGGGACCGCGAAGGGGGTCCAGCCGCCGATCCCGGTGGCGTTGCGGTACCAGGTGGCCTGGTCGGCGAACCCGGCGAAGTTGGGGTAGACGCGCCGGTCGATGTGACCGCTGGAGTCCAGCAGCGACTGCAGCGGGAACTCGTCGAACAGGACCATCACCACCGGCGGCAGCGGCTTGCCGGGGCGGGTCTGCACCGGCACCGGACTGTCGGCCGCCGAGCGGCTGGGCAGGATCAGCTCGGCCGTCGGGGACAGGGTGGCGAACACCAGCGCGAACACCAGGGGGGCGGGGGCGAGGTAGCGGAGCCACAGCCGGACGGCCGCCCAGCGGGCATACACCAGCCCGGCCGCCACCCCGACCACCAGGGCGGCCAGGAGCAGACGGCGGCCCTGCAGCGGCGTGAGCTTCTTGGCCACCTCAAGGGCGAGCACGCAGAACAGGCCGGTGACGATGACCAGCTGGACCAGCCGCCGGGTCCGCTCGCCGGCGACCAGCCAGGCCAGGGCCTGGGCGACCCACAAGCCCAGCGGCGGGGCGAGCACGACCAGGGCCATCAGCAGCAGGATCTGGGTGCGGTCGGAGCGGTGGAGCAGGAAGAAGTCGGGGGCCTTGCCGGTCACGTCCAGCAGCGGCTGGGCGATGGCCAGCCCGGTCAGGGCGAACAGCTCGGCCAGCGCCCACCACAGCCCGGCCGGCACCCGGCGGCCGAAGACCACCACCCCCCGGGGAGCCCCGGAGCTCCCCGCCCCGGCGTCCTCGGTGGTCACCTCACTGGCCATGCGCTCCCTACCGCCATCGACCGGCCCTCACGCACCTCCCGCACGCGGGCACGCACCACGAGCCGGCGCGGGTCAGGGTCCAGGAACACTACCACCGGGCTCGGGACTCGGTGCGGACGGCCCCATCCGGGTCAGCAGCGCCCGGCCTCGGGGCGACAGCCGGTAGCCGACCTCGAGGCTCTCGGTCAGCCCAAGCTCCTTGAGCTTGCGCACGTCGGTCTTGAACGGGTGCCGCTCCCGGCCGGCGGCGGCGGCCAGGTCGGCGGCCCGCACCCCCGGCCGGTCGGCGATCAGCCGGAGGGTCGCGGCCGTCCAGGGGCCGTCGCGGGCGGCCCGGTCGAGCCGGCCCAGCCGGGCCAGCAGCCCGGCCAGCTCCGTCTCGGGCAGGTCGTCGGCCTGGCGCAGCGCCTCCCGGGGGTCGGCGCCGGCGTGGTGGAAGTCGACCCGCCAGACCGGTCCGTCGCCGTGCCGGTCCAGCCGGCGCCGCAGCTCGGCCAGGCTCGCGAACCCGGCCGCGCGGGCGTCGTCCTCGCCGATGGCGGCCGGATCGACCTCGGTGACGGCGTCGACGGCCAGGATCCCGGCCGGGGTCCGGTGCCGCGCCCCCACCCTGGCCCGCGGCCGCCGCCAGCGCCGGAAGGTCACCGTGACCGTCCCGTCGGCCAGCCCGGCCCACAGCCGCTGCTCGAACAGCATGGGTCAACGATACTGGGAGCCGCCGCCGACGCCGCCGACGAATGAGGAGCTGACATGGAGGAGCAGACCTGCGGCCAGGGCCTGGCCGAGAACTCGGTGCTGCCCGCGCAGCTCGCCGAGGTGACCGAGGCGATGGCCGACAACCTCCAGGTGCACATGCAGGCCCTTGAGCTGGACGACCCGGCGGCCAGGCAGGAGCACGCCGTCTACCTGCGCCTGGTCGAGGAGCAGCGCCAGGCCGCCGGCCGCCTGCGCGCCGTCGCCGGGGAGATGGCCGCCGCCCGCGACCTGCCCATGGGCCGCCACGACGCTCAGACCATGACCTCCCCCGAGGTCACCCACGCCTTCCAGCACCTCGTGAGGGCCAAGCAGGAGCTGCTGGCCCTCCTCCAGCGGACGGCCGACCAGGACCGGCGGATGCTGGCCGCCATGGGCGGGGCCGACCACGGCGAGGCGGCCGCTCAGGGCGCGTAGCCGAGCAGGTCGCCGCGCCGTAGACTTCGCGTCACCCTGGCCGCCATCACCGGCCCGCTCTCGTCGCGTCAGGAGATCGTCCACGTGCAAGCCGTGATTCTCGCCGGAGGCTTCGGCACCCGCCTGCGCCCGCTGACCAGCACCCGGCCCAAGCCGCTGATCCCGTTCGCCAACGAGCCGTTCCTGCTCCACACCCTGCGCCAGCTCGCCGCCGGCGGGTTCACCGAGGTCGTGCTGTCGACCATGTACCTGCCCGAGGCGTTCGACCAGCTCCTGCCCGAGGCCCGCAAGGCCGGGGTCGAGGTGGTGCTGTCCTCCGAGGACTCCCCCATGGGGACCTCGGGGGCGGTCAAGCGGCTGGCCCACCTGCTGGACGGGACCTTCCTGGTGCTCAACGGCGACGTGCTGGTCGACGTCGACTTCCAGCGGCTGGTCGCGCTGCACCACGAGCGCAAGGCCGCGGCCACCCTGGCCCTGGTCCGGGTGCCCGACCCGAGCGCGTTCGGCCTGGTCCCGGTCGACCCCGACGACCGGGTCACCGCCTTCCTGGAGAAGCCCGGCCCCGACGAGGACGCCTGGGTCACCGACCTGATCAACGCCGGCGTGTACGTGCTCGAGCCGTCGGTGCTCGACCACGTCCCGGCCGGCCAGCCGTCCTCGTTCGAGCGCAACCTGTTCCCGTCGCTGCTGGCCTCGGGGGCGCCGGTGTACGGCTACGAGCTGCACGGCTACTGGCGCGACCTCGGCACCCCGATCGCCTACCTGGCCGCCCAGTTCGACCTGCTCGAGGGCCGCCTGCACCTGCCCATCAACGCCACCGAGCGCGGCCGCAGCCAGTGGTTCGCCGACGACACCCGGATCGAGGAGGGCGCCGTGCTGCGCGGCCCCATCCTGGTCGGGCAGGGCGCGGCCGTCGAGGACGAGGGCCGGGTGTTCGGCCCGGCCGTGCTCGGCCCGAGCACGCTGGTCGCCGGCGGGGCCCGCCTGGAGCGGTCGGTGCTGCTGGAGGGGGCCAGGGTCGAGCGCGGGGCCAAGGTGTCGGACTCGATCATCGGCCGCGGCGTGGTCGTTGGCGACGGCGCCGTGGTCCGCGACGGCGCCGTGGTCGGCGACAACGTCGAGATCGAGGCCGGCAACATCCTGGCCGGCGGCGTCCGCGTGGCCCCGAACGTCCGCCTGGGCCTCGGGGCGATCCGCTTCTGAAGCCTGTCGAACGACCTCTCTGATGAGGGTCCGGCAGCACCCTTCTCGGGTGTCCTCAGCTCACGCCACGACGGCATGGACGTCGGTTCCCTCTTCCACGGGGACGGATTCGCCATCGCCATGACGATGGCCAGCGCCTTCCCCTCCAAGGGCGTTGGTTGCCCGGCCGCCCGCTTTGCGGTCCGGGGCCTGGGCACCCGCCGTGTCGGCGGCCTCGGCCCAGGCGGCGAGGTTGGCGGCGGCGTTGCGGTCCCGGTCTGCGATCAGGCCGCAGGCATCGCAGCGGAAGATGCGTTCGGCCAAGCTCAACTGTTGGTTGACCCTCCCGCACTGCGAGCAGGTCTTGGAGGATGGAAACCATCGGTTTGACACCACTACCTCCACGCCGAACCATGCCGCCTTGTAGCAGAGTTGGCGGGCGAACTCAGCCCAAGCGGCGTCAGCGATGGCGGGGGCCAGGTGCCGGTTGGTCAGAAGATTGGCCACGGCGAGGTCTTCCAGGCACAGCCGATCGTGGGTCTGGATGAGCTGGCTGGAAACCCCATGGAGGAATGTTTGCCGCACATTGGCGATGCGGGCGTGCCGCCGAGATAGCCGCTGGATCGCCAGCACTCGGTTACGCGAGCCGGGGCGGGTTCGGGCAGCCGCTCGCGACTGCCGTCGCAGGCCTGCCATGCCCTGCTGCAGCGGCTTGGGAGAGTGATAACGACCGACCTCGGTCCCGTCGGCCGCAGCTACCACGGCGAACGCGGCCAGTCCGCGATCCACCCCGACGAAGCGCGCCCCATCTTCCGCTAGGCCAGGCCGGTGGCGGCGCTCTGGGTGAAAGTCAGGAGCATAGACGTTCAGGCTGACATACCAACGAGAGCCATGGCGGCTGACCGTGGCGAACATGACCTTGGCACGCGGTGCCACCCTCGGCTGTCCGGTGTCGGGATCGAGATGCTCCACTGGGCGAAGGAGCCGCCGAAGCCGGCGGGTGTCGTCATGCACGCGGACCGCGCCGATCCTCGGGAGGATCACAGAGCGGGGATGACCCTCACCAATCCGGATCGCGAGTGTGCCGCCCTTGCTTCGCTTGTTCCGGAGCCGGAAGCTGTCACGACACCGGCCCTTGCGCTTGGGCTTAGGAAACCCGACTCGGCGGCCCTTACGCATGCCGGTCTTGGTATCGCGGTAAGCGGCAAGTGCCCGACCGAGGTCGACCGCAGCTTCCTCGAACACCTGCGCCGATACCGCATGCCGCCATGTCAAGCCTGTGACCTGTTCGGTGATGGTGCCGTCTGAGGCAGCCACGAACATGCGTCCGGCGGCTTGGCTGTGCTTCCAGGCATTGAACCCGTTGATCAGGTCGAACCTCGACCATGGCACCGAAACCTGAGGGTCCACTCGCTTCGCCTTAAGGGCGTCAAGAACCAGCCGGAGGCATTGGTTGTAGGCGAATCTCGACGCCCCAGCGTGCCGGGCCAACATCGCCGCCTGCAGGGGCGTAGGGGCAAGCGCGAATCGGAAGGTCGTGTACCGCATCGTGCCGGCAACGTACCTTGAGAGGCGGACAATACTCGGACTTTCCACGGACAGTGGCGTGCCGAGTGGAGCCCGCAGCTGAGCCTCTAGGCCGCGGTCGGCTCCGGGGCGACCGACTTGGTGCCGATGGGGACCATGTAGTCGTTGACGAACGCCTGGACGACGTCCAGGTTCACCCGCTGCATGGTCTCGAGGTTCTGCCAGGCGGCCAGGGCGACCCCGTTGCTGTCCAGGCCCGAGTAGGGAGCCAGGATCAGCTTGGAGCCGTCGCGGGCCTTCACGAAGCTGGTCAGCTGCTCCACCTGGTCGGCCGGGAGGCCCTTGTGGAGGATGACCACGTAGCCGTGCTCCATGTTGTGGACCAGGGCCCGCGGGTCCTGCTCGTTGTCGTACACCCCAGGGGGCAGCGGGGTGCCCAGGTGGTCGCCCGAGGTCGGCGGGTTGGAGTTCCAGTTGCTGGGCTGCTGGTTGGCGGCGATGTGGTTGCGGCCGGCGCTGGGGAAGGTCTTGACCCCCTGGGAGCCGGCCTCCTGGCGGGCCGCGGCCAGGGCCGCCGGCGCCACCGCCTTGTTGGTCGCCTGCGGGTCGTCGCGGCCCGTGAAGAAGATCAGCCCCGCCAGGGCGGCCAGGGAGGCCACGGCCACGCCGCTCCACAGGATGGTGCGTCGGCGGCGCTCCTTCTCCTGGAGCCGGCGGGCCGCCGCCCCCTTGGCCAGCTTGCCCTTGTCGGGCTGGCGGCCGCGCCCGCCGCCGCCCCGGCCGTCCTGGGGTCGGGACTTGGACGCCGTGCCCGAACCCCGACCGGGCTGGCTCTTGCCGGTCGGTCCGGGCTTCGGCTTGGGCTTGCGGGTGTCGGCCATTCGATGCGCTCCGGGTGCGGGGGAGACGAGGTACACAGCGATTCTATGGAAACCCGCCCCGAGGGTGCCCGCCCCCGAGCGATCCTGCGCGTTTGGGCGCTCCTGGCGGGGTATCTCAAGGACCAGGCAACGAGGGAGGCGATGCGGATGGGCGTCCTGCGCACCAAGTCGGTCGAGCAGTCGATCCGGGACACCGAGGAGCCCGAGCACCAGCTCAGGAAGGACCTGTCGGCCCGGGACCTCACCGTCTTCGGCATCGGGGTCATCATCGGCACCGGCATCTTCGTGCTCACCGGCATCGCCGCCGCCACCAAGGCCGGCCCGGCCATCTCCCTGTCGTTCGTGCTCGCCGGCATCGCCTGCGCCCTGGCCGGCCTCTGCTACGCCGAGTTCGCCAGCACCGTGCCGGTGGCCGGCAGCGCCTACACCTTCTCCTACGCCTCCCTGGGCGAGCTGATCGCCTGGATCATCGGCTGGGACCTGGTGCTCGAGTTCGCCCTCGGGGCCTCGGCGGTGGCGGTCGGCTGGGCCCAGTACTTCGCCTCGGTGGTCCCGGTCCCCGAGTCGATCTCCGGCGAGGGCTCGGTCAACCTGGTCGCCGGGGCGATCGTGCTCCTGCTGACGGCGGTGATGATCATCGGGGTCAAGCTCAGCGCCCGCTTCAACACCGTCATGGTCACCATCAAGCTGGCCGTGATCGCCCTGTTCATCGGCGCCGGCGCGATCAAGATCAACACCGCCAACTGGAGCCCGTTCATCCCGCCCCCGGCCGAGGCGCCCAAGGCGGCCAACGCCGTCGAGGCCGGCCGGCCGCTGATCGAGGTCATCTTCGGGCTCCAGCCGCTTTCCTACGGCTGGCTCGGCATCGGCTTCGGGGCGGCGATCGTGTTCTTCGCCTTCATCGGCTTCGACGTGGTCGCCACCACCGCCGAGGAGACCCGCAACCCCCAGCGCGACATGCCCATCGGCATCCTCGGCTCGCTGGCCATCTGCACGGTCCTGTACGTGGTGGTGTCGCTGGTCCTGACCGGGATCGTCAAGTACACCCAGCTGAACACCGCCGCCCCCATGGCCGACGCCCTCAAGGCGGTCGGCTACAACTGGATCGCCAACCTGGTCTCGCTGGGGGCGCTGGCCGGGCTGACCACCGTCATCCTCATCCTGCTGATGGGCCAGAGCCGGGTCCTGTTCGCCATGAGCCGCGACCGGCTGCTGCCCGGCTGGCTGTCCAGCGTCCATCCCCGCTTCCGCACGCCCTGGCTGATCTCGCTCATCACCGGCGCGGTGGTCGCCCTCATCGCCACCTTCGTCCCCCTGACGACCCTGGCCGACGTGGTCAACATCGGCACCCTGTTCGCCTTCGTGCTGGTCTCGATCGGGGTCATCGTGCTGCGCCGCACCCAGCCCGACCTGCCCCGGGCCTTCCGGACCCCGGCCGTCCCCCTGGTCCCGATCCTGGCCGTGATCGCCTGCGTGTTCCTGATGCTCAACCTGGGCAGCCTGACCTGGTGGCGGTTCGCGGTCTGGATGGCCATCGGCCTGGTCGTCTACTTCACCTACGGCTACCGCCACAGCCGCCTGGCCCGCGAGGAGCGCCCCACCGCCCGCCGGTAGCCGCCGGCCGGTGATTGTCGCACTTCGAACGTATGTTCGGTAGAGAAGGTAAAATCACTCTACGCAGAACAACGGAAGGAGCTCGAAGGTGAGCGACAACCAGGTGACCCTCACCGGCAACCTGACCGACGACCCGGAGCTGCGCTTCACCCCCAGCGGGGTGGCCGTGGCCAGCTTCCGGCTCGCGGTCGACCAGCGCGTCTGGGACACCGACGGCTGGAAGGACGGCGAGTCGTCGTACTTCCGGGTCAACGTCTGGCGCGACCAGGCTGAGCACGTCAGCCGGAGCCTGCAGAAGGGGGCCCGGTGCGTGGTCGTGGGCCGGCTCAAGAGCCGCTCCTGGGAGACCCCGGAGGGCCAGCGGCGGTCGGCCGTCGAGGTCGACGCCGAGGAGGTGGGCATGAGCCTGCGGTTCGCGGCGGTCGGCCCGCCGCCCGCCGAGGCCGCCCCCGAGCGGCCGGCGCCGGCCAGGGAGGGCGGCAACGGGTCGCGCCGGGGCCGCCAGCCCGCCAAGGCGGCCGCCGGCCGCGACCAGGCGCCGTTCTGATCTGATCTGATCTGTCTTCCCCTGGGGGAGCCCGTGACCCTCACCATGCAGTCTTCCCAGCCGCCGGCCGCGAGCGCTCCGCCGGCGGTGCTCAACGGCGTGTTGGAGCACATCACCTACACCAACGAGGACACCGGCTACACGGTCGCCCGGGTCGCCACCGACCGCGGCGGCGACCCGGTCACCGTGGTCGGCCCGCTGCTCGGGGCCCAGGCCGGCGAGCACCTCCACCTGGAGGGCCGCTGGCGCAACCACCCGCTGTACGGGCGCCAGTTCGAGGTGCGCAGCTACCGGGCCGTGCTCCCGGCCACCATCCAGGGCATCCGCCGCTACCTGGGCTCCGGGCTGATCCGGGGCATCGGCCCCAAGATGGCCGAGCGCATCGTCGACCAGTTCGGGGTCGACACCCTCAAGGTGCTCGAGGAGGACCCGGGGCGGCTGCGCAGCGTGCCCGGCCTCGGCCCCATGCGGACGGCCATGATCGAGCAGGCCTGGGAGGAGCAGAAGGCCATCAAGGACGTGATGGTCTTCCTCCAGGGCGTCGGGGTCTCGACCTCGCTGGCCGTGCGGATCTTCAAGGCCTACCGGGAGGAGGCCATCAAGGTCGTCACCCACGCGCCCTACCGCCTGGCCACCGAGGTCTGGGGCATCGGCTTCAAGACGGCCGACAAGATCGCCCAGGGCGTCGGCATCGCCTACGACAGCGGCGAGCGGGTCAAGGCCGGCCTCCAGTTCACCCTGTCCCAGGCCAGCGAGCTCGGCCACTGCCACCTGCCCGAGCCTGAGCTGGTGGCCAGGGCCTCGGAGATCCTCGGGGTCCGGCCCGAGCTGGCCCAGACCTGCCTGGACGAGCTGGTGCGCCAGCAGGGCGTGATCCGCGACCCGGTGCCGATTCCCGGCTTCGACGACGGCGTCCACGCCATCTACCTGGTCCCGTTCCACCGGGCCGAGGTCTCGCTGGCCGCCGGGCTGCTGCGGCTGCGCTCGGCGCCCGAGCAGGCCGACCGGCTGCCCATGTTCGCCAGGGTCGACTGGGGGGCGGCGTTCGGGTGGCTGGAGCAGGTCACCGGCTGCCGGCTCGCGCCCGAGCAGGAGACCGCGGTCCGGCTCGCCCTGACCGAGCGGGTGGCCGTGCTCACCGGCGGCCCCGGCTGCGGCAAGAGCTTCACCATCCGGGCCGTGGTCGCCCTGGCCCAGGCCAAGAAGGCCCGGGTGATCCTGGCCGCGCCCACCGGCCGGGCCGCCAAGCGCCTGTCCGAGCTGGCCGGCATGGACGCCCAGACCCTGCACCGGCTGCTGGAGCTGCGCCCGGGCGGCGAGGCCGCCTTCCACCAGGACCGGCCGTTGGAGGCCGACCTGGTGGTGGTCGACGAGGCCTCCATGCTCGACCTGCTGCTGGCCAACAAGCTCGTCAAGGCGGTCCCTCCCGGCGCCCACCTGCTGCTGGTCGGCGACGTGGACCAGCTCCCGAGCGTCGGCCCGGGCGAGGTCCTGCGGGACCTGCTCCAGGCCGGCCGGGGAGCGCCCGTGCTGCCGCGGGTGCGCCTGACCCAGGTGTTCCGCCAGGCCCAGCAGAGCGGCGTGGTCACCAACGCCCACCGCATCAACGCCGGCCACCCGCCGACGACCAGCAACCTGGACGACTTCTTCCTGTTCGCCGAGGACGACCCCGAGCGGGTGGCCGAGCTGACCGTGGACATCGTGGTCAACCGCCTGCCGCGTCGCTTCGGCCTCGACCCGCGCCGGGACGTGCAGGTGCTGTGCCCCATGCACCGCGGCCCGGCCGGCTCGGCGGCCCTCAACGAGCGGCTCCAGGAGGTGCTGACCCCGGCCGCCCCCAGACAGCCCGAGCGCCGTTTCGCCGGCCGCACCTTCCGGCCCGGCGACAAGGTCATGCAGGTCCGCAACGACTACGAGAAGGGCGTCTTCAACGGGTCGGTCGGCACCATCACCACCATCTCGCCGGAGGCCTCGGAGCTGTTCGTGCTGATGGACGAGGACCAGGAGGTGCGCTACGGGTTCGACGACCTGGACGAGCTCACCCACGCCTACGCCCTGACCGTGCACCGCTCCCAGGGCAGCGAGTACCCGTGCGTGGTCGTGCCCCTGGTCCAGACGGCCTGGCTCATGCTCCAGCGCAACCTGCTCTACACGGCCGTCACCAGGGCCAAGCGGCTGGTGGTGCTGGTGGGCTCGCGGCGTGCCCTGGCCAAGGCCATCCGGACCCCCGGCAACGGGCACCGCTACACCGCCCTGGACGAGCGCCTGCGGCGCGGCGGCCTCCGCCTGGACGCGGCCGCCCAGCGGCGGGCCGACGCTAGCGGCTGAGGCCGGGGCGGCCGGCGGCCAGCAGGCCGAGCGGCCGCCACCCGGCATCCAGGCCGAGGGCGGCGGCCAGGGCCTCGGCCCGGGCCGAGACTCTGACGGGCTCGAAGACCGCCGCCACCCCGAGGGCGTGCAGGCCCAGGACCAGGGTCCGGACGGCCCCGCCGGCGGCCAGCTCGGCCCCGGGGGCGTCCTCCCCGCCGCCGCGCAGGCCGCAGCCGAGCAGGGCCGGGGCGGTGGCCAGGGCCGGCGGGGCGGGGGAGAGGGCGGCCAGGCAGGCCGGGCGGGCGGCCGCCGGCAGGGGGACGACCTCGAAGCGGTGCCCGCCCGGGAGGGGGACGGCCCGGGCGGCGGCGACCGCCCGGTCGATTGTGGCCGGGTCGACCGGGTCGGGGAGGAACCCGCCCGGGAGCGGCCCCCCCTCCAGGAAGGCCAGCAGGTCCTCGGCGGTGCCGGCGGTGCGGAACAGGTCCTCGGCCGGGGCACGGACCAGGTCGCGGGCCCGGCCGTCGCCTCTGGGGCGGGCGACCCCGCGCAGCAGGGCCGCCGGGACCCGGGAGGCCTTGCCCTTGACCAGGTCGGCGGCGGCGGCCACCTCGTCGGCCACCGCGACCTCGGTGACCTCCAGCGGCCGGCCGTCGCCGTCGACCCGCCCGCGCCAGTCGTCGACCGCCCCCATCCCGGCCAGGCCCACGGCCACGTCGGTCTGGCCGAGGCGCCAGGGCCGGCCCAGCGTGTCGGTGACGACCACGGCCACGTCGTGGCCACAGAGGGCGGCCAGGGCGGCGCGGAGCCTGGCCGCCGAGGCGTCGGGGTCGGCGGGCAGCAGCACCAGCCGGTCGCCGCCGGCGTTGGACGCGTCGACCAGGGCGTTGGCCCCGACCAGGCCGTGGCGGGTCTCGGCGATGACCAGCCGGCCCCGCCTGGCCACCACCCTGGCCGTCTCGGCGGCCACGGCCTCCTGGAGGGCCCGCTCGCGGCCGGCCGGGTCGTCGGGGAGGGGGACCAGCCGGCCCTCGGCCTTGGCCACCACCTTGGAGGTGACCGCCAGCACGTCGCCGTCGGCCAGCTCCAGCCCGGCCCGCCCGACCGCCTCCAGCAGCAGGCGGGCCAGGTCGTCGCCGGGCCGGATCTCGGGCATGCCCCCCAGCGGCACCACCCACACTCCCCGGTCGCTCACAGCGCCTCCAGGGCCGCCTTGGCCAGGGCGGCCGCGTCCTCGACGGTCCGCATGAGGGTCGGGACCACCACCGGCTCCAGGCCGAGGCGAGCCACGTCGGCAGCCTGGGCGGCGTCGACGGTGTCGAGGACGAAGGCGTCGGCCAGGCCGGCGTACAGGCCGGCCACGCCGCGGGCCGACACCTCGGCCCCCCAGGCGGGCAGCAGCTTGTCGGCCATGCCCCGGACCGGCGCCCCACCGACGATCGGGGTGACGGCGACCACCCGGCAGCCGGCCGCCTCGACCGCCACCCGGATGCCGGGCACGGCCAGGACAGGGGCGATCGACACCACCGGGTTGGAGGGGCAGAGCAGGATCCCGTCGGCCTGCTCCAGCGCCTCCAGGACCCCGGGGGCGGGCCGGGCGTCCTCGATCCCCGAGAAGCGGACCGCCCGCACCGGGTCGCGGGCCTGCCGGCCGACCCAGTACTCCTGGAAGCCGAGGTCGAGCGGCCCGTCGGGGCCGTCGACCTCGACCCGGGTCTCGACCCGCTGGTCGCTCATGGGCACCAGGCGGACCGGCACGCCCAGGCGCCGGCAGACCTCGGCCGTGGCCTCCGACAGGCTGGCGCCCTCGGCCAGCAGCCGGGTCCGCAGCAGGTGGGTGGCGATGTCGCGATCGCCGAGGGCGAACCAGCCCGGCTCGCCCAGCCGCACCAGGGCGTCGCGGACGTTCCAGGTCTCGCCGGCCAGGCCCCAGCCCCGCTCCTCGTCGGCCAGCCCGGCCAGGGTGTAGGCGACCGAGTCCAGGTCGGGCGAGACGGCCAGCCCGTGCATGCGCAGGTCGTCGCCGGTGTTGCCGACGACCAGCAGGCCGCCGGGGTCGTGGACGCGCAGCAGCCCACGCAGGAACTTGGCGGCGCCGACACCGCCGGCGAGCGCGACCAGCATGGCGGGTTCCCTCGGGTCCGGGCCGGGAGCGGCCCCCAGGATAGCGACCGCGATCGGCGCGCGGCGGCGCGGCCCCGGGGCCTGGCGGGTGCTTCTAGGGGGTGTCGGCCGGCGGCGTGGTGGTCGGCGGGGTGTACCCCTGGGGCGCCTGCTCGCTGGACCGCGCCTGGTCCCCGCTCCCGCCGACGTCCGCCCCGTTGGACCCGGCGGTCGCGGTGACCTCGGGCTCGGTCGAGGACGGCGGGGTGGCGGTTGTCTGTGGCTCGGCGGTTGTCTGCGGCGCGGCCGTCGTCGTGGGCGCCTGGGAGGTCGACGTCTCCGGCTGGTTGGTGGTCTGCGGCGTGCTCGGTTGGGTCGCCGGGGTGGTCGAGCCCGGGCCCTGACCGGCCGGGGCGGTCGGGGTGGTTTGGGTCGGGGTCCCCGTCCCGCCGCCCTTGGGGGCCGTCGTCGGCGTCGTCGTCGACGATGGGCTCACCGCCGGCGACTGCTGCACCGCGGCCTGGATCTCCTTGGCGGTGTCGACGGTGAGCCCGACGGTCGACCCCTTTGCGGCGGTGTCCAACACCTGATTGAGCACCAGGGCTCCGGTGGCCACGACCCGGCCCAGCCTCTCCTCCACCCCCGGGACGGGCTCGCCCTCCCGCCGTGCCTGCTGGACCGCGACCGTGGCGGCGACCACGGCCCGGTTGAGGGCCCGGATGGCGGTGGGCAGCTGGTTGTACATCTCCAGGTCGTACAGGTGCCGGACCTCGCCCAGGCGCTCGTGGGCGACCCGGGTCCGCTCGCCGGCCTCGCGGGCCGGCGACCACTGCACCGAGGCCAGGCGGAGCTGCTCGATGGCCAGCTTGAACGGGTACATGGCCTGGCCGGGCAGGGCGGCCGCCGAGGCCATGGTGGCGGGGGCGAGGACGAGGGCGGCCGCCAGCGCCACCGCGACCACACGGCGGCGCACGTCCCAGCCGTTGGGCTGGGGCCGCGGCCGTGTGGGCATCGGCACCACCAGGGCCGAGCCGCCGAGGACCCGCTCCAGGTGCCGGTCGGCCACCTCGGGGCCGAGCTGGAGGCCGGCCAGCTCCACCCGCAGGGCGTCGGCCGCCTCGACCAGCGGCGCAAGCTCGTCGGTGAGCTCGACCGGGCGCCCGTCCAGCAGGGCGTCGAGCTCATCGTGGAGCTTGTTCGGCTGGGGTCCGTGCATCCTCACCCTTCCTCCTCCTCCTGACTAGTCAGGCGACCGGGGTCGGGTGATGGATACGGGCGTTCCTGCGTCTGCTCTGGACTACGTAGGCCCAGGACCCTGGCCAGGCTGGCCAGGCCGCGGAACTGGAGGGACTTGACCGCGCCGACGGTCTTGCCCAGGATCTCGGCCACCTCGGGGGCGGTCAGCCCGCCGGCCATCCGCAGCAGCAGCACCTCGCGCTGGTCGGGGGAGAGCTCGCGCAGCGCGCCCAGCACGCGGGTGCCCTCCAGCCGGGCCATGGCCAGCTCCTCGGGGTCCTCGGCCCCGGCGACCACGGCCGCCTCGTTGAGGTTGTCCTCCAGCGGCTCCAGGCGCGAGCGGGCCTGCCGGCGCCGGTGGTCGTAGAGGTCGTGACGGGCGATCTGGAACAGCCAGCCGCCGAGGGCCTCGACCGGGCCGCGGAAGCGGGGCAGGCTCTCGATGGCGCTCAGGAAGGCGTTGCCGGTGAGGTCCTCGGCCTGGTGGCGGTCGCCGACCGCGGCCATGAAGAAGCGGAACAGGGCCGGGGCGTAGGCGGTGTAGACGCGGGTGACAGCGGCCGGCTCCCGGCGGCGGGCGTCGGCCAGGTCCGCCGCGGTCAGCCCGACCTTGGACACCGCCTCCCGCTCTCCCCCGAAGCCGAGCACTCCACCCCCCGGATGCACTGTGTTCGCGGTGAGGCTATCCCATGCCCCGGCGACCGGCCAGGCGGACGGCCGTGCCGCCGGGCGGCGCCGGTCCACAGAAAAATCCTTCCGCTTGAAATTGCCACTCAAGCCACCGCAGAATGCCATCGATGTAATTACGATCGTGACGTTCCAACCACGCATAACCGTGCGACCCGGACGCCTCGCTGCACCGGTTGAGGAGGCAATGGATGGCCCCCATCCCCGTCGAGATCCAGCCCTGGTACGAGCAGGCGGCATGCCTGGACAAGGATGCCGACTGCTTCTTTCCGGAGAAGGGCGGCTCCACCCGGGCGGCCAAGCGCATCTGCCAGACCTGCCCGGTCCAGGCCGAGTGCCTCGAATACGCGCTGGCCAATGACGAGCGGTTCGGGATCTGGGGTGGCCTGTCCGAGCGCGAGCGCCGCCGCCTCAAGCGACGCGCCTCCTGACAACGGCCCAGCCGGCAGGTGGGAGCCAACCGGGTAGCTTATTGTCATAATCTCCGACATTTCCGACAGCGTCTGGGTACGGGCACCCCTTGCCGGCTGGGCCGTTGTTTGGGGTCGGCGGGCGTGGGCGTGCTAGCATTCCCGGACGCCCGTGGGGAAGCTGGGAACCCTACGGGCCTTTCGATACACCCCCGGCTACCCCCGGCCGGCGAGGCCTCGAGAGGAAGGTTGTGCCAGCGAGTCAGCCCCGTGTCATCGCGATCGTCGTCAACCACAACGGACGGGCGTTCCTCCGCGACACCTTCCGCGGTCTCGCCGCCCAGACCCGCCCGATCGACGACGTCCTGGTCGTCGACACCGGGTCCACCGACGGCAGCGCCGACTGGGCCCGGTCGCGGCTGGGCGACGACGCCGTCATGGCCGTCAGGGGGCAGTTCGGTCGGGCGGTGATGTCGGCCCTGCGCGACCCCCGCACCTCCGGGATGGACTGGCTGTGGCTGCTGCACGACGACTGCGCCCCCGAGCCGGAGGCGCTGGAGCAGCTCCTGGCCGAGGCCGAGTCCCGGCCCAGCGCCTCCGTCCTCGGCCCCAAGCTGGTCTCCTGGGCCAACCCCGACCGGCTCTCCGAGATCGGCTTCTCGGTCGACCGGACCGGCCGGGCGGTCTCGCCGATCGAGGACGACGAGATCGACCAGGGCCAGCACGACCAGATCCGCGACGTGTTCTTCGTCAACACCGCCGGAATGCTGGTGCGGCGCGGGGCCCTGCTGAACGTGGGCGGCTTCGACGAGCGCATGCCGGCCTTCCGGGACGACCTCGACCTGTGCTGGCGGACCCACCTGAGCGGCGGGCGGGTGCTGGTCGTCCCGCAGGCCCGGGTGCGCCACTTCGCCGCCGCCGCCTCCCGCAGCCGCCGCACCCGGGCCGTCGGCCACCCCCGGTACCTGATGGAGCGCCACACCATCGCGGCCATGCTCAAGGCGACCAGCCTGCGCAAGCTGCCCCTGGCCGTGCTGCTGGCCCTGACCGGGGCGCTGATCCGCTCGGCCAGCCTGGCCCTGACCGGCCAGCCCGGCGACGCCCTGGCCGTGCTGTGGGCCTGGGGCTGGAACGCCAAGGAGCTCCCGGTCACGATCGTCCACCGCCGCCGCCTCCAGCGGCAGCGCAAGGTCGCCGACAGCGCCCTGGCCCCCCTGCGGGCCCCCGGCGGCCAGCACCTGCGCTCGCTGCTCCGCGGCACCCTGGAGCTGGTCTACGGGGCCGAAGTCGGTGCCCATGTGGCCCAGCGGACCGACGACACCGGCGAGGAGCAGGACATGCCCTCGACCGGCACGTCGGCGCTGCGGGTCGTGGGCAGCCACCCGGTGGCCTTCACGGTCGCCGGCTTCGCCCTGGTCATGGCCGTCTCGCTGCGCTCGGTGCTGTTCGCCCCGGCGATGGCCAGCATCGGTCTCGGGGTCTGGCCGGCCACCGCCCAGGAGCTGCTGCGCGAGTTCACGGCCAGCTTCCACCAGGCCCAGATGGGCTCGACCGCCTCGGCGCCCCCCTCGCTGGCCCTGCTCGGGGGCCTGTCGGTGCTGACCTTCGGCAAGGCCCTGGTGGCCGAGAAGCTGCTGCTGTGGCTGGCCCTGCCGCTGGCCGCGGCCACCTGCACCAGGGCCCTGCGGGTGGTCGTGCCCCAGCTGTGGGCGCGCGCCCTGGCCGGACTGCTGTACGCGACCACGCCCCTGGCCACCGGCGCGCTCGCCCAGGGCCGCATCGGCGAGCTGGTCCTGCTGGTGCTCGCCCCACCGGCCCTGGCCCAGGTGGTGCTGGCCTTCCGTGCCGAGCAGCCCCGGGAGCCCTGGCGGCCGGCCCTGCGGTTCGCCGCCCTGGCCGCGGCGGCCATCGCCATGAGCCCGGCCGCGGTCGTCACCTTCGGGCTGGTGGTCGTCGCGGCCATCGTGGCCGCCCTGGTCAGGGCGGATGCCGCCAGCCGCCAGGCGGCGGTCCGCCAGTCGCTGCTGCTGGCCGCCGGGTTCGGGCTGGCCCTGCTGCTCCTGCTGCCCTGGAGCGGGCGGCTGCTCACCGGGGCCGTGTTCGCCGAGCTGGGCCGGCCCCTGGCCGTCCCGGACCTGGCCGACCTGCTCCAGCTGCGGCCGGGCGGCGGCGGGGTGCCCGGTCCGCTGGTCGGGCCCGTCTACCCGGCGCTGGCCCTGGCCGCGCTGTTCTTCGCCCCCAGCGAGCGCCGCAGGCAGGTCTTCTGGCTGCTGGTGGGGTTCGTGGCCGCCGGCCTGGTGGCCGCCTGGCAGGCCAAGGGGCTGGCCCCGAGGGTCACCGACTGGCCGGCCGGGCTGCTGGTGCCGGGAGCGGTGGCCTGGGCCGCGGCCGTCGGCCTGGGCCTGTCCGGGCTCGTCCCGGCGATCCGAAGGCTCGACTTGAGGTTCAGCCCCCGTCGGGTCGCCGCCGTCGCCCTCGCCCTGTTCAGCGTCGTCACCGGCCTGCTCGTGGCCGGCAACCTGGTCCGCGGCGCCTGGTCGCCGCTGCAGGCGGTCGACAGCCCGGCCCTGCCGGCCACGGTCACCCGCAGCCAGGCGCGGGTGCTGTGGCTGGCCGGGCGGCCCGACCACGGGGTCGACTTCGCCGTCACCGGGCCGAAGGGCAGGACCCTGCTCGACCCGGGCCGGCCGCCGGCCGTGGCCGCCGACGACCTCGGCTCGGTCGTGACCGACATCGTCCAGGCCCGCACCCACACCGCCGGGTCGATGCTGCGCATGTTCGGGGTCGGGTACGTGGCCGTGCGGCCCGGGCCCGAGGCCGACCGGCTGGTCGACCTGGTGGCCAGGCAGCAGGACCTCGACGCCAGGCCGACCGAGCAGGCCGGGCTGTTCCAGGGCCCGGCCGTGCCCCAGGGCGGCTGGGTCATCCCCGGTGAGGACCCGCCGGCCG
The DNA here is from genome assembly GCA_045807325.1 of Actinomycetes bacterium. Lineage (GTDB taxonomy): Bacteria > Actinomycetota > CALGFH01 > CALGFH01 > CALGFH01 > CALGFH01. The sequence continues at coordinate 2,290 of JBJMHP010000030.1, read as the reverse complement.
AGGTCCAGGGCCTGCTGACCAGCTCGACCAGGCCGGTCCCGGTCCCCGACCCGGCCTCCGGGCGGGCGCAGGCCACCGGCCCGGGCACGCTCGTGCTGCCGGTCCCCGAGGCGGGGGTGTGGCGGGCCACCGCCGGTGGGGACCGGCTGGAGCCGACCACCGCCCTCGGCTGGGCCCAGGGCTTCAGGCTGCCCGCCGGCGCCGCCGGCAACCTCGAGGTCCAGCGCACCGGCGAGGACCGGCGCCTCACCCTGCTGCTGATCGAGGCGCTGCTGGTCCTGGCCACCGTGGCCACCATGGCCCGCCCGACCCGGGTGGCCCCACCGGTCGCCCCGACCACCGGGGTCGACGACACCACCAGCGGCGACCTGCGCCTGGCCGGCCTGGCCCGAGGGGGGGTGGCCCGGTGAGCGACCAGCAGCCACCCACCGGCGGCCCCGGCGGCATCCCCGACGACGACCGCCCGGCCCCCCTCATCCCCAGCCGGGCCGCCCGCCACCAGGCCAAACGCGGCCTCCTACGCGGCCGCTCCAACCGCCCACCCCGGCCGGCGCCGGAAGCCCCCGAGCGGCCGCCGCCGGAGCCGTCCGGCCGGGAGCGCCAGCGGCCCTGGGCCCGGGAGCGCCTGGAGCCATCGGGCCGGGACGGCCGGCGGCCGGCCGGCCGGGAGCGGCAGGGGCCGCGGGTCCGGCCGGTTCCCGACCTGCCGGCCGGGGAGCCGTCGGAGATCCCGCCGCGGGAGGACCCGAGGCGGCGCCCGGCGCTCAAGGCCCCCCAGCTGCGCCCACCGCGGCCCGCGGACCTGCGCGGCTCCACCCTCGGCCTGGCCGGGTCGCTGGTCGTCGTGGCCGCCGTGCTCGTCCTGGCGGTCAACGCCCTGCCCTCGGCCAGGCCGCCGGCCACCCCGGCCGCCGCCGAGCCCTACTCGGCCCGCTGGGTCTGCCCGCTGCTGCCCGGCCAGGCCACCGCGGTGACCATCGCCAACGTCGGGGAGGCGACCGCCTCGCTGCGCACCCTCGTCCGCGAGACGGGGACCGGGTCCAAGCCGGCCACCAAGGAGCTGGCCGGCGGGGCGACCCAGAAGCTGTCGCTGAGGCCCCAGAAGGCGGGGTTCGTGCAGGTGGAGGCGTTCAGCGCCCCCGTGGTGGTCAGCGCCCCCGGGCTCGGCTGCGCCCCCGGCCCCGGCAACCGCTGGTGGCTGCCGGCCTCCGACACCCGCTTCGGCAGCGACACCAGCGTGATCATCGCCAACCCCGACAACCAGCCGGCCGTCGTCGACCTGGTGCCCCACCTGACCTCCGGGTCGATCCGGCCCGACGAGCGCGAGGTCTTCATCCAGCCGGGCGAGGCGGTGGTACGGGCCCTCGGCGACAACGCCCCGGCCGGCCTCAAGCCCTCGATCGAGGTGGTCGCGCGGGCCGGGCGGGTGGTCGCCGGGGCGGCGGTGACCACCGGCGGCAAGGCGCCCACCCTCCTGCCGGCCCAGGGCGCGGCCCAGCCGGCCTGGTGGTTCGCGGGCGGGGTGAGCGGCGGCGGCCGTCAGGCCCAGGTGCTGGTCACCAACCCCAACCCGAACCCGCTCCAGGTCGACGTCCGGGTGACCACTGCCAAGGGCACCTTCCGGCCGCCGGGCGAGTTCGGCGAGCCGATCGCCAATGGCGGCACCGCCGAGCTGGCCATCCCGGCCCTGGACGTGAAGGGCCCCTTCGCGGTGAGCGTCCGCTCGGTCAACGGGGCCGCCTTCGTGGCCGCCCTGCGGGTGACCGACGGCAACCAGACCACCTCGCGCATCGACCTCGGCACCGGCACGCCGGAGCGGAACTGGCTGGTCCCTGGCCCCCCCGAGGGCGGCGAGCTCGTCCTGGCCAACCTCTCCACCGATGAGCTCGAGGCCCGCCTGGGCGACGTCACCGGCAAGGGGAGCGGCGCCGGCGAGCCGGTGCGGGTCCCGCCCGGCCGGGTCGCCGTCAAGAAGGTGCCCGCCGGGGTCGACAACCTGATCGTCCAGGCCGGCTCGGCCGGGCTGGTGGCGGCCCCCCTGGACGGCGGCCCGATCGTCCCCGGGTCGGCCATCGGCGGCCTCCCGGCCGGGGGGCCGATCACACCCGGGCCCGCCGCCGCCCCCTGACGCGGCCGCGGTGGAGGGCCTGCCGGCGCCGCCGGCCCACCGGCCGGCGGGCGGCTGCGGTCCCGGGAGGTGTCCGCGACCGAGGTCGTGGCCACCCACCCGGCGGGCGCGTCTGACCCGGACCCGCCGGTGCCGGGTCCCCCGGTGGGGGAGGGTAGCCCA
>JBJMHP010000029.1:0-7909 GCA_045807325.1 Actinomycetes bacterium | reverse complement strand
ACGACGGCCGGCCTCAGGAGAGCCGGGGGGTCAGCTCCCGGCGGTAGAAGTCGAAGAACCCGGCCTGGTCGTTGCCGATCTGGCTGACGTAGACCTCGTCGAAGCCGGCGTCCAGGTACTGCCGGAAGGCTGCTTCATGTCGCTCGGGGTCGGGCCCGCACGGGATGACCTCGGCCACCTTGTCCTCGGTGACCAGCTGGGAAGCCTGCTCGAAGTGGCTGGGCAGGGCCAGCTCCTGGGACAGCTGGCCGGGCACCAGGGTGTTGGGCCACAGCTCGAAGGCGGTCTTGCGGGCGGCCGCCTCGTCCCGGCCCCAGCAGACCTTCATGCCGCCCTGCTTGAGCCCCTTGCCGCCCTGGGCGACGTAGCTGTCCAGGGACTGCTTGTCGGGCGAGGTGCTGATGTAGCCGTCGCCGATGCGGGCGGCCAGGCTGACCGCCTTGGGGCCCAGGGCCGACACCAGCACCGGCGGCGGCTGCGAGTCGGGCAGCGAGTACACGCGGGCGTTCTCGACCTGGTAGAAGCGGCCGTCGTGGCTGGTCAGGCCGCCCTCCCAGAGCTTGCGCATGACCTCGACGGCCTCCTCCAGCATGTCCAGGCGGACGTCCACCCGGGGCCAGTGGTCGCCCAGGATGTGCTCGTTGAGGTTCTCGCCGGTGCCGACCCCGAACAGGAAGCGGCCCTCCAGCAGCAGGGCCGCGGTGGCCGCCGCCTGGGCCAGGATGGCCGGGTGGATCCGGACCGTGGGGCAGGTCACCGCCGTGGTCACCTTGAGGTTGGTGGTGGCGGCGATGCCGCCGATGACCGACCACACGAACGGGCTCTGGCCCTGGTTGTCGTTCCAGGGGTGGTAGTGGTCGGAGATCCAGACCGAGCGGAAGCCGGCCTGCTCGGCCAGCTGGGCCTGGCGGACCAGCTCGGCCGGGCCGTGCTCCTCGCTGGACAGGAAGTAGCCGATCTCGGCCATGTCGTCGCTCCTTGGTCGTGGTTGGCGGGTGTGAAGGCTGTCAGGCGCCGCCGCCGACGCCGGTGCCGAACTCGCCCAGCCGCAGCGGCCCGCCGGCCCGCGGGTCCAGCGGCGGGGTGGGCGCCCCCGCGCCCTCGTGGAGCCCGGCCAGCAGCTCCTGGAGGGTCTCGGTGGCGTCACGGCGGGGCCGCCAGCCCAGCTCGGCCCTGGCCCGCCCGGCATCCATCAGCGGCGACTGGAGGGCCAGGTCGAGCCAGCCGGGCGACACCGGCTGCAGATGCAGCCGCCAGGTCGCGGCCGCGCCCGCCTTGAGCAGCCCGGCCGGCACCCGCACGGGCCGGGCGTCCAGCAGGGCGGCCAGCGCGTCGGCGTCCAGCACCGGGTCGACGGCCAGGTTGAACGGGCCGCGGGCGTCGCCGACCACGGCCAGGCGGTAGGCCTGGGCGACGTCGTCGGCGTGCACCGCCTGGGTGCGCAGCCACTTGACCTTGGGCACCACCGGGATGGCGTCGGCCCTGGCCAGCGAGCCAGGCACCAGGGGTCCGAGGAAGAGGCGGCGGATCTCCGAGGCGGCCTCCTTCTTGAAGGTCAGGGCGGGCCGCAGCCGCACCACCCGGGACTGCGGATGGTCGCGCTCGAACAGGTCGAGCAGCCGCTCCTGGTAGGCCTTGTCCCGCGAGTAGGAGGAGGTGGTGATCCCGTGGGTCGGCCAGGCCTCGTCGACCCGCCGGTCCTTGGGGCCGGGGGAGTAGGCGCCGACCGAGGAGGCGCAGACCACCGCCCTCACGCCGGCCTGGGAGGCGGCGGCCAGCACCCGCTCGGTGCCGACGACGTTGGTCCGCCACATGGCGAACGGGTCATGGGACGGCTGGATCAGCCAGGCCAGGTGGACGAGCACGTCGGCCCCGCGGACGTGGCCGGCCAGGGCGTCGGCGGCCACGTCCGCGGTCGCCCAGGTGGTCTTGGGAAGCTCGAGCTCGGGCCGGCGCCGGGCCAGCCCCAGCACCGAGGTGACGGCCGCCTCGCCCTCCAGCGCCCGCAGCAGGCTGGTGCCGACGTTCCCGCTGGCCCCGGTGACGACGACGCGCATCCGACCTCCTCTTGTCGATCGATGCAGCCAGCTACCCCACCCAGGACGCCGGAAACGCCCCGCCGTCAGCGCACCACCACGGCCAGCAGCGTGCCGAAGGCCGCCATGCCCACGACCAGCCAGGTCACCGAGTCGCCGATGCCGCCGTCGTGCAGCCCACGCAACGTGGCCGCGACCGGCCCCCAGACCCGGGCCACCCCATCCCGCAGCCGTCCCGGCACCCGCTCCGGCGCCAGCGCGGCCAGGGCCAGCCCGAGCCCGAGCAGCGCCGACAGCACCGCCCAGAACGCCGGAGCCGCCAACGGAACCGGCGGATGCGGGACACGCACCCCCGGCCCGGCCACCCCCTCCAGCACGGCGGCCGCATACCCCGCCCGGTCGGTGAACCGCGCCGCGGCAGGTTCGACAACCCCGGTGATCCCCGGCGCCAACCCGACAGCCACGGCCGCCGCCAGCAGCAGCACCGCCGGAGCCACCTGGGTAGGGTGCGCATGCCGGTGGTGGTCGCGGTACCCGGGCTCCGCCCCAGACCCCGCTCCAGACCCGGCCCCACCACCGGGCCGCCCGGCCCCACCGCCGGGCCCCCCGGCCCCGGGATCCCCGGCTGGGCGCGCCCCACCCCCAACCCCGGCTGGTGGGGCCCCCGAACGGGAGGGTAGCCGACCCGGGGAACGGGTGGGCCGGGTTGTCCACAGGCCCCCGGGTGACGGGCTCCCGGGTGACGGGCCCCCGAGGCCGAGGAAGACCCGGCCGGTGGCCCGCAGCAGGGCGGCCGAGGTGAGGGCGGCCACGACCACGAACAGCCCGATCAGCCAGGGCGTGCCGGCCTCCAGGGCCGCCTCCTCCATCAGCGCCTTGCCCAGGAAGGTCCCGAACGGCGGCACCCCGGCCAGCCCGAGGGCGCCCGCCACCATCAGCGCCGCCGCCCACGGCATGTGCCGGCCCCGGCCCCGCAGCCGCCGCTCGTCGACGTCGTGCAGGTGGTGGTCGACGATCCCCACCGAGATGAACAGCGCCCCCTTGACCAGGCCGTCGGCGAGCAGGTACAGCACCGCGCCCCCGACCCCGGCCGGCCCCAGCAGCGCGAACCCGGCCAGGGTGACGCCGACGTGGCTGACGGTGGCGTAGGCCAGCATCCGCGCCAGGTGGTGCTGGAGCAGGCACATCACCCCGCCGACCAGGGCGGTGGTCACGGCCCCGAGCAGCAGCACCCCCCGCAGCCCCTCGACCCCGGCCATGGGGCCCGAGAACATCGTCCAGTAGACGCGGGCCACGGCGTACAGGCCGAGCTCGGACACCACGCCGGCGAACAGCACGCCGACCACGGTCGGGGCCAGCGCGTAGGCGTCGGCCAGCCAGAAGTGGAACGGCACCACCGCCGCCTTGACGAAGAACCCCACCATGAGCAGCAGGAACGCCGCCACCACGAGCCGGTCGGCCGGCCCCCGGGCCAGGGACTGCCCGAGCTGGGCCAGGTTGAGGGCGCCGGTGCGGCCGTAGAGCAGCGCGATCCCGCCCAGGACCAGGATCGCACCGACCGAGTTGGTGATGGCGAAGTTGAGCGCCCCGCGGACCGACCCCGGGTTGGTCGTCTGGTAGCCGGCCAGGGCGTAGGCGGCCACGCTGAACAGCTCGTAGAACACGAACATGTTGAACAGGTCGCCGCTCAGGCAGAACCCGACGATGCCGGCCAGGAACACCAGCATGAGGCCGTGGTGGAGGGTGCGGACGGCCTCGAAGATCCGCCACGAGAAGGTCAGGGCGGCGGTGGCCAGCACGCCGGCCAGAGTGGCCAGGGCGGCCCCGACCGGGTCGACGGCGAACGCCACCCCGAGGGCGATGCCGCCGCGCGGTGTCCAGCCGCCGAACCAGTAGACGACCGGCCCGTCCAGGGAGATGGCCAGCAGGGCCAGGCAGGCGAGGGTCACGAGGGCCGCCGTGAGCACGGCGGCGGCGTCGGCCACCGGCCGGGGGCACACCGGCGCCAGCCCGACCAGGGCGGCCGCGACCAGCAGGGGCAGCGCCACCGGCAGGGCCGGCAGGAGGTCCACGCTCAGTCCCGCACTGGCTTGAGCCGCTCGGGGTCGAGGGTGCCGTGATGCTTGTGGGCCTGGACGGCCAGGGCCAGCAGCAGCGCCGACACGGTCGCCCCGACCACGATGTCGGTCAGGGTGAGGGCGCCGACCACCGGGTCGACGGCCCTGGTGCCCACGGGCACGTCGAGGAAGATCGGGGCCGTGCCGCCCCGCCGGAAGCCGACCGACAGCAGCAGGATGTAGGTGGAGGACTGGGCCACCGACAGGCAGATGATGGCGTGGACCAGGTTGCGGCTGGTCACGATCCCGTACAGCCCGACCAGCAGCAGCCAGGCGGCCACCACGTAGGGAAGGAACCTCACCTCAGGTGACCTCGCCCGGGCGGCGGATGACCAGGGCCTGCTCAAGGAACTCCGACAGCAGCAGGACGAACCCGCCGGCCACCTCCAGGCCGACGGCCAGGTTGATGGGCGGGATCGTCCCCGCCGACAGCAGCGCCCCCGGCCGGCCGAGGGGCAGGACGTTGGTCAGGAACGTCGCCCCGGCGACCACGCCGAGCAGGCCGATGGCCACATAGCCGGCCGCGCCCACCGACTCGGCGGCGTCGGTCAGGACCTCGGGGCTGACCCGCCGTAGGGTCACGTACTCGCCGGACAGGTAGACCAGCAGGGCCCCGGTGGCCAGAACGACCCCGCCTTGGAACCCGCCCCCAGGGGTCAGGTGCCCGTGGGCGACCACGTAGATGCCGAACAGCACCACCGGCCCGACCAGGCCCAGGCCGATGACCCGGACCGCGTTGGAGGTGGCCGGGGCGTGGCGGTCGGCGGCGTCCTCGTCGGGCGGCTGCTCGGTCTCATCCCGCTGGGCCCGCAGCAGGATGGCCACCCCGAGCACGGCCGCGAACAGGATGTACTCCTCGCCCATGGTGTCGACCCCGCGGTAGTCGAAGGTGACCGAGGCGACCACGTTGGTCGCCTTGCGCTCGGCCACCGCGACCCGGTTGAGCACGTCCCCGTAGGGGCCGTTGTAGACGCCGTAGTCGGGCAGCCCGGTCAGCCCCCACAGCAGCCAGGCGCCGGCGACCGCGGCCGCGGCCAGGAACACCCGCCGGCGCAGCCGTGGCGTCACCGGTCGTCGTCCCGCCTGCGGCTGCCCTCCAGGGCGCGGACCTTGGCCAGGGCGAGCAGGATCATCAGGGGCAGGGCGACCGCGCCGACGGTGATCTGGGAGAGGGCGACGTCGGGGGCCTGGTAGACGAGGAACATGATGCCCAGGACGAGGCCGTAGAAGCTGGCCACGATCGCCTGGTTGACCGGGTTGCGGGTCAGCACCACGGCGGTGCCGGCCGCCGCGACCAGCAGGAACACGGTGACCTCGAGCACGATCACGGTCGGTCTCCTTCCCGTTCCTCCTCGCGGACCGTCCACTCGCCGAACTGGCGGATCCGGGCCGCCCTGGCCGTGGCGTGGCCGAGCACCGGGTTGGTGGTGACCAGCACGATCGCGACCAGCACGGCCTTGATGCCGGCGGCCGAGAGCCGCTCCTCCAGGACCACGGCGACGGCGATGGCCACCGGGGCGAGCACGGCCGCCGGGGCGGTGTAGTGCAGCCGGTCGTAGGGGTTGCGCATGACCAGCACGCCGACACAGGACAGGAGCGTGATCCCGACCCCGAGCACCAGCAGGACAACCACGGCCAGGTCGCGGGCGCTCAAATCCAGCGCTCCAGGAAGCGGGCGAACACCAGGCCGCCGGCGAACGACAGCAGGGCCAGCGCCAGAGCCAGGTCGAAGTAGATCGACCGGTCATAGGCCTGGGCCAGCACCAGCAGGACCAGGGTGTCGACGGTGCCGGCCAGCTCCAGCCCGACCAGCCGGTCCACCGGGCCGCCGCGCAGGCACACCACCCCGCAGGGCACCAGCCCGGCCAGCAGGGCCAGCGCCGCCACCGCCCACTCATTCATTCCGCTCCTCCAGCATGCTGGGCGGCACCGGCGAGCCGGGCTCGGGGACGAGCTGGTGGATCAGCATCTCGCCCCCGGCCCCCTCGATCCCCACGACCACGGTGTTGGGGGCCACCGAGACCAGCGCGGTCACCAGCGCCCGCCTGCCGGCCGAGCTGGCGTCGTCGGCCTCGCCTGGGAAGGGCACGACCCGGAACACCCCCCGGACCGGCCGGCCGGTGCAGTGGCGCCACAGGGCGGCGGTCAGCAGCCAGCAGTCGCGCAGCACCTGCCAGGGCAGCTGGGGGACGTCCCGCAGCCAGCGCGGGTCCATCCGGAACCGGACCAGCTCCTGGGACCGGACCACCTCGGCCGCGGTGGCGGCGATGGCGGCCGCGACCAGGCCGAGGGCCATCTCGGCGGGGTTGAAGGCGTCGACGAAGGCCAGCCACAGCAGCAGCAGCGGGACGTACCAGGCGATCCAGAATCCCACTCTCCGGGCCATGGGGGACGCTCCCTGCTCGGCGGCTCGGGCAAGCATACGGGGCCGCGTCAGTCGGGATGCGGCAGCCCGGTCAGCATGTCCAGGAACAGGGCGGCCGCGCCGCTGGGCGGGCCGGCGTCGCGGCGCCGGACGGCCACGATCTGGCGGCGGGCCGGGGCCGCGTCGACCAGCTCGATCCGGGCCAGGGTGCCGGCGGCCAGCTCGCCGGCGACGGTGCTGGCCGGCACAAGGGACACCCCGAGGCCGCGCTCGACCATCTTCTTGGCCGCCTCGATGTTGTCCAGCTCCAGCACGCTGCCGGGCAGCACCCCGGCCTGGCGGAAGGTGGCGGTGGTGAACTCCAGGTAGCTGGAGCTGCGCCCGAACAGGACCAGCACCTCGCCGGCCAGGTCGGCCATGCGGGCCTGGCGGCCGGTGGGGGACCTGGCCAGCCGGTGCCCGGGGCCGGCGATCAGGACCAGGGTGTCGGTGTACAGCGGGATGGTCTCGATCTCCTGGTTGGCCAGGGCGCGGATGATGCCCAGCTGCACCTGGTCGTGCAGGACCATGTCCAGGATCTCCTCGGAGGTGCCGGTCTTGACGGCCAGGCGGACGCCGGGGTGGGCGGCCGAGAAGCGGGCCAGCAGGGCCGGCAGGGTGTAGGTGCTGACCGTCGGCGGCGCCCCCAGGATCAGCCGGCCGGCCACCCCCCGGCGCAGCTCGGCGAGGCGCTCGCGCCCGTCGGCCAGGGCCGCCACAGCGTGCTCGGCATAGGGGAGGAAGGCGTCCCCAGCCTCGGTGAGCCGCATCCCGCGCCGGGGCCGGATGAACAGCTGCTCGCCGAGGGCGGCCTCCAGGCTCTGGAGGCGGGCCGTCAGGGTCGGCTGGGACACGAACAGGGCCTCGGCGGCCCGGCTGAGGTTCTGGCGGCGGGCGACCTCCAGGAACGCCTCGATCTGGGGCAGCATCTCTATCCCTCGCCATAGAGGAACCCGATGCCCGTCATTTAGACGATCTATTGGACTGATAGCAAGCGCGCCGCCTACGCTCTGAGGTCTCATTCCCCAATCGAGCGGAGCACCGATGCGTATCGTTCTCCTCGGCCCGCCTGGGGCTGGAAAGGGCACGCAGGCCGCTCAGGTGGCTTGCCGGTTCGGCTGCCCCCACATCGCCACCGGGGACATCTTCCGGGCCAATGTGGCCGAGGGGACCGAGCTGGGTCGGGCCGCTCAGGAGTACATGGACCGCGGTGATCTGGTGCCTGACGAGGTGGTCATCGCCATGGTGATGGAGCGGCTGGCCGAGTCGGACTGTGACGGTGGGTTCGTGCTGGACGGGTTCCCCCGGACGGTCAACCAGGCCGAGGCCCTGGACCGGCGCCTGGTCGACCT
>JBJMHP010000028.1:0-2819 GCA_045807325.1 Actinomycetes bacterium | reverse complement strand
ATCCCGCGTACACGAGCCAGCGCTGCTCGGCGTGCGGGCACGTCGCTCCGGAGAACCGCGAGAGTCAAGCGTTTCGGTGCGTCGCGTGCGGGCACCAGGGGCATGCGGATGTGAACGCCGCATTGAACATCGCCGTAGGGCATGCGGTGACTGCGTGGGGAGGCGAGCTGTTGGGCGCGCCCAGGAACCGCGAACCGGCCGGGCTCGGGGCAATCGCCTAGAGCGCGCGAATCCCTGTTCTTCCAGGGCAGCGAGGATGTCAATCGACCACCAGGATCCGGCGGCAGTTCTCGCAGCGCTTGACCTCCTCGGGCGGGAGCTTGCGGATCGCGGCCAGCTCCACCGGGGAGATCGACACCCGGCAGCCCTGGCAGGTGTTGCCGACCAGGGCGGCCGCCCCGATCCCGCCCTGGCGGGCCCGGATCTGGTCGTAGAGGGCCCGCAGCTCCTCCCCGACCTCGGGGGCGAGCCCGTCGCGGGCCGCCCGCTCGGCCTCCAGCTCCCGGTCGATCTCGACCAGGGCGGCGTCGCGGGCCTTGGTCACCTCGGCCTGCTCGGCGGTGAAGCCCTGGCGGCGGGTGGCCAGCTCGCCCAGCTCGTTGTCCAGGGTCTCGCGCTGCTCCATCAGCTCCAGCAGCTCGTCCTCCAGGGTGCCCTGGCGCCGCTTGAGGCTGGCCACCTCCTCCTGGATGGCGGTCAGCTCCTTGGGGCTGGTCACCTTGCCCGAGACGGCCCGCGCCTCCTCGTTGCCGGCCTTGCCGGTGACCATGTCGATCTCGTGCTCAAGGCGGGACTGGTCGCGCTGGACGGTGGCCAGGCTGCCCTGGCGCTCGGCGGTGAGCTGGTCCACGGCGCCCAGCGCGTCGCCCAGCTCGGCCAGCCGGGCGTCCTCGGGCAGCGAGGACCGCCGGTGCTCCAGCCGGTCGATCACCGAGTCGTGGGCCTGCAGCTGGAGCAGTGCGCGCTGCTCGGCGATCGGCGTCTGCATCAGTAGGCCCTGGCCACGAGGACGACGTGGGCGGCCGGGGCGCCGTCGACCAGGCACGGCCCCTCGGGCGCCTCCCCTTCCAGGATCACCCGGATGGTGGCCCCGGTGCCCTCGCCCATGGCCTGCTCGCAGGCCTCCGAGCCGCACCAGGCCAGCCGGAAGAAGCCGCCGCCCCCGACCCGCTCGCGGAGCTCGCCCAGGTCGGTCACCGGGTAGGTGTGGGCCTCGCGGTCGGCCAGCGACTCGGCGTGCAGGCCGCGCTGGAGCTCGTCCAGCAGCTCGCGGGCGGCCCGCCCGACCCCGTCGATCGGCACCCGGGTCTTGGCCCGGGTGTCCCGGCGGACCAGGGTGGCCTGGCCGGCGGCCAGCTCGCGGGCGCCCAGCTCGACCCGGACGGGGACGCCCTTGAGCTCCCAATCGACCGAGCGGCGCCCGAACGACAGGTGGAACCGGGTGTCGACGTGGGCCCGGACCCCGTCGCCGCGCAGCTCCCCGGCCAGCTTGTCGACCATGCGGGCGACCTCGCCCTCGGCCAGGGGGATCAGCACCACCTGGTGGGGGGCGATGGCCGGGGGCAGGCGCAGCCCGTAGTCGTCGCCGTGGGTCATGATCACGCCCCCGAGCATCCGGGTGGAGCTGCCCCAGGAGGTGGTGGCCACGTACTCGCGCCGGCCCTCGGCCGACAGGTACTGGATGTCGAAGGCCCGGGCGAAGTTGTGGCCGAGGTTGTGGCTGGTCCCCATCTGGAGGGCCTTGCCGTCGCGCATCAGGCCCTCGCAGGTGTAGGTGCGGTCGGCCCCGGCGAACCGCTCGGCGGCCGACTTCTCCCCCGTCACCACCGCGCAGGCCAGGGTCTCCTCCATGAACGCCCGGTACACCTCCAGGGCGAGCATGGTCTCGGCCTGGGCCTCCTCGTAGGTGGCGTGGGCGGTGTGGCCCTCCTGCCACAGGAACTCGGTGGTGCGCAGGAACAGCCGCGGCCGCAGCTCCCAGCGGACCACGTTGGCCCACTGGTTGAGCAGCAGCGGCAGGTCGCGGTGGGACTGGATCCACTTGGCGAACAGGTGGTTGATCACCGTCTCGGAGGTCGGCCGCACCACCAGCGGCTCGGCCAGCTTCTCGCCGCCGCCGTGGGTGACCACGGCCAGCTCGGGCGAGAACCCCTCGACGTGCTGCCGCTCCTTCTCCAGGAAGCTCATGGGGATGAACAGCGGGAAATAGGCGTTCTGGACCCCGGTGGCCTTGATCCGCCGGTCCATGTCGGCCTGCATGAGCTCCCAGGTGGCCCACGCCCACGGTCGGATGACCATGCTCCCCCGGGCCGGGCCGTTCTCGGCCAGCTCGGCCCGAGCGACGACGTCCTGATACCACTGGGGGAAGTCCTTCCCCTGGGGGGTGAGCACGGCCTCGTTGGCCACGATGGGTTCCGCCTCCCTCTCGCTGACGGGTTCGGGAGGCAGCGTACTCAGGCCCGACGGACTGGGCAAAGCGGTTCTCGAGGTCCGCGGGCCCGGCGGCGGCGCACGACGATTAGCCACCAGGCACCAGGCGATCTACGGCGTTCTACGCATGACCCCGCCGGAACGCCGCCTGTACGGTTTCCGCGTCCAAATGATTGTTCTTCCGGCTGTGGACGTCGAATCCGAATTGCTGCTGGCGGCAGCACCATCCGGGGGGGTGGCCGATGGCGGTGGAGAGGCGGACGGAGACGCCCAGGGAAATTCGGCTGGACGAATCGCCGGTCACCGTGCCACCCGCGCCTTCCGAGAGCGCCCTGGAGCGCTACCGCAGGATCAGCCGTGGGCTGATGGCGACCGACGCCGCCTGCATC
>JBJMHP010000027.1:0-5915 GCA_045807325.1 Actinomycetes bacterium | reverse complement strand
GCCGGCCGGGGCACGATCCGCAGGCCGAGGGCCTGCACGCCGGCGACCCGGCGCGCCCCCAGCCGGGTCGCCTCGCCGGCTTCGGCGGCGGCCGCGACCCGCCGTCCCAGCTCCGGCGGGAGCAGGTCGGCCGGCCGGGCGAACCGCACCGGCGGCTCGCCGCCGGTAGCCTCGGCCCGCCGCTCCCCCGAGTCCCACAGCAGCGTCCCGCCGTCGTCGCGGTACAGGTCCCGCTCGCCGATCGGGGTCAACTCGTCCACCCGCCACAGATTGGGGCCGGCAACGAACGCCCGCATGCGGGTCGTCTCCCCCAGCAGCGCCACCACCCGCCCGGCCCGGGGCACGTCGGGCAGGGCCAGCCCGGCCCGCGCCTCCGCATACCCCTGGTAGGCGACCCGGTCCGAGGCCAGCACCCGGCCCAGCAGCTCCCCGGCCGTCACCGCCCGGTCCGAGGCCGGCACCGCCGCCACCAGCCCAGGCAGGACCACCAGCACGGTCACCGCCGCGCCCAACCCCAGCCAGCGCCACCCCGACGGCGACCGCTCCCACCCCAACCGCATCCCCCCACGGTACGGCCTGCCTGCGGATTGCGTCGGGTCGCCGCCCCGGGCTTTCCACAACCTGCCGCCGGCTCCTTGAGCGGAATGTGGGCGCGCCGCCGGCGAGGCTCGGGTACCTGGGACTGCGGGTGCCGCCTGGCCACCGCCATTCGCCTCGACCTGTCGGCGGTGACCGACGACCGCGCCTGGACGACCCTCGATCTGGGCGTGAGGGTGGTGGCGTTCCGCTGACGGTGCCGCTCAGGAGGCGCCGCTGGTGGCGAGGGCGCGCAGGGCCGACTGGAGGGCGGCGGCGGTCGGGCCGGGGTCGCCGGTGGCGATGGGGGCGCCGTCGACCTCGGCCACGGGCATGATCTCCCGGGTCGAGCTGGAGAGGAACGCCTCGTCGGCGGCGGCCAGGTCCTCGGCGGTGAACACGCCGTCCAGGACCTTGAGGCCGAGGCCCGGGGCGAGATCGTGCTGGAGGACGGCTCGGGTGATGCCGGCCAGGATGCCGAGGTCCAGGGAGGGGGTGTGGAGGGTGTCGCCGATGCGCCACCAGAGGTTGGCCGTGGGCGCCTCCAGCAGCTCGCCGCCCAGCCCGACCAGGACGGCGTCGTCGGCCCCGCGGGCCCTGGCCTCCCGCTGGGCGGCCATGTTGACCGCGTAGCTGATGGTCTTGACCCCGGGCAGCAGCCACGGCGACGCCGCCCTGAGCAGCGGGTCGGTGGCGGTGGTGAGCAGGACCAGCCGGAGCCCGCGGCGCCGTTCCTCCTCGAACGTCGCCGGGATGTCGGTGCAGATCGCGAACGCCGCCGGCCCGCCGGCCCCGGTCCCCTCCGGGCCCTTGGTGCAGATCAGGCGCAGGACCGCGTCGCCACCGCCGGCTGCGGCGACGGCCCGGCCGGCCAGGTCCTCCAGGCCGCCCGGGAGGGGCAGGTCGACGGCGCCGGCCGAGGCGGCCAGGCGGGCCAGGTGGGCCCGCAGCCGGAACGGCCGGCCGCCGTGGACCCGCATGGCCTCGAACACCGCCTCGCCCCTGACCAGGGCAAGGTCGAGCGGGTCGAGACCGGGCGGGGTCCCTGAGGCCACGCCCGCGGCGAGCTGGCCCTCCGGCCCACCGGACCCCACCCCGGTGCCCGCGTCCGGGCCCAGGGACAGGACGGCGAGGACGGCCACCTTCGGCTACCTGGGGAGCCGGTCCTCCAGGTAGGCGACGAGCCGGTCCACCCCGACCCGGTCCTGGGTCATGGTGTCGCGGTCGCGGACGGTGACCGCCCGGTCCTGGAGGGAGTCGAAGTCGACGGTGACGCAGAAGGGCGTGCCGATCTCGTCCTGGCGGCGGTAGCGGCGGCCGATCGAGCGGGCGTCGTCGTAGTCGATCATCCAGCGCTCACGCAGGGGCGCGGCGATCTCCCGGGCCATCGGGTTGAGCTGCTCGTTGCGCGACAGGGGCAGCACGGCCACCTTGATCGGGGCCAGGCGGGGGTCGAAGCGCAGCACGGTGCGCTTCTCGGTCCCGCCCGAGGCGGTGGGCGCCTCCTCCTCCCGGTAGGCGTCGACCAGGAAGGCCAGGGCCGACCGGTCGGCCCCGGCCGACGGCTCGACCACGTACGGGATGTAGCGGGTGTCGGTCTCCTGGTCGTGGTAGGTGAGGTCCTGGCCGGAGAACTTCTGGTGCTGGGACAGGTCGAAGTCGGCCCGGTTGGCGATCCCCTCCAGCTCCGACCAGCCGAACGGGAACTTGTACTCGATGTCGACGGCCCGCTTGGCGTAGTGGGCCAGCTCCTCGGGGCCGTGCTCGCGCAGGCGCACGTTCTCCTCGCGCAGCCCCAGGTCCAGGTACCAGTCCCGGCGCAGGTCGATCCAGCGCTGGTGCCATTCCTGGTCGGTGCCCGGCTCGACGAAGAACTCGAGCTCCATCTGCTCGAACTCGCGGGTCCGGAAGATGAAGTTCCCCGGGGTGATCTCGTTGCGGAACGCCTTGCCGATCTGGGCGATCCCGAACGGGATCTTCTTGCGGCTGACCTGCTGGATGATCGGGAAGTCGACGAAGATCCCCTGGGCCGTCTCCGGGCGCAGCCAGACCACGGCCGAGGCGTCCTCGACCGGCCCCATGAACGTCTTGAACATCAGGTTGAAGTTGCGGGGGTCGGTGAACGGCCCGCCGCCGCAGTTGGGGCAGCGCAGCTCGCCCTCCACGGGGGGGCGGCCGTGCTTGGCCTCGAACGCCTCGATCAGGTGGTCCTCGCGGAAGCGCTGGTGGCAGTTGGTGCACTCCACCAGGGGGTCGGAGAACGACTCCAGGTGGCCGGAGGCCTCCCAGACCCGCGGGGCCATGATGATGGCCGCGTCCTGGCCGACCACGTCGTCGCGCAGCTGCACGATCGAGCGCCACCAGGCCCGCTTGATGTTGTTCTTCAGCTCCACCCCGAGCGGACCATAGTCGTAGCTCGAACGGATCCCCCCGTAGATCTCGCTCGACTGGAAGGCGAATCCGCGGCGCTTGGCCAGGTTGACGATGCTGTCCATGGGGTCGGTGGGCACTGAGCAAGCCTCTCTGTCTGCCGCCGGCGATGGCTTCGCCGGCGGTCCGGGTGCCGTATCCGGCAATGCTACCCGAGGGGATCGAGACGATCCCCCGATATTCACACCCCGATCGGGTGCCAGACCGTCTTGGTCTCCAGGAACGCGGCGATCCAGTAGGGGTCCTGGCCCTTGGCGTCCGACAGCCAGTCGCGGACCGACAGCTTGACCGGGGGGACGACCCGCTTGACGTTCTCGGCCGCGGCCAGCTCGGCCTCCCGGTACAGGGCCAGGTCCAGGCCGGCCAGGTCCAGGGCGTCCACGTCCATGTGGGAGGCCAGGGGGCCGGCCAGCTCGGCGGCGAACCCGGTGAGCAGGTTCACCACCCCGCCCGGGAGGTCGCTGGTGGCCAGGACCTCGGCCAGGGTGATGGCGGGCAGGGGCCGGGTCTCGGAGGCGACGACCACGGCGGTGTTGCCGGACACGATCACCGCGGCCAGCCGCGACACCAGCCCGAGCAGCGACGAGCCGGCCGGCGCCACCACCCCGACCACCCCGGTGGGCTCGGGCACCGAGAAGTTGAAGTAGGGCCCGGCCACCGGGTTGGCCGACCCGAACACCTGGGCCAGCTTGTCGGCCCAGCCGGCGTACCACACCCAGCGGTCGACCGCCTTGTCCACCGCCTCGGCGGCGGCCCGCCGGGTGGCCCCCTCGGACCTGGCCACCTGGTCGACGAACTGCTCGCGCCGCCCCTCCAGCATCTCGGCCACCCGGTACAGGATCTGGCCGCGGTTGTAGGCGGTGGCCCCGCTCCAGCCCGGGACCGCCTTGCGGGCCGCCTGGACGGCGTCGCGGACGTCCTTGCGCGACGCCCGGCAGGCGTTGGCCCACGGCCTGCCCTTGTCGTCGCAGACCAGATAGGACCGGCCCGACTCGGTGCGTGGGAACTGGCCCCCGATGTACAGCTTGTAGGTCTTGCGCACGTCCAGCCGCTCGCCCTCGCCCACTCCAGCCTCCACCGGCTCGCTCACGCCGTCCGACCCGTCAACGTTCCGCTCGCGCCCTGGCGATGACCGCCTCGATGAAGGGCGCCTTGGCGGTACGGTAGCCGGCGATGTCGTCCTCGAACACCAGCGCCAGCGCCCGCTTGAGGTCAGCGTACGCGCTCGCCACCTCGGGGTGGCGGCGCAGGTAGTCGCGGACCAGGGTGAACTCCTCCCAGCGGGGGCAGGTCGGCTCCATCAGGTGGGCGTGGTGGGTCCAGGGGCCGGGCGGGCCCTTGCGGAACAGCATCTCGCCCGGCAGCCAGGCCTCGTACTCGGCCATGTACCGGTAGCGGAGCGCCTGCAGCGGCTCGACGCAGCAGGTCCGGGCCTCGGGCAGGCTCCGGACGCCGACCAGCAGGTCAATGATCGGCTTGGCGGCCAGGCCGGGCACGGCCGTGCTGCCGACGTGCTCGACGGTGACCACGATCGGGCCCAGGGCCTCCTGGACCCGGGCCCGCTCGCGCTCGAACATGGCCGCCCACGCCGGGTCGGGGTCGGCGACGACGATCCGTCCGGCACCGTAGCGCTCCTTGGCGGTCATGGTCTCATCGTAGCCAGGAGCGGAACCGCCCAACCCGCGCCGTCCTAGACTTTTCCGGAACAGCTGGCGGCGCGAGAGGGATGGCGATGGAGGAGTCTTCCTTCACCGAGGTGGAGCTGGCGGCGCGGGCCCGGGTGGCCCCGGAGCGGGTGGGGCGGCTGGTCGAGCTGGGGATCCTGCGGCCCGCCGACGGGGAGGGGCGCTACGGGCTGGGGGACGTGCGGCGGGTGCGGCTGGTGGACGCCTGCGCCCAGGCCGAGCCGGAGTTCTACCACGACCACGTCGAGGGGCCGCTGCTGGCCTCGGGCATGGACGAGCAGCAGATGCGGCAGGCGGCCTCGCAGATGAGCGACCGGTTCCGGCGGCCCGGCCGGGCGGTGGTGGCGGCCCTGGAGATGGTCGAGCGGACCCCGCAGGCCGGCCTGCCCCCGGCCCATGTCGGCCTGCACGCCGGGCCGGTGGTGTTCCAGGACGGCGACTACTTCGGCCGCACCGTCAACCTGGCCGCCCGGATCGCCGGCCACGCCGGCCCCGGCCAGGTGCTGGTCTCCGACCAGGTGGTGGCCGAGTGCGCCGACGGCCAGGTCGCCTTCGAGCCCATCGGACCGGTGCCGCTCAAGGGTGTGACCGACCCGGTGCCGCTGCACCGGGCGTCCCGCCAGGCCCCCGGCGGATGAGCCGGCGGCCCCGGCGGCTGCTGCGCCCGCTGGTCCGGCGGCTGCTTCCCGGGGCGCCGGTGGGTGGCGGCGCCGCCGCGGCCGGCCGTGAGGTCCTGGTGGCCGGGGCCGATGGCCAGCCGATCCCGGTGACCGAGCAGGGCCGGGGGCCGGCTGTCCTGCTGCTGCACGCCGGCTCGGCCGACCGGTCGTCCTGGGCCGGGGTGGCGGCGGCGCTGGCCGGGCGCTTCCGGGTCGTGCGCTTCGACCGCTGGACCTACCGCGGCGGCCACGCCGACGCGGCGCCGGCCGGGGCCGACGCGATGGCCGCCGAGGTCGGCGACGTGCTCGCGGTGGCGCCGCGGTCGGGGGGAGGCCGCTGCTGGTCGGCCACTCCTCAGGGGCGGTGGTGGCCCTGGAGAGCGCCCTGGCTGCGTCGTCGGCGTTCGGCGGGATGGTGCTGTACGAGCCGCCGGTGGCGCCTGGCGCCGCCCCGGCCGGCCGCGAGCTGCTCGTGCCGGGCCCCGACGGCCACCCCATCCCGGTGACCGACGAGGGGCAGGGGCCGGCGGTCCTGCTGCTGCACTCCGGCTCGGCCGACCGGTCG
>JBJMHP010000026.1:0-12643 GCA_045807325.1 Actinomycetes bacterium | reverse complement strand
GCTGACGGCGCTGGCTGCCGCTTCGGCTGCCTCGCCCATCCTGCGGGCGCCGCTCTCCATCGCTTCGGTGGTCTTGAGCTGCAGCGAATTGGCCAGCTCGCCCATGCTGAAGTTCATGCCTTCCAGCGTGGCCAGCGTCATCTTCTGCACTTCGAGCGCCTGGATGGTCGCGGACAGCGCCCGCCCGTTCTGCTCGAGCCAGAACTGCACGGCCTTGAGTTCGGCGATGCGCTTTTCCAGTTCCTCGACGTTGAGGGTCGGCGCCACCCAGTTGGACAGGTGGGGCATCTGCGGAATGCTTTGCGAAGCCCCCTTCGCCAGGTTCTGCAGGAAATCGAATCCGGGGACGAGTTTCGCGAACCCGAAGTTGCCGTTGTCGCTCATGGCTGCGTTCCCCTAGTCCGTTGTCGTGCTGGCAGCTTACCCGAAGGCGCGCCTGCGCGGCGACTAGTGACGAGCGTCGCTAGTGTCGGGCCTCGCGCGGCGGGATCATCTGCACCGGCAGGCGCAGCTGCAGCGTGCTGACCTTGCCCTTGGCGTCGCGAAAGCGCAGCGTGAACGGGATCTGCGTGCCGGCCTTGAACGGGTCCTGCAGGTCCATCAGCATGAAGTGGTAGCCGCCGGGCGCGAGCTGCAACGGCTTGCCAGGCACCAGGGGCAGGTTCTCCGCCGCCCGCATCTTCATGATGTCGCCCTCCATCTTCATCTGGTGGATCTCGATGATCCCGGCGGCGGGCGACTCGCCCCCCAGCAGCGTGAGCGGCTCGGAGGCGAGCAGCGTCATGTAGGCGCCGCTGGACTGCTGGCCCGGCACGATGGGCCGCGCCCAGGCGCCTTGTACCGTGACGGGTGCATTGGCCGCCTGCGCGGACAGCGCGGCGCCGGCGAGCAGCAGGGAAGCAACGATCTTCTTCATGGCGGATCCTTCAGCGGAATTTGGGTGGGCGGCGCTCGCGCAGCGATGCGATGCCTTCCTGCACGTCGGGGCCGGCGAAGCCCATGAACTCGAGCGCCAGCGAGGTGTCGAAGGCCGGCCCGGCCTGCCGCAGCCAGTTGTTCAGCGAATACTTGGTCCAGCGGATCGCCGTCTGGCTGCCCTGCGCCAGCCGGTCCGCAATGTCGTAGGCTTTGGGCAGCAGTTGCTCGCCGTCCACCGCCAGCGACACGAGGCCGATGCGCTCGGCCTCTTCGCCGCTCACGGGATCGCAGAGCAGCAGGTAGTACTTGGCCTTGGCGAGCCCGCACAGCAGCGGCCAGACGATGGCGGCGTGGTCGCCGGCGGCCAGCCCCAGGCGGGTGTGGCCGTCGATGATCCGGGCCGAGCGGGCCGCGATCGACACGTCGGCGAGCAGCCCGACGACCAGCCCGGCCCCGACCGCCGGGCCGGCCATGGCCGACACCACCGGCTTGGAGCAGTTGAGCAGGTTGTAGACCAGGTCGCGGGCCTCGCGCAGGACGCGGACCCGGACCTCGAAGTCGTCGGCCATGTCGGCGACCAGGTCGATGTCGCCGCCGGCCGAGAAGGCGTCCCCGGCCCCGCGGACCACGACCGCCCGCACCTCGGGGTCGCGGTCGATCTCGGCCCAGATGCCGGCCAGGTCGCGGTGCATCTGGTGGCCGGCCGCGTTCAGGCGTCCCGGGGCGGACATCACCACCCGCAGGACCCCCTCGGCGGGCCGTTCCAGCTCCAGGCTCGGGTAGGCGGCGTAGCGGTCGGGCATCGGTGCTCCTCGGGTCGTTCGGCGGGCCGGCGCCATGGTGGCAGCCCGGCCCCGTGAACGGCGGCTTACCGGCCGGTAACAACTCGTCCCAGGCTCTGCGTGGCCGGCGGCGTCGAGCGCGACGGCGACTACCCGCCCGAGCCCGAGCTGGCCGCCATCGCCGCCGCATGTCAGCTCGGGCCCGGGCTGTCTCTTCCCTAGCCCTGGCCGGGGTCGGCGGCCAGCTCGAGCAGGCTGAAGACCAGCGGCGACTCCGGGTGGGTGCTGTGGCAGGTCAGCGGCCGGGGGTCGGCGTCCCGGGTGGCCCGCAGCACCACCCGCAGCCGGGCGCCGTCGGGCAGCCGGAACCGGACCGCGTCCACGCCGCCCTCGAGGCGGCCGCGGCCGTCCAGGACCAGGTCGTCGAAGTTGGCCAGGCCGGTGCGGTGGCGCGCGAACCACTCGGCGGCCTGGACGACCGGGGGGTCGATGCAGCAGCCCCGCCAGTGGTCGAGGTCGATGGTGCCCTTGCGGTGCAGGCCGACCACCCGCTCGGCGTCGGCCGGCCCGACCCGGCCGAAGTAGTGGCCGTCGGGCAGGCAGACCAGGTTGCCGGCGAACCGGTCGCCGCCCACGTGGGAGCTCTCCCAGACCAGCTCCCCGTGGCTGGCCTGCAGGGCCAGGGCCAGCGGCCGCCCGTAGGTGGCGCAGCAGCGGTCGTGGCGGCCGTTGGTGCAGGCCAGGTAGACGGGCTCGGTGGCCTCCTCGCCGAAGCGGGGCCGCTCGCCGGCCACCACCCTGGCCATGTCCAGCTCCAGCAGCTCGGCCGGGTCGTGCAGGCGCCGCCGCTCCAGCCAGCGGCCCTGCCGGCTGGTGTGGGCCACGAAGCACGCCGACGACCGGCTCGCCTCCCGATCCGCCGGGGGACCCCCCCGGCGGTCCCCCGGACCCCCCGGGCGGCCCGGCCGGCGGATCAGCAGCAGCCGCAGGTGGGCGGCGGCGGCCGCCCGCTGCAGGGCCCGGGCCAGGTCGCGGTCCAGGCGGCTCTCGGTGACCGCGTCCACGCCCCACGGCCCCGGCTGCTCGAGCAGCACCCAGCCCCGGACCACGGAGGCGGTGCCGTACAGCGGCTCCTCCAGGGCCCGCGACAGGGTCGCGCAGGGGAGCGCCTCAGCCAACGGCGGTCGGCTGCAGCAGCCCTTCGCGGACCAGCCGGCGGGCCAGCACCAGCCGGCTCGGCCCGTCCAGGTGGCCGGCCAGGTCGGCCGGGGTGAGGCGGTCGGCGTCCAGGACCTGGTGCAGGGCCGGCTCCAGGCTGGCCGGCATGGTCAGGGTGCGGTCCCCCAGCAGCAGCTCCAGCCGGTCGCCGGCCGCCCGCAGCCGGGCGACGGCCCCGGGGCGGCGGGCCAGGACGGTGGTGTCGTCCAGCTCCTCCAGGCTGAGGAGCTGGCGTAGCTGCCCCCGGAGCGACGGTGGCCGGTTGGCCCAGAAGCGGTTGACCGCCCGGGCGGCGACCCGGGTCAGGTCGACCTTGTCGAGGAAGCGGCGCAGCTCGGCCACCCGCTCGGCCAGGCTGGCCTCCAGGGCCGCCGGGTCCTCGGCGAACCCGACCGGCAGTCCCTCGCGGAACCAGGTCTCCTCGGCGGCCAGGTCCAGCACCTCGCGCAGCAGGTCGTTCCAGTTGTAGGCCAGCATGCCCACGGTCAGGTGCAGCGAGGCGTCCTCGGCGGTCCGGGCGGCGTGGCGGAAGCCGCGGGGCACGTACAGGCAGTCACCCGGGGCCAGCTCGGCCTCGACCAGGGGCGGCTCGGTGGGCGCCTCGGCGCCCGGCGGCAGCTTGGTCTGGTGGCCGAGGGGGAACGGCACGGCTGCGTCCCACACCTGCCACAGCTTGCGGCCGTGGACCTGGAGGACGAACACGTCGTGGGTGTCGTGGTGGACGCCGAGCCCGCGCGAGGCCGGCGGGGTCAGGTAGGCGTTGACCTGGACCGGATGGGTCAGGAACAGCTCCAGGTCGCGGGAGAAGGCGGTCAGCGGCGCCCAGAAGCGCTGCAGCCCCTGGAGCACGATGGTGGCCCCGCCGTGGAACTGGTCAAAGATCCGGCCCGGGTCGGCCAGGTCGGACAGCGGCACCGAGCCGATCCGGCCCGACTTGGTGTAGGCCGAGGGCGGCAGCGGCTTGCCGTCCTTGACCATCCGGAAGTACGGGAACCGGGGTGCGGTGGTGGACAGGATCCGGTCGACGTCGTCCAGCGACAGCAGGTCGTCGAACCCGCCGGGCCCGGCCCCGCGCCGCAGCAGCGGGGCCCTGGCCCAGTGGTCGCGGACGAAGGCCGCCGGGTCGCCGGCGCAACGCTCGATCGCGGGGATGCTAGCGGTCGGTGGTGTCGGTGCCATCGCCGCCCATGCCGCCGCTGCCACTGTCGGTGGTGTCGGTGCCGTCGCCGCCGAAGCCGCCGCCCTCGCCGCCGTCGGTGCCGTCGGTGGTGTCGCCGCCGCCGCCCTCGCCGCTGTCGGTGCCGTCGGCGTCTCCGCCGCCGCCGCTGTCGCCGTCGGCCCCGTCGGTGCCGTCACCGTCGGTGCCGTCGGCGTCCTGCGGGTCGGCCACGGTGGCCGTCGGCGCCGAGCCGGCGCCCTTGGCATCCTCCCGCCAGCTGGTGACGATGTCCTCGTCCTCGACGCGGGTCGTGCCATCGCTCATGGCCGTCCTCCTCGGGCTCGGCTGCTGGGACAGCTACGCTACACCCGCCAGTCGGTCGGCAAACATCGGAGTCAGGTGAGCGCCGCGACCACCTCGCGGTAGCGCTCCCTGGCCTCCTCCTCGGTGTCGCCGATGCAGGTCACGCCCATCTTCCCGTACTGGCGCAGCGCCCCCAGCAGGTGCAGGGTGGCGCCGGTGCGCCGGCCGTGGTCGTAGGCCAGGCCGAGGCGGGCGACCCGGTCGATGACCTCCTCGGGTTGGCAGCCGATCAGCGACGCCGACTTGAGGTTGTCGGTGGCCAGGTACGACTTGGCCCGGCCGCCGGCCATCAGGTGGCCGCTGGCCGGGTCGTAGCGGCCGTCAGTGACCAGCCAGGCCATGCCGAAGGGGTGGGTGGTGCCGCCCACCCGGAGGTTGATCTCGGCCAGGAAGACCCGCTCGCGGCTGTCGTCGGGCACCACGAAGAAGTCGACCCCGAAGTAGCCGATGACCCCGCGGTCGGCCAGGACCCGGCCGACCTTCTCGGCCGCGGCCCGGATGTCGCCCCGGTAGGCCGGGTCCGCCGGGAACCGGCAGCCCAGGTAGACCTGGCGGTTGGGGCCGCCGAGGACCTGGCTGTGGGTGGACAGGACCAGCGGCTGCCCGCCGGGCAGGATGCGCAGCTGCACGCTCGGGGAGACCATCCCGGGCACGTCCAGCAGCTCCTCCACGACCGCGCCGCCCGCGGCGATCTTGGCCGCGAACGACGGCCACGACTCCTCCTCGGCGCAGAACACCACCGGCGAGTCCTGCAGCGAGCCGTTCAGGCCGGCCAGGTCGACCACGGCGTTGCCCTGGCCGGAGAAGCCGTCGTTGAGCTTGATGACCACCGCCCCCACCGGGGGGACGGGCCGCTGGCGCAGCCGCCGGGCGGCAGCCTCGACCGCCTCGACCGAGCGTAGGTCCTCGGCGCCGTCCAGCACCGGCACCCCGGCCAGGCGGGCCACCCGCCGGGAGCCGGTCTTGGAGCCGAGCCCGGCCAGGGCGGCCGGCGGCCCGTACAGGGGCAGGCCGAGCCGCTCGGCCAGCTCCTGCTCGCTGGCGGTGACGTTGAACGGCTGGACGAAGGCCCCGCCGGGGCCCTCGCACAGCTCACGGACCCGGTCCAGGAGCCCGGGCCGGTCGAGCAGCTTGGCGGTGAGCGACCGGGGGGCGGGGTCGCCGGCGGCCAGCATGTGCAGCCGCGCCCGCGCCCCCGCCGGGTCGGGCAGGAACCTCAGGTAGTAGTCGACCACCGCCTCCTCGACCGGCATCGAGGTCAGGTAGACGATCTTGACCGCGGGCCGGCGCAGCAGCAGCAGCAGGAACAGCAGCCGTTCCTCGTAGTAGCCGATGCCGACGATCTTGCGCAGCTCGGCCGTGGGGAAGCTCAGGCTCGGCAGCACCACCACCGTGCCCTCCCCGAGGTCGAGCGGATCGCTCGCCGGGTACCGGGCGGCGAAGGTGCGTTGCAACTCCTCGAAGGGAACCAGAGGGGGGGCCAATGACATAGCTAAAGATAACCAGTCATCGGTGGTGCGCACACCCCCGATTTTTCTGGATCGTCAAGTTCTGCTGGGTCGGCGGCGGCGGCCGGTCGGGCGGTGCCGGCATCATGGGCCCATGACCCAGGCGACGAGCTTCTACGAGGCGGTCGGGGGCGAGCCGACCTTCCGGCGGCTGGTCGCCGGCTTCTACCGGCGGGTGGCCACCGACCCGGTCCTGCGCCCCCTGTACCCCGAGCCGGACCTGTCCGGGGCCGAGGAGCGGCTGCGGCTGTTCCTGATGCAGTACTGGGGCGGCCCCCACACCTACAGCGACCGCCGCGGCCACCCGGCCCTGCGTATGCGTCACGCCCCCTTCGCCATCGGCCCGGCCGAGCGCGACGCCTGGCTGCGCCACATGACCGCCGCGGTCCAGGACCTGGACCTGCCCCCCGAGCTGGCCGCCCCCCTGCTCGAGTACCTCACCATGGCGGCCACGGCGCTGGCCAACCGCCCCGGTCAGCCCAGCTCGTAGTCGAGAGTGAGCACGTGCCCGCCGTCGGGCAGGTTGTCGATCCGGACCTGCCCGCTCGGCAGCTCGGCCGTGCTCTCCCCCTCGATCTCCCCCCGGAACGCCTTGACCACCCGGGTGCGCGACAGCCTGACCCCGTCCCGCTCGTCGTAGGGCTCCTCGTCCCAGGTGGTGATGTCGAAGCTGGCCGTCGCGCGTTCACTCATTGGCTCCTCGGCCTCCTCGCCGTCGGCACCCGGCCCTCGCCGCCGGCTCCGCGCACACCGAAACCCCGGCGCCCGATGCTGGGGCCCCCGATTTCGGGAGGGTAGCCCAACGGGGCGGGATGGGCGGGCTTGTCCACAGCCCCGGGTGGGTCAGGTCCCGGCGTGGGGGTCAGGTCCCGGCGTGTGATGGGCGTTCCAGGCCGTGCACCACCCACCGCGGCGATCAGTGTTCGGGGGCCGTGGTGAGGCGGCGGTGGGCGTGGTCGGGTTCGACGGTCCAGCCGTTGGCGACCTCCCAGGCCTCGGCGGCGGTGCGGGCCGGTTCCCGCCGGGGCCGAGCCGGTCCAGGGGCAGCCAGGCCAGGTCGAGCTCGGGGCGGTCGACCCGGCTCTCGTCCCAGTCCAGGATCCCGACCTGGGGCCCGCGCAGGCCCAGGTTCTGGGGGCCGGGTCGCCGTGCACGACCGCGTTCGCGGCGCAGGCCAGGGCCGACCAGGCGGCCCGGCACATGGCCACCACCTCGGCCGGCATCCGGCGCAGGTCCACGTCGCCGCCGCGCTCCGCGGTCAGCAGACCCGGGTCCCTGGCCGCGCAGCGGCGCCCGCCGACCCGCACCGCCCAGACCCGGTTGCGGTAGCCGCCACCCAGGTCATCGCAGGCAGTGCCGGGCGACGGTGTCGGCCAGCATGCGCAGTCCGGCCTGGAGGCCGGCCACCGGGACGCGCTCGTCGTCGCCGTGGAACATGGCGGCGAAGTCGCCGTCGCCTGGCTCCAGGCGTACCGGGGCGAAGCCGTAGCAGGCGGTGCCCAGCTGGGACCAGAACTTGGCGTCGGTGAACCCGGGCGTGACCGTGGGCACGGCCACCGAGCCCCGATGATGCTCGGCCACCACCCCGGCCACCACGTCGAACAGCTCGTCCCCTGGCGGGGTCACGGTCGGCGGCCGGCTCGGGGCCAGCAGCTCCAGCTCGATCCCGGGGCCGGCCAGGGCCCGCAGCTCGGCCAGCAGCTCGCCCTCGCTGGAGCCGACGGCGATGCGGCCGTCCAGCTCGGCCTCGGCCCGGCCGGGGATGACGTTGACCTGGCTGCCGGCATGCACCACGGTCGGGCTGACCGTATTGCGCAGCAGGGCGCTCAGCAGCCGGGCCAACCCGGGGTCGCGCACCCCGCGACGCAGGACCACGCTGGACCAGCGGGGGTGGAGCAGCAGGGGCAGCGCCGCCCGGCCGGCCCGGCCCTGCAGTCCGGCCAGCGCCTCGAACATCCGGCGGACCTCGTGGGAGGCGTGCACCGGCAGCCGGCGCCGCCCGACCCTGGCCAGGAACTCCGACAGCCGGACCACGGCGTTGTCGTCGCGGGGGATGCTGCCATGCCCGGTGGCGCCGGTGACGCTGGCCCGCAGCCAGGCGATCCCCTTCTCGGCCACCTGAACGGGATAGAAGGGCCGGCCGCCCAGGTAGAAGGTGGCCCCGCCGACCTCCCCGAGGGCGTGCCCGGCCCGCACCTTGTCGGGGTGGTGGTCGACCAGCCACGCGCTGCCCAGGGCGCAGCCGGCCTCCTCGTCGGCCACCGCGGCCAGCTTGAGGTGGCGCCGCAGCGGCAGCCCGAGCCGGGCCAGCAGCCCGACGGTGGCCACGCTCATGGCCACCATCTGCTTCATGTCGACCGCTCCCCGGCCCCAGATGGCCCCGTCGTGGACCTCGCCGGCGAACGGCGGGTGGCGCCAGCGACCGGCCTCGGCCGCGACCACGTCCACGTGGCCGTTCAGCAGCAGCGGGGCCTGCGCCCCGTCGCCGCCGGGCAGGCGGGCGACCAGGTTGGCCCGGCCCGGCGCCGCCGCCAGGACCTCGGGCTCGACCCCGGCCCCGCGCAGGGTGTCGGCCAGGAACTGGACACACTCGGCCTCGTTGCCGGGCGGGTTGGTGGTGTCGAAGCGGACCAGGGCCCGAAGCAGCTCCACCACCGCCTTGCCCTCCTGCTCCCAGTCGACCTGCTCGAGCGCCGGATGCATCGCGTCTCCTCTCCTGAGGTCTTCGTTCACCGGCCCGTAGAATGCCCGCCGTGACCAAGTACATCTACGTGATGCAGCGGGTGCGCAAGGCGCACCAGGACAAGCTGATCCTCGACGACGTGACCCTGGCCTTCCTGCCGGGGGCCAAGATCGGCGTGGTCGGCCCCAACGGGGCCGGCAAGTCGACCGTGCTCAAGCTGATGGCCGGGCTGGAGACGGCCTCCAACGGCGAGGCCACCCTGGCCCCGGGAGCCACCGTGGGGATCCTGCTCCAGGAGCCGGTCCTCGACCCGGCCAAGGACGTGCTCGGCAACGTCGAGGAGGGCGTGGCCTCCACGCGGGCCCTGCTGGCCCGGTTCGAGGAGCTGAGCCTGCGCCTCGGCGAGGCCGGCCCGGACGAGATGGACCGGCTGCTGGAGGAGTACGCCAAGGTCCAGGACGCCATCGAGGCGGCCAACGCCTGGGACCTGGACGCCCAGCTGGAGATGGCCATGGACGCCCTGCGGCTGCCGCCGGGGGACGCGGACGTCACCACCCTGTCGGGCGGGGAGCGGCGCCGGGTGGCGCTGTGCCGGCTGCTGCTGTCGCGACCGGACCTGCTCCTGCTCGACGAGCCCACCAACCACCTGGACGCCGAGAGCGTGCAGTGGCTGGAGCAGCACCTGGCCGCCTACCCGGGAACGGTCCTGGCCGTCACCCACGACCGCTACTTCCTCGACAACGTGGCCGGCTGGATCCTGGAGCTGGACCGGGGCCGGGCCTACCCGTACGAGGGCAACTACTCGACGTACCTGGAGACCAAGGCGGCCCGGCTGGCCGCCGAGGCCAGGGCCTCGGCCGGCCGCCGGCGGGTGCTGGACCGGGAGCTGGAATGGGTCAGGGCTGGCACCAGGGGCCGCCACGACAAGGGCCGGGCCCGGCTGCGGCGCTACGAGGAGCTGGCCACCGAGGCCGAGCTGGAGCGGCCGGTCGACTTCGACGAGATCCAGATCCCCCCCGGTCCCCGGCTCGGCGACGTGGTCGTGGAGGCGACCGGGCTGGCCAAGGGCTACGGCGACCGGCTGCTGATCGACGACCTGTCGTTCAGCCTGCCCCGGGGCGGCATCGTCGGGGTCATCGGGGCCAACGGCGCCGGCAAGACCACCCTGTTCAAGCTCATCTGCGGCCAGGAGCCTCCGGACGGCGGCGAGCTACGGCTGGGCCCGACGGTGCGGCTGGCCTACGTGGACCAGGAGCGGGCCCGCCTCGACCCGTCCCACACCGTGTTCGAGGCCGTCTCAGGCGGGCTGGACCACTTCCGGGTCGGGGGACGCGACATGCCGACAAGGGCCTATGTCGCCACCTTCGGGTTCAAGGGCACCGACCAGCAGAAGCCGGTCGGGGCGCTGTCCGGCGGCGAGCGCAACCGGCTCAACCTGGCCCTGACCCTGCGCGAGGGCGGGAACCTGCTCCTGCTGGACGAGCCGACCAACGACCTGGACGTCGACACCCTGCGCTCGCTGGAGAGCGCCCTGCTCGACTTCCCCGGCTGCGCGGTCGTGATCAGCCACGACCGCTGGTTCCTGGACCGGATCGCCACCCACATGCTCGCCTTCGAGGGCGACAGCCGGGTGGCCTGGTTCGAGGGCAACTTCGCCGACTACCAGGCCGACAAGGTCCGCCGCCTCGGCCCCGAGGCCACCCGCCCCCACCGCGTCACCTACCGCAAACTGGTCCGGGACTAGCCAACCCCAAAGCCGGGGCAACCCGGCCGGCCCCGGGCCGGGGTGCTCCCGGTCCAGTTCGGCGAGCGCGGCAAGGCCGTGGCCACCGTGCAGCAGCGGCTGGCCGCCAACCGGATCCGCGTCTCGGTCGACGTCCCGGTGCCAGGAGCCCTGCTATCGTCCGCCGCATGGGAGACCGAACGGGCGGCCAGGTGGTCGTCGACCAGTTGCGGGCCAACGGGATCGACGCCGCCTTCTGCGTCCCCGGGGAGAGCTTCCTGGCCGTGCTGGACGCCCTGCATGACGGGCCGACCCGGGTGATCGCCTGCCGGCACGAGGCGGCGGCGGCCAACATGGCCGTGGCCTACGGCAAGCTCACCGGCCGGCCGGGGGTCTGCCTGGTCACCAGGGGCCCGGGGGCGACCCAGGCCAGCGTCGGGGTGCACACCGCGGCCCAGGACTCGGCCCCCATGCTGCTGCTGGTCGGGCAGGTGAGCCGGGCGGTGCGCGGGCGGGAGGCGTTCCAGGAGCTGGACGTGCCGGCCGTCTTCGGGCCGATGGCCAAGTGGGCGGCCGAGGCCGCCGACCCCCACCGGCTGCCCGAGCTGCTGGCCAGGGCGGTGCGGACGGCGACCTCGGGCCGGCCGGGCCCGGTGGTGCTGGCCCTGCCCGAGGACGTGCTGACCGCGACCACCCGGGTGGGCGACGCCCGACCGGTCCGGCCCGTCGCCCCCGGGGTCGCCCCGGCCGACCTGGCCCGGCTGCGCGAGCTGCTCGGCGGGGCCAGGCGGCCGCTGGTGGTGGCCGGCGGGCCCGGCTGGTCCCAGGCGGCCGCGGCCGACCTCCAGACCGTGGCCGAGGCCAGCCGGCTGGCGGTGGCGGTCTCGTTCCGCTCCCAGGACGTGCTCGACAACCGCTCCCCCAGCTACGCCGGCGACCTCGGGGTGAGCGCCAACCCGGCCCTGGCCGAGCGGGTCCGGGCCGCCGACCTGCTGGTGGCGGTGGGCCCGCGGCTGGGAGCGATCACCACCGGCGGCTACCGGCTCCTGGAGGCCCCGGTCCCCCGCCAGCGGCTGGTCCACGTCCATCCCGGCCTGGGCGAGCTGGGCCGCCTGTACCAGCCGGACCTGGCCGTCAACGCGGCCGTCGGCCCGTTCCTGGCCGCCTGGCGCTCGGTCCCGCCGGTCCCGGGCGACGCCTGGGCGGCCTGGACCCAGGCGGCCCGGGACAACTACCTGGCCTGGGTGCGGCCGTGGCCGGCCGGCCCGGCCTCCCCCGGCGCCTCCGCCCCCGGCCCGTCCCCGGTCGACCTCGGCCAGGCCCTGGCCACCCTCCGCGAGCGCCTGCCCGACGACGCCATCGTGGCCAGCGGGGCCGGCAACTACTCGGTCTGGGTGCACCGCTACTTCCAGTTCCGGCGCCACGGCACCCAGCTGGCCCCCAAGAGCGGGGCCATGGGCTTCGCCCTCCCGGCGGCGCTGGCGGCCAAGGTCGTCCACCCCCGGCGGACCGTGGTCGCGGTGGCCGGCGACGGCGACTTCCTGATGACCGCCCAGGAGCTGGCCACCGCCGTCCAGCACCGCCTGGACGTGGTCGTGCTGGTGGTCAACAACGGCATGTACGGCACCATCCGCATGCACCAGGAGCGCGCCTACCCGGGCCGGGTCACCGCCACCGAGCTGCAGAACCCGGACTTCCCGGCCCTGGCCGAGGCCTGCGGCGCCGCCGGCGAGGCGGTCGCCGGCGCCGAGGCGTTCCCGGCCGCCCTCGACCGCGCCCTTGGGGCCGGCCGGCCCGCCCTGCTCGACCTCCACGTGGACCCGGAGTGGATCGCCCCCGGCCTCAGCCTGTCGGCGCTGCGGCGCCAGTGAGCTTCCCCTCTTGCCGGTTGTGGGCGGCTGCTGCCAGGATCAGCCGATGACGCGCCTGGACGAGCTCGACCTGAGTCTGAAGCTGAGCCGCAAGGAGGAGGCGGCGCGGCTGGAGGCGGCCTCCAACCGCCTGCTGGAGCTGCGGCTCACCCTGGGCGGGCTGCTCGGCGACGGGCGGCTCGGCCCGCCGGTGTGCGTGCTGTTCGAGGGCTGGGACGCGTCGGGCAAGGGCGGCGCGATCAAACGGCTCGTCAGCCCGCTCGACGCCCGTCACGTTCGCGTTGCACAGTTCGCGGCGCCGAGCGCGGACGAGAAGCGCCACCACTCCCTGTGGCGCTTCTGGCCGCAGCTCCCGGGCTGGGGCGGAATGACGGTCTTCGACAGGACCTGGTACGGGCGCGTGCTGGTCGAGCGCGTC
>JBJMHP010000025.1:0-5299 GCA_045807325.1 Actinomycetes bacterium | reverse complement strand
ATCGGGCTGGTCCTGACGCTGCGGCGGCCGGGTAACCCCATCGGCTGGCTGTACGCCGCCGCCGGGCTGGTCTGGTCCCTCGCCATTCCCGGGGACGCGTGGCTCGGCCAGCTCATCGCCGAGCACCGCCCACTGCCGCTGGCCGCCCAGGTCGCCGCCGTGTGCGGGGAGTTCCACTGGGCGCCGGCGACCGTCCTGGGGGTCACCCTACCGGCGCTGCTGGTGCCCGACGGACGGCTGCGCTCACCCCGCTGGCGGCCGGTGGCGGCCAGCGGCATCGCCGCGGCCGCCCTGGTGGTGGTGGGCGGCGGCCTCGCCCCGGCGCGGCTGGAGGACACCTCGATCGCCAACCCGTTCGGGCTGAGCGGGCCCGCTGGGGCTGTGGCCGGCATGCTGGTCGCCGCCGGCACTCTGCTCTGGGCGGCCACCATGGTGGCGTCGCTGGCCTGTGTGGTGGTGCGGTTCCGGTCCTCCAGCGGGGTCGAGCGCCAGCAGCTGCGCTGGGTCGCCGCCGGCGCCGTCGCCGCGGTGGCCGGGCTGCTGGCGGGGGCGGCCGCGCCGCAGAGCACCGTCCTCTCGTCCATCTTGTACGCGATGGTGCTGTGCATCCCGCTGGCGGTGGCCGTGGCGGTGCTGCGCTACCGGCTGTGGGACCTGGACCGGCTGGTCTCCCGCACCGTCACCTACGCGGTCGTCACCGCCCTGCTGGTCGTGCCCTACCTGCTGATCGTGCCGGCCGCCGGCCGCCTGGTCCAAGGCTCAGGCAGCTTGGCCGTGGCCGCTGCCACGTTGGCGGCGGCGGCCGCCTTCGCCCCACTGCGCCGGCGGGTGCAGGGTCTGGTCGACCGGCGCTTCAACCGGCGCCGCTACAACGCCGCCCGCACCGTGGAGGGGTTCGCGGCGCGGTTACGGGACCAGGTCGACCTGGACGCTCTTAGCGCCGAGCTGCTGGCCGTGGTCGACCACACCATGCAGCCCGTGGGGGCGTCGCTCTGGCTGCGGTCGCAGGCGGCACCTACAGCACCCGAGACCACCCTTGACCGATTGCCCACGGTGGAATGATTGTGAGACTGCCCGGTGATTCGGTGATGATCCTGGCCATGACCGGTGGCAGCGGGCGTGACCCTTGGAATGACTGACCCTGGTGGTGTCATGCGCGGACTTGTCCGCTCACTGGTGCCGGCAGCGGCCCGGAGCCGGCGCGGCTGGCCCGATGGAGGAGCCTGACCACCCGGTCACGCGGGTGTGTCCGTCACCGTCCTGCCGTGCGTCCGGTCCCGACCAATCCCGTCCACGTCGTCTCCGGGCAAGAAGTCAACGCAATGCGCATGCTGGCAGACAGCGTCGAACTCGCCCGTCGGGGTCGACACCCACCAGGAGGGGCGGCGGGTGTGGGCCATCTTGAGGGCACTGGCGACGACGGCGCCGGCCTGAGCGCCGCGCCGTCGATGGTCCGTGAGCCAGCGCCACCGCGGCCGAGGGGCTGAAGTCGACCAGTTCCGCGGGCGGCTGGCGCCGTCCGCCGAAGGTCCATTCCCAGGTCCCGGCGAAGTCCAAGTGCAGGTGCCCCAGCCGCCAGGCGATCGTGGTGCCCGGGGTCGGGTCGGGGTCGCCGGGGGCGTCGTCGATCTGCCACCCGCCCGGCCCGAACGGCTTGGGGCTCATGGCCTCACCGCGGCGGCGGATCGACCAGGCGCCGGGCGCCGGCTCCCACAGGTACTCCTCGTCGGTGAGCGGCCCGTCGCCCTTCCTGGGGGCAGCGGCGCCCCTTCCGGGAGGCTCGCCGGCGAGGCCAGCCCGTCCAGACGTGCCTGAGTGATCTCGCGGGCACGGTCGAGCTGGTCGAGCAGCACGCCGAGGCGGTCGGTCCGATGGTCGGTCCGATGGTCTTCCATGTCGGCTCCTTACGGTCGCGGAGCCCGCGCACACCAGGGATCCCGCGGCTGCGGCGACGCCCGGAGGCGAGCGCCAGGGTGGCGCGTGCTGGCTGTGCGGGCTTGGTCGCTGAGGTCGTCAGACGACGATGACGACCCCGCCGACGGGCGCGCTCCCGTCGGGCACCGACACCTCCTGCGCGGCGCGACACGAAAAGGGCGAGGCCATCCAACCACCCCGCCGCACCCTACGGCCACCCCGACCCGGACGATGGGCGGCCGACCCATCCGGGGGCGATGCGGCAGGTTGCTTCCTCTGCTGGTCATGCCCCTTCCGGTGGCGAAAAGGCAGGCCTCGAACCTGCGACCGAGCGATTATGAGTCGCTTCGCAGCCGTCCACCGGATAGCATTTAGTGTCGTTCACGCTGGTCAGGTCGACTCTCCCGTCCGCCTGGTCACCTCCTGTCTTGCGGGTTCTGCCTGGTGGAATGACTGTGGGAATGACGCTACCGGCTCCCTGCACGGTGGGAGAACTAGCCCGGCGCCTTCCAACCGAAGGACCGTAACGCTCCCGGGACGGACGCCGGCCACACTGACCCGTGACCGACCAGGCTCATGCCGATGTCCAAGAGCCGGAGCGTAGATGCGTCGAGGACCGTGAACCTGACCCCTGCAACCCGAGTCGCCCGACCGCGCCGGTGGCCGGGTGTGGTGGCATGGTCACTGTGGGCGCTGACCATGCTCGGCATTCCGGTGATCGCCTGGCTGGATCACCTGTCGCGCCAGGCCGGCGGCCCGACCTGGCCCAGCTCACCCTCGGCGCGCTCCTTGGCCCCGTGCTTTCGCTGGTGAGCGCGACCACGGTCGGGGCGGTCCTGGCCAGCCGCCGGCCCGGCCACCCGGTCGGCTGGCTGCTGCTGGTCCTAGGGCTGTCGCTGGCCTGGGGCGGCGTGGCCCCGGCCTATGCCGCCTACGGACTGCTGGCCCGCCCCGGCGCCCTCCCCGCCGCCCACGCCGTGGCCCGGAACTATTCCATCACCGTCGTCACCGCCCAGACCGCGCTCAGCTTTGTCCTGCTGCTCACCCCACCGGGTCGTTGCCCTCGCCCCGCTGGCGCTGGTGGGCCCGGGTCACCGCGGCCGCCGCGGCCATCTTGCTGGTGGCCCTGGCGGTGGCCAGCGGGCCGCTGGACCCCCAGTATCAGGTGCTCGGTGGGCCGTTCGACGTCCGTGGCCAGAGTGGTGCCCTACTGGTGGTCAACCAGCTGGCCCTGGCGTTCACCACCCTGGCCGTGGTGGCCGGGGCCGGGTCGCTGGTGGTGCGCTTCCGCCGCGCCACCGGGGTGGAGCGCCTGCAGCTGCGCTGGGTGGCTTGGGCGGCCGCCCTGGCCGTGCTGGGGGCGGTGGTTGCCCTGGGCGGCGTGGCGGTGGGAGCCACGGCCGTGGTCACCTGGGCACTCAGTACCTGCCTGGCGGTCCTGCCGCTGGCGCTCGGGGCGGCCATCCTGCGCTACCGGCTCTATGACCTGGACCACATCCTCAGCCGCACCCTGACCTACGGCCTGCTGACCCTGTTGCTGGGTGGCGGCTATGCCGTGGTCGTCCTTGGGCTCGGTCAGCTGCTTGGCCGTGACTCCAGCCTGGTCGTGGCCGGGGCAACCCTGGCCGTCGCTGGGGTGTTCCAGCCAGCCCGCCGTCGGGTCCAGCAGGTGGTCGACCGGCGCTTCAACCGGCGTCGCCACGACACCGCCCAGACGATCGACGCGTTCAGCGCCCGGCTGCACCAGCAGATCGACCTGGACACGCTGTCGACCGAACTGCTGGCGGTCGTCGACCAGAGCATGCAGCCGACCCGGGCATCGCTGTGGCTGCGGTCACCGCCAGAACCGTCACGCACACCCTTACGGGCCCGAGCCTCGCCATGACACCGGCGAAATCCGAACGGCGCGCGCCGCGAGGAATTCGAACCCCACCGCCAGATCCGTAGGCTGGTGCTCCGCGTCGGACTGGTCGGGTTCAGAGAGATCTGGCCTGTTCACCTCGGAAGGCTCCTCGGTCCAGACGGATCCAGACCGGCCCCGTCGGATCGCCTGGATGATCAAGCATGGCCGGCAGCCGACACCGAGGCTGCACGGGCAGTCAGTCCCGTTGTCCGTAACGGTCCCGAGACGAAGGCCGGCCACACTGGCAGGGGATCCCGCAAAGTCAGGGGTGGCAATGCCGAGGAGAGCCGGTGCCCTCGGGGACGCCGTGCCGGTAACCCACACGGCCGGGAAACAGAAGCCGCGCCGCTGGCCGGTGGGGCTGGCCTGGGCGCTGTGGGCAGTCACTGTGCTGTCCTTGCCCGTGGTTGTCTGGCTATACCAGCTGCTACGCCAGGCCGGCCTCTCCGAGCTGGGCATCCCGGTCGCGGCCAACCTCCCCTTGCTCGTAGCGGTGGTGAGCGCAGCCACGGTCGGGGCGGTGCTGGCCAGCCGCCGGCCGGCGCACCCGGTGGGTTGGCTGCTGCTCGCGGCCGGGCTGTCGGAGCAGTGCACCAACCTCGTCGGCGAGTACGTGCACTACGGGGTGATGGGCCGCCCCGGAGGGCTACCGGCGGCCAGTTACCTGTCCGGGTTCTACAACAGCGGCACCGTCGTGATGGTTGCCTGCATCAGCTTCGTGGCCTTGCTGACCCCGACCGGATCGCTGCCGTCGCCGAGGTGGCGCTGGTGGGCCAGGGTGGTGGCTGCCGCGACGGTGGTGCTAGTCGTGGCGGCGGCGCTGGACCCCCACCCGCTGGTTCCAGAGGACCCGACGTTCGAGAATCCCCTGGCCGCCCCGGCCTTGGTCGGCCTGCTGGCGGCCGCGGCGGCTGTCAGCGCGGCGATCCTGCTGGGTGGGCTGGTGGCTGCCGCCGGGTCGCTGGTGGTGCGCTATCGACGCGCCCGCGGCATGGAGCGCCAGCAGCTGCGCTGGCTGGCCTTGGCCGCGGCGGTGGCGGCGGTGGCGCTGCTGGTGGCGGTGGCCGCCGCGGTGATGGGAGGGTCGTTGAGCGTGGTCCTGGTCGCTGCCGGCGTCAGCGTGGCGCTGTTGCCGTTGGCGACCGGGGCCGCGATTCTGCGCTACCGGCTGTATGACCTGGACCGGATCATCAGCCGCACCCTGGCCTGGGGGCTGCTCACGGTACTGTTGGGCGGTGGCTATGCGCTGGTCGTGCTGGGGCTGGGCCAGCTGTTGGGCCGAGATTCCAGCCTGGTCGTGGCCGGGGCCACCCTGGCCGTGGCGGCGGTGTTCCAGCCGGCCCGCCGCCGCATCCAGCAGCTGGTCGATCGGCGCTTCAACCGGCGCCGCCACGACGCCGCCCAGACGATCGCCGCCTTCGGGGCCCGCCTGCGCGACCAGGTCGATCTCGACACCCTGACCGCCGAGCTGCTGGCGGTGAT
>JBJMHP010000024.1:0-7721 GCA_045807325.1 Actinomycetes bacterium | reverse complement strand
GCCTGGACGGGTACGACGAGCGCCCGGCCCTGGACGACCAGGGTTGGGCGACGCTGAACCGCAACCTCGACCGGCTCCGCGAGCTCGCCGAGTCGCGCGGCATCCGGGCCACCCTGCACCCGCACGTGGGCACCATGGTGGAAACCGCGGACGAGGTCGACCGGGTCCTCGCCGGGTCGTCGATCTCGCTGTGCCTGGACACCGGCCACCTGCTCATCGGCGGGACCGAACCGGCCGAGCTGGCCCGCCAGGCGCCCGAGCGGATCGCCCACATCCATTTCAAGGACGTCGACGCCCGCCTGGCCCGGCGGGTCCAGGACGGCCGGCTGACCTACACCCAAGGGGTTCGCGAGGGCATGTACCGCCCCCTGGGGTCGGGCGACGTGGACGTGCCGGCCATCGTCGGGTCCCTGCGGGCCCGCGGCTACGACGGCTGGTACGTGCTGGAACAGGACACCATCCTGACCGAGGAGCCGCGCGGTGAGGGCCCGGTGGCCGACGTGTGGGCCAGCGCCGAGTACCTGCGGTCGGTCCTGCGCGGGACCCGATGACGGGCGGCCAGTCGCCAGGACCGCTGCGGATCGGTCTCCTCGGCGCCGCCCGGATCGCCGCGCTCGCCATCGTCGACCCGGCCCACACCACCGGCGACCGCCTCGTCGCGGTCGCCGCTCGTGACCGGCGCCGCGCCGAGGCCTTCGCCGCCAGCCACGGCGTCGAGCGGGTGCTGGACACCTACGCCGACGTGGTGGCCGATCCCGAGGTCGAGGTCGTCTACAACCCGCTCGCCAACGGCCTCCACGGCCCCTGGAACCTGGTCGCGATCGCCGCCGGCAAGCATGTGCTGACCGAGAAGCCCTCGGCCAGCAACGCCGAGGAGGCCCGCGAGGTCCGCGATGCCGCCACCGCGGCCGGCCTGACCCTGCTGGAGGGCTTCCACTACCTCTACCACCCGGTGACCCGCCGCCTGCACGAGCTGCTGGCCACGGGCGAGCTGGGCCAGCTGCGCCGCGTCGAGGTCGACATGGTCATCCCGGCCCCCGCCGACGACGACCCGCGCTGGTCGCTGGAGCTGGCCGGCGGCGCGCTGATGGACCTGGGCTGCTACAGCCTGCACGCCCACCGGATGCTGACCCCCTGGGCCGGCGGCCCACCCCGGGTGGTCGCCGCCCGCTGCGGCGAGCGGGCCGGCCATCCCGGCGTCGACGAGTGGCTGGAGGCCGACCTGGAGTTCCCCAGCGGGGCGACCGGCAGCGCCCGCTGCAACATGGCCGGCGACGGCGTCCACATGCCCTGCCGGATCGTCGGCGACCGGGGCGAGGCCACCGCGGCCAACCTCGCCCTACCCAGCATGGACGACCGGGTCACCATCACCACCCAGGGCGGCCAGCGGGTCGAGCGCCTCGGCACCCGCCCCACCTACACCTACCAGCTGGAGGCGCTCAGGGCACACCTCCGCGACGGCGCCCCGCTGCCCATCGACGCCGACGACGCCCTTGCCACCATGGAGCTGATCGACGCCTGCTACCGCGCCGCCGGCCTTCAGCCCCGCCCACGGGCACCCCGGCTGCATCCACCCGGGCCTGACCGTCGGGCGGTTCAAGCACACGAGGAGAGCCCTTGACCTCACCCGACGGCCCGCCGACCTGTGGTCCGGCCCCGAGGCCCCCGACGGTGCGGCGGGCCGCTGGCTACCAGCCCTGTCCGGGGTCAAAGGCTGGACCGGGGTCAGGGGCGTCGTCGCGGCGGACGGTGGCCTCGATCAGGCCGTAGGGGCGGTCGTCGGCGTGGAAGACCTCGTTGTCGTTCTCCAGGCCGAAGCGGGCCAGGTCGTAGACGAAGTGGTGCTTGTTGGGAGCCGAGAAGCGGATCTCGGCCAGCTCCGGCTGGCCGGCCAGTACCGCCGAGCCCATCTCGTACAGGGTCTGCTGCAGGGCCAGGCTGTGGTGGCCGGCGAAGGTGTCAAGCAGGGCCGACAGGACGGCGTCGTAGGACTTGCCCCAGTCGACGTCCTCGCTGGTGTGCCACCACTGCGCCAGCAGCGAGGTTGCCATGATCCGGTCGCTGGTGGGCTGCAGGGTGGTGTACCGGTCCTCGATGTAGCCCCAGAACTCCGAGTCGGTGGTCTTGAGCAGCACCAGATCCTTGAGCCCGGACACGATCCAGGTGGTCTCCCCGTCGTAGGTGACGGTGGCCGTGCGGACATAGCGCCCATCGCGGCTGAAAGCGTGCGGGTTGCTCAGCCGTGACCACGGGTACATCTCCAGCTTGACCCGGGCCCGGGTGATCGGCTCGGTGGTGTCGACGAAGTGGCGGGCCAGCCGGACCCCGAACGACTCCGGCTGGGCGGCGACGTCGTCCTCGGCGGCGAAGGCGTAGACGGTGTTCTTCTGGGTGTCGGTGGGCAGCGTGGATGCGTTGTCGCCGGTCAGGTGGGCCGCCTCCTGGCCGCCGGAGAGGGCCACGCTGACGTTGTAGTCGACCAGCTCATGGGGGTCGCCGTCGCGGAAGACCCGGACGACACGGTTCTCCGCCTTGCCGTACTGGTTGTGGCCGAGCACGACTGCCATGTGGGTGCACCTCCTGGCTAGGAGCCTCTGTAGGTGGAGAAGGCGAAGGGGCTGAGCAGCAGCGGTACGTGGTAGTGGCGGTTGGGGTCGGTGACCTCGAAGACGACCGAGACCTCGGGGTAGAAGCCGGTCTGGCCGGTGGCGGCGAAGTAGTCCCCGGTGGCGAAGACCAGCCGGTGCACGCCCGCCCCCAGGCCGCCGGCCGCCAGGTCGCGGACCCGGCCGTCGTCGTCGGTGACCCCCTCGCCGAGCGGCTGCCAGCAGTCGCCGTCGCGTCGGTCAAGGGCCACCCGCACGTCGGTGGCGGGCTGCCCGGAGGCGGCGTCAAGGATGTGGGTCGACAGCGTACTCATGGTTGCAACAGCCTCTCGAGCCGCAGCCGGGTGATCTCGCGCAGCTCCTCGGCGACCACGCCCCATTCGGTGTCGGGGTCGTTGGCGAGCCGCTGGCGCAGCGCCGCCAGCAGCTCCTCCGCCGTCCGTCCGCTGGCACGGATCAGGAAGACGTGGCCGAAACGCTCTTGGTAGGCACGGTTGCCCTCCTGGAGGGCCGCCCGGATCTCGGCATCGGCATCTCCGACGGAAGCCTGCTCTCGCCGAGACCAGTCGGCCTCCGTCGAGGCACCGGCGGCGCGCTGCCCGATGCGCGGGTGCCCCGAGAGCGCCTCGGTCAGGTCATCCCGGTCGAGGTCCCGGATGGCGCCGTCGCCGGCGCCGAGCAGGGCGTCGAGATCGGTGTAGGGCCGCCCGGCGGCCATCCGCTCCACCCACGTCCGCGACGCGCAGCAGGCCGCCAGCAGCTGGCCCGCCTGGGTGGCCGGCACGCTGTTGAGCCAGCGCAGCCCCAGATCGGCCAGGCCCTGAGCGCTGAGCTCCCCGTACAGCCGGACCCGGGCCAGGCCACCGTCGGGGAACACGTCGAGGCGGACGTCGGTGACCGCTGCGGTGGCCGGCAGCCGGAACTGGTGGCGGGTGTCGGGCTGCAGCCGGGTCCGGGGCAGCAGCTCGGTCCAGGCGCCCGGGTCGTCCGGGTCGCCGACCCGGGCGCGCAGGGAGGCCCAGCCGGGGGCGTTGCCCACGAAGTAGCTGGTGTCGAGCTCGGCCAGCAGCAGCACACCGGGCCCGGCGAGTCGGAACTCGACCCAGTCGTTGCCGTCGTCGCGGCGCCGGGCGGTCTCCCAGCCCTCCCCCATGACCCGCGCGTCGCCCGGGGAGATCAGGTTGGTCGGCGAGGAGTAGAACATGTTGCTGCAGCCGGTGACCGTGCCCCCGTTGGCCAGGGCGGCCAGGTCGATGGCCCCGGTGGCCAGGAAGCGGGGGTCGGGGACCACCTCGCCGTGGACGCGCAGCCGGGCCACCCCCCCGTCGGGATAGATGGACAGGCGGACGTGGGTCACCCGCTGGGGCGCCTGCACCGGGAAGGGGTTCTGGGCGTCCCCCTTGACCGGGGAGCGCGGCACCAGGCTCACCCAGTCGGCCGCCTGCAGCTCGGCAGGGGAAGGGTAGCCCTCGACCCCCGTCCCCTCGACCGACACCTCCGGCGGGTAGTTGCCCTTGAAGAAGGCGGTGTCCACCACCACGCCCCGGACCACGCCGGCGGCGCCGAGCCGCACGATCGCCCAGTCGTGCCCGGGCTCGCGCCGCCGGCGGGTCTCCCACCCGTCGTAGACCTGACCCTTGTGCCCGAATGTGTAGGTCGAGTAGGCGGGTGCCTCCGGCCTGATGAGGTTTTCCCGCTCGGCGAACAGCTCGTCGTTGGCGTAGACCACACTGCCGCCCAGGCGCCGCGAGGCCAGGTCGGGCAGCCGGGTGAAGTCGTCGGCCATGTCAGGCTCCTCCTCGGGTCAGCAGATGTCCCCGTGGCCGCTCGCCGGCCAGCTCCTCGCCGCGCAGCCACGTGCTGCGGACGACGCCGAGCAGCGGGCGCCCGTCGTAGGGGGT
Organism: Actinomycetes bacterium; assembly: GCA_045807325.1. Classification (GTDB taxonomy): domain Bacteria; phylum Actinomycetota; class CALGFH01; order CALGFH01; family CALGFH01; genus CALGFH01. Next base: position 3,214 of record JBJMHP010000024.1, on the reverse strand, counting down.
GAGAGGGTTCTTGTGATGGAGGCGCTCTGGGTCCACGACGAAGGCCTCGTCGGGGGCGAAGACGCAGAAGTCGGCTTCATCGCCCAGCCGGATCCGGCCCTTGTGCTGGAGTCCCAGCAGCCGGGCCGGGCCCTCGGCCATCCACCGGACGACGTCGGTCAAGGAGAAGCCCCGCCGCCGCGCCTCGGTCCAGACCACCGGCAGGCCGAGCTCGAGTGACGCGATGCCGCCCCAGGCCAGCCCGAAGTCGCCGATGTCCAGCCGCTTGAGCTCCGGGGTGCAGGGCGAGTGGTCGGACACGACGCCGTCGATCGTGCCGTCAGCCAGGCTTCGCCACAGCAGCTCCCGGTTGGAGGCCTCGCGCACCGGAGGGCAGCACTTGAACTGGGTGGCGCCGTCGGGGACCTCCTCGGCGGTGAGGACCAGGTAGTGCGGGCAGGTCTCGGCCGTCACGCGGACCCCGTCACGCCGTGCGCTGGCGAGCATGGGCAGGGCGTCGCTGCTGGACAGGTGCAGGATGTGCGCCCGCGTCCCGGTTCGCCACGCCGCCTGGATGACCTGCGCGATCGCAAGGTTCTCGGCGGCTCGGGGGCGGGAGGACAGAAAGTCCAGGTAGCGACCCCCATGGCAGCCGGGCGCCTGGTCGATCGCGGTGGCGTCCTCGGCGTGCACGATCAGCAACCCGTCAAAGCCACGCAGCGTCTCCATGTAGCCGTCCAGGTCGGACGGATGCAGCGGCGGGAACTCGTCCACGCCCGAGTGCAGGAGGAAGCACTTGAAGCCGAACACCCCGGCGTCGTGCAGCCCATGCAGCTCTCCACGGTTGCCCGGGACGGCGCCGCCCCAGAAGCCCACGTCGACGAAGCACTGCCCCTCGGCGGCCTTGCGCTTGACCTCCAGCGCGGCCACGTCCACGGTCGGCGGGATGCTGTTCAGCGGCATGTCGATGATCGTGGTCACGCCGCCGGCGGCGGCGGCCCGGGTCGCGGTCGTGAACCCCTCCCACTCGGTGCGGCCGGGCTCGTTGACATGTACGTGGGAATCGACCAGGCCCGGGAGGAGAACGACGTCCTCACCGAGCTCGATCACCCGCCGACCGTCCAGGCCGGCCTCCAGCGGCGAGATGGCGGCGATCCGCCCGCCGGCGACCCCGACACATCCGCTGTCCTCGCCCGCGGCCGTGACCAGGCGGCGGGCGCGGAGGACGGTGTCGTACTCGATCATCGTTGCTCCAGGTAGGTGCGCCAGCCACCGTACTCGGAGATGTCGACCAGTCCGGTCCCGCGGGCCTGGACCTCGGGGCGCAGCACCACCGCCAGGCTGGCCGAGCCGTCGGCGAGCTCGATCACCCCGAGTTCCAGCTCCGACGGCTCAACGGGCAGGAACTCGTCGCGGACGGCCTCCAGGGGCAGCTCGATGAGCTCCCCCGGGACCGAGACGCCGCCGTGGTGGACCGGCCACAGCGCCGGGAAGCGGTCCTCGTAGACGTAGAAGCGGTACCGGGGGGCGGTCCTGGCCTCGCCGAGGAAGCGGTAGCGGGCGACATGGGGATGCACGCGGCCGCCACGCATGCCTTCGCCGTTGAGGAAGAGTGGAACGTTGGCCACCCGCCGGCCCTGTGTTCCCGTCATGAGCAGCTCGTCTCCTTGTGGTGGTCGGTCACCCAGTCGGCGGCGATCCTCGCGGCGAGCCGCTCCAGCAGCGGGCCGGCCTCGGTCATGCAGCGGTCGGGATCGGGCTCGATGTCGGTGAGCGCGTAGGCCGCCAGGATCCCCGCAGGCTCCAGCTCGGCGGGAGACAGCAGCAGGCGGCCTGCCACCGCGACCGCCGGGATGCCGGCCGAGCGCGCGGCCCCGGCCACCCCCGCTGGTGCCTTGCCGTGCAGGGTCTGGGCATCCAGGGAGCCTTCCCCCGTGATCACCAGCCGCGCACCCGGCAGCACGGCGGGGAAATCGACCAGGTCGAGGATGAGGTCGATGCCCGGCTGCAGCGTCGCGCCGAGCACGGCCAGGGCGGCGAACCCGACCCCGCCAGCCGCTCCGGCACCCGGCGTCGCGACCGCGTCCACCCCGGTTGCGCGGTGGACGGCCTCGGCCCACCGGGCCAGCGCGGCGTCCAGCCGCGTCACGTCGGCTGGCGACGCCCCCTTCTGGGGACCGTAGACCGCCGCCGCCCCACGCGGGCCCAGCAGCGGGTTGTCCACGTCGCTGGCGACCACGACCTCGGTCTGCCGCAGCGCCGGATGCAGGCCGCCCAGGTCGAGCGACTCCACGGCCGCGAGCGCCGCGCCGCCGCGCCCGACCTCCGCACCCCGAGCGTCACGCAGCCGTCCCCCCAGCGCCTGCACCATGCCGGCGCCACCATCGGTGCACGCGCTGCCACCGATGCCGAGGACGATCCGGCGGCACCCCGCGTCGAGCGCGGCGCCGATGACCTGTCCGGTGCCGTAGCTGGAGGCGGCGAGGGCGGCCAGGCGCCCGCCGGGAAGCCGGCGCAGTCCCGACACGTCGGCCAGCTCCACCACCGCGGTGCCGTCGCGTTCGACGTAGGCGGTGGGCACCGGCTCGCCGGTGGGCCCCTCGGCGCGGACCGGGACGCGGCGGTAGCCGGCCGACAGGGCCGCCTCCAGGGTCCCGTCGCCGCCGTCGGCGACCGGCACCTTGACCACCTCCACGCCGGGCGCCGCGCGGGTCAGTCCGGCCGCGACGCGGTCGGCGACCTGCGCGGCGGTCAGGGAGCCCTTGAACTTGTCCGGAGCGACGACTACACGCACGCGCCACTCCTAGTCGAGGAACTGCATCTCGTCGAGGTTGAGCGCGCTGATGGCGGTGGGAGCGTCCTCGCCTCGGGTGGCGAGCTCCTCGAACTCGACGATGTTGTCGATCTCGGTGCCCATCGAGATGTTCGTGACCCGCTCCAGGATGATCTCCACGACAACTGGCACGCGGTCCTGGGCCATGAGCTTCTTGGCTTCCTCGAGAGCGGGCAGGATCTCGCCGGGCTCGGACACCCGCAGCGCCTTGCAGCCCATGCCCTCGGCGACCTTGACGTGGTCGACGCCGTAGCCGCCGACCTCCGGGGAGTTGACGTTGTCGAAGGACAGCTGCACGCAGTAGTCGATGTCGAAGGCCTGCTGCGCCTGGCGGATGAGGCCCAGGTAGGAGTTGTTCACCAGGACGTGGATGTAGGGCAGGTTGAACTGCGCCCCGACGGC
>JBJMHP010000023.1:0-6920 GCA_045807325.1 Actinomycetes bacterium | reverse complement strand
CGCCAACCGGCTCGGTTACGCCCTCTACTCGGAGCTCTTCACCGGCCCGGCCCGGCCGGCGAACACCGCCCGGTTCGTCTTCCTCGACCCTCGCGCGGCCGGCTTCTTTGTCGACTGGGACCGCGTGGCGAGCGAGGTGGTGGCCACCTTACGGTCCCAGGCCGGGCGTGACCCGTAGGACCGTGGCCTCTCCGACCTCGTCGGCGCGCTGTCAACGCGCAGCGGGGAGTTCGGCACCCGGTGGGCCGCGCACAACGTGCGCCGTCACCGCACCGGGCGCAAGCAGCTCCATCACCCGGTCGTGGGCGACCTCCGGCTGACGTACGAGGTGATGGACCTCTCGGCCGACCCCGGGCTGTCGCTGGTGCGTGACCGGCGGTCCCTAGCGGTCGGCGCGGGTCTTGCCGGCCAGGATCATCTGGGTGGCTGTGTAGCGGCTCACCCCGAGGCGCTCGGCGATCTCGTCCGGGCGCATCCCCTGTGCGCTGTAGATCAGCGCGAGATCCTCCTGGGCCTTGGTCCAGGAGCGGCGGGGCTGCCGCGGGCCGGGCGCCCGGCGGACCGGCCTGGTCGCCGGCCTGGGGCCGGATCTCCTGGCGGGTGAGGGTGTCCGGGCACGCTCGGGTGCGGGCCCGTCGGTGACCGACGAGGACTTCCGCCGGTCCTGGTATCTGCCGGCGGCCAGGTCCTCCCTGGTGCGCTCATTCAGCACCAGGTACTGGTCGGCGGACTTGTTCACGGCGACCGCCGCGATCGTCAGCGGCTTGGCGTTCTGCTCGCGGCATTCCCGCCTGGTGCAGTAGTTGTATTTCTCGGCCCGTTCGGGGTGCAGTGCAGCCCCGCACGTGACACATTGCGCCATCGTCTTCCTTGTCGTCTTCAGGATTCGAATCCGACAGTTCAACGCATCACGGAGCTTCGGTGTTCCGTTCCGCGCTGCATCGCCTGGCGTTCCCGTTCGCCGAGCCTTCCCCAGACGCCGTACCACTCCCGATGGGCGAGGGCGTGCTGGCGGCATGGCCCCAGCACCGGGCAGGCGGCGTGGAGCCGCCACGACCAGTCGGCCGGCCTGGTGGCGGGCTGGCCCGAGGTCGTGCGTCACATCCCGTCACCTCCGTCGGTGTGGCTGCGATGCATCCCTGTGGGTGCCACCGACGGGCCGGCATATTCACCGGTCGGCGGGCAATACCACGGCGTAGCCGATGCCGGGAGGTGGTCAGAGGTGGCCGACGACGAGGTGCTGGACCTGCGGGAGGCGGCCGTCCTCCTCGACCTCGACGAGCAGGTGGTGGCCGACGAGGCGGCCCGCGGCAACCTGCCGGGACGCCGGATCGGGGGCCAGTGGCGCTTCAGCCGCGCCCACCTGCTCGCCTGGCTGGGCGGCGGGTCCGGCCAGGACGACACCGAGCCGCCGTCGGGGCGGCGATCCCTCGACGAGGAGGAGGTCGACGTGCTCCTGGCCGCCCTGCCGGACGAGCCGCCAAGCCCCGCCGAGCGGGCCGCCCGCGACGACAACGACGCCCTCGGTGACCGCTGAGCGCCAGGCATGAGCGGCGCGCCGCGTGGTAGCCGTCACCGACCCGCAGAGCGCGGGAGGGCCGATGGCCGACGTGATGCTGGAGGACACCCGCATCCACCATCTGGACCTCGGGCTGCCGGACGCCGACGTGATCCTGCTGCTGCACGCCTTCCCGCTGCGGGCCGCCATGTGGGACGAGCAGCTCCGCTGGTTCGGCGAACGGCATCGGGCGATCGCCGTGGACCTGAAGGGCTTCGGCGGCACCCGGGACGCGGCCACCCCCGGGGAGGCCACCGCTAACGCGAGCAGCAGCAATGGATCCGCGTCGAAGGCGACCTTCAGCTGCTGATCAACCGGCTGGTCGACCAGCTGGTGGGCCGGGAGACGTCGCGGCGGGCCGAGACGGTGCGGCTGGCCAGGCGGCTGATGGGCACCAACCCGCCCGCCGGATCGGCGGGCTGGAGGCGCTGACCAACCGGCCCGGCATCGGCCCCGACCCGACAGGATCGACGTGCCCACCCTGGTGGTCCGCCGCGCCACCGACCAGCTGGTCCCCGGGAGACGGCCGACGCCATGGTCGTCCACATCCCGGATGTCGAGCTGGTCACCATCGCCGACGCCGGCCACCTGGTGACCCTGGAGCAGCCCGAGGCGGTCAGCCGGGCCGTCGAGCGGCTGCTGGAGCGGATCTGACCGCCGGTCCACCCGGCGGAGGAGGAGGTCACCCTGGGCGGCTCCAGGCAGTGGCGACACCTGCCGGGCAGCGCCAGCCACGAGGAGAAGCTGCAGCCGGCAGGCCGGCAAGCGCCCCAGCGGTCGCTCGTGAAGGGCCGGGCGCGCGACTACCAGCCATCGGGATTCGAGCGGCCGGTCGGGCTGCCAAGCTGGCGACCGCCCCCGACGACAGGCCGCCGGCGGCCGGGGCCCGGCGGTTTCCCCGGCCGCCCGCCCCACCGCGGTCCGCGCTCAGACCAGCTGGTCGCGCATCTGGGGCAGGGCCCGGCGCAGCAGCCGGGAGATGTGCATCTGGGAGTAGCCAGCTCGCGACGCCCAGGTAGTCGCCGGTCAGGGTGGAGGAGCGGCCGAGGGTGGCGGTCAGGGCGTCGCGGGCCTTGGCCACCTGCAGGGCCAGCTCCTTGAGGGTCCGGGACATGTGCACCCGCCAGGAGCTGTCGCGAAGGCAGCGCCGCAGCTCGCCGTTGATGCAGGCGATGGCGTGGGCGATGAACGGGTTCGGCCGGCCGGGATCGTAGCGGTCGACGGCCGCGACCAGGCCGACCCGGGCCGCCTGGACCAGGTCCGCGCCGGCCACCCCATTGCCGTCGTGGAAGCGGTCGGCCAGCCGGACGGAGAGACGGCCCTGGACGCCCCCGGCCGGCCCGGCCGCGGTCGGCCTCGGCCGGGCCGGCGACGCCCGTCGAGTTCCCCTGTCGCAGGGCGGCAGCGGCCGCGCCGAAATCGTCCCGGGAATTCCGCCGGCGGCCGGGTCGACGGCGACACCCGGCTATCAGTTATCACGTCCCTGACCTGGGAATTCGTTGCGGCGGGGGTCGCCGTTCCCCTATACTGGGGCCATGGAGGAAATGCTTGACACCATCTCGCGGCACCGGCTGTACGGGCTGGCCGCGGAAATTCGCGCGGTCGAGGAGGGCCACAACGCCCGGGTGCTGCCCGACGGGTCGATCCTGGTGAAGGCCGAGTCGAACCCCGGCAGTTACCGGGTGTTCATCCGGCGGGTCGCCGACGGGGTGCTGTGGTTCGCCTGCACCTGCCGCTCCGGCCAGTACCGCACGTCGCTGCCGGTCCCCTGCAAGCACGCCGCCCTGGCGGCCCGCCGGCTGGAGCGTGAGGGGCTGGCCCGCTGGCAGGACGGCGGGTGGCGGCTGCGCGAGCGGGCCCAGGTCCGCGGCGCCCGGCTCCTGCTGGCCCGCACCGTCCAGCGCCGGCCGGCGCCGGTCGCGGCGGCCATGGCCGCCGCCGCCTGACGCCGCCGGCCACGCCGGGTCGCCCGGCCGCCTCAGCCCCAGCACGTAGCCGTCCCACGTGATCGTCCGGACGAGCAGCCGCGGCCGGCCGTCCCGGTCGAGGTGGCGGCCGGAGGGGAACAGGCGGCGGCCCTCCTGGTCAGGGCGGCCTGGCGCTCCAGCGGCCCCAGCTGGCCGCTGTCGTTCGGCTCCCGTGGCATCCGCATCACCTCGACGAGGTCGGTCCCCCCGACGCGTCCGGTCGCCGACGGCCTAGGGGAGGGCGCCGGTCCGCAGGCCGCGGCGGTCGGCGGCGGCCAGGGCCCGCATGATGTCGGCCGGCGACACGATCCCGACCAGCTGCCCGCCCTCCAGCACCAGGGCCCGCCGGTCCTCCCCGGCGGACACGCGCCCGAGCAGGTCGGCCAGGGGCTCGTCGGGCGAGACGGTGACCAGGTCCTCGCGGGGGCAGGCGACCTCGCCCACCCGGGTGGCGGCCCGCCGCTCCGGCGGCGCCTCTCGCAGGCGCCGCAGCGTCACCAGCCCGACCAGCGCCCCCCGGTCGTCCAGCACCGGCAGGGAGGTGAACCGCAGCCGGGTGGTCATCTCGGCCAGCACCTGGGCCACGCTGGCCGAGGCGGGCACGGCGACCGGGCTCGGGGTCATGGCGTCCCGGACCCGGATCCCGGCCAGGGTGCCGCGGGCGGTGGCCAGCTCCTCCTCGGCGCGGGCGGCCCCGCCGAGGAACCAGCCGATGAAGGCGATCCACAGCCCGCTGGCCCCAAGGCCGGAGAAGATCTGGAAGATGCCGAGGCCCACCAGGGCGATGCCGAGCACCCGGCCGGCCCGGGCCGCGATCCGGGCCGACCGGTCGCGGTCGCCGGAGCGGATCCACAGCAGGGCCCGCAGGACCCGGCCGCCGTCCAGGGGGGCGCCAGGCAGCAGGTTGAACAGCGCCAGCCCGAGGTTGGTCCAGGCCAGCCAGCCCGGGACGCCGGCCACGGCCCGGGGCGCCCCGGCCCCGCGCAGCCCGGAGGCCGCCGCCGCGAACACCCCGGCCAGGGCCAGGCTGGTGAGGGGGCCGACCAGGGCGATCCAGAGGGCGGCCACCGGGTTGCCGGCGTCGCCGGACAGCCGGGCCACCCCGCCGAACAGCCAGAAGGTGATGCTCTCGACGGCGACGCCGGCGCGGCGGGCCACCAGCGCGTGGGCGAGCTCGTGGGCCAGCAGCGACACCAGGAACAGCGCCGCCCCGACCGCCGCCGCGGCCAGGTACCAGCCCGCGGCGAGTCCCGGGTACTCGCGGGGGAACACCCCGCCGGCCAGGCCGAGCACGAGCAGGGCGACCACGATGAGCAGCGTCCAGCTGGCCGCCACCCGGATGCCCGCGATCCGTCCCAGGGGGATGCCGTCTCCCATGTTCGCCTCCCGAGTCGCCGCACCGCTGGATAGCACGACCGCGAGCGCGTAGACAAGGGGGTCGTTAGCGTCCCGGCCGGCCGGGCATCCGTTCCGGGAAAGGAGCCACCGATGCACACAGCCACAGCCGCCGGACGAGGGCGGGCCGGGCGGTGAGCGGCATCTGGGCCCAGATCGGGCTGGTGCTGGTCCTGATCGTGGTCAACGCCGCCTTCGCCGGCAGCGAGGTGGCGCTGATCTCGCTGCGCGAGGGCCAACTGCGGCGTCTGGAGGAGGAGGGCGGGCGGGGGCGGCTGGTGGCCAGGCTGGCCCGCGACCCCAACCAGTTCCTGTCCACGGTCCAGATCGGGATCACCCTGGCCGGGTTCCTGGCCTCGGCGGCCGCGGCCGTGTCCCTGGCCCGGCCGCTGGTCGGGCCGCTCGGCTTCCTCGGCGCCTGGGCCGAGCCGGCCGCCATCGTGGTCGTCACCGTCCTGGTCACCTTCGCCTCGCTGGTGATAGGCGAGCTGGCCCCCAAGCGGATCGCCCTGCAGCGCCCCGAGGGCTGGGCCAAGGCCGCCGCCCGCCCCCTGGCCGCCACCTCGGTCGTCACCCGTCCCCTGGTCTGGCTGCTGTCGCGGTCCACCGACGTGCTGGTGCGGCTGGCCGGGGGCGACCCCAGCGCCCAGCGTGAGCCGGTCACCGAGGAAGAGGTCCGGGACATGATCGCCACCCAGGCCAGCTTCCCGCCCGAGCAGCGCACGATCCTGGTCGGGGCCCTGGAGATGACCGAGCGGCACCTGCGCAACGTGCTCGTGCCGCGCCGGGACGTGGTCGCCCTGCCGGCCGATGTCTCGGTGGCCGAGGGGGTGCGCCGGCTGGTCGCCAGCACCCACGTGCGGGCGCCGGTGTACCGCGGCGACCTGGACGACATCGCCGGGGTCGCCCACCTGGTCGACCTGGTCGAGACCTCGGGCCGGATCAGCGACCACTGCCGGCCGGCGCTGTTCCTTCCCGAGTCGGTCGGGGTCCTGGAGGCGCTGCGCCGCATGCAGCGGGAGCGCCAGCAGCTGGCCGTGGTGCTCAACGAGTACGGCGGCACCGAGGGCATCGTCACCATCGAGGACCTGCTCGAGGAGCTGGTGGGGGAGATCTACGACGAGTTCGACCGCGACATCGCCTCCGCCCACCACGAGCCGGACGGCGCCCTGGTCCTGCCCGGGTCGTTCCCCGTGCACGACCTCCCCGACCTGGGGGTGGAGCTGCCGGAGGGGCCGTACGTGACCGTGGCCGGCCTGGTCCTGGACCGGCTGGGCCACCTCCCCAGCCCCGGCGAGAGCGTGCTCGTCGACGGCTGGTCGCTTGAGGTCCTCGAGGTGGCCCACAACGCCATCCAGCGGCTGCGGCTGCGGCGGGCAGGCCAGCCGGCCGGCGAGGACGCCCCCGACCGGGCCGGGTAGGGACCGACCCTACCCGGCGGGCTGGCCCGGCATGCGCTCCTCGCCGTGAGAGGGGACCACCACCACCGGGCAGACGGCGTGCAGTACGGCGGCGTGGCTCACCGAGCCGAGCAGCATCTCGGTGAAGCCACCGAGCCCCCGCGACCCGACCACCAGCAGGTCGGCGTTGACCGACAGGGAGACCAGGGCCTCGGCCGGGTGGCGGTCCTCGACGACTGTGCGCTGGACCTCGACGTCGCCGACGGCCTCCTCCACCCGGCCAAGCAGCGTCTCCAGGAGCTCCTCGGCCCGGCTGCGGAAGACCTCCTCGAACTGGGCCCGGTCCCGCATGCTCGCGGCCCTCCCCACCGGCGGCGGAGGCTCGGTCTGTTCGTCGGCCATCACCGGCACGGCCTGCCGGGAGGGGAAGTAGACGGGCGCGCCGAGGTGCTGGGCGTGGTAGGCGTGCACGACCTGTAAGGCCGCCCCCCGCAGCCGCGCCTCCTCGGCCGCCCAGGCCAGTGCTCGCCTCGCGCCGGGTGAAGCATCCACGCCAACCACGATCCTGGCCACCGGCCCACCTCCGTCAGGTCTGCCGCG
>JBJMHP010000022.1:0-4114 GCA_045807325.1 Actinomycetes bacterium | reverse complement strand
CTCGTCGAGGCTCTTCTGCCCGCTGACCCAGGCGGTCATGTCCTTCCAGAAGCTGCCCGCCCCCACGGCGCCCGGCATGGTGTCGGAGCCGTCGAACCGGGACTCGGTCGACTCGTAGGCCAGCTTGGCGACCGTCTTGGTGGTCTCGTCCGGGTACTGGCTCACGTCGAAGGTCTTGTGCGGCGACATGTAGCTGGACGCCGCCATGTTCGGGAACTTGAAATCGGGGGTGAACATGAACTCCAGGGCCTTCTTGACGTCGTCGTCGTTGGTGAAGGCGCCGGCCAGGTCGCCGCCCCCGAGCACCGGCTTGTCGGTGGCGCTGACGCCCGGCAGCTGGAACACGCCGACGTTCTCGTCCAGGTTGGCGCGGGCCTTGTCGGCCATGAAGCCCTTCTGGGTGATGAAGTTGCCCTGCCGGTGCAGGAAGCACTTGGGCGGGTCGTCGAACATGGGGTTGATCGAGGTGCCGAAGTTGGTACTCACGACGCTCTTGCGTCCGCCGAAGACCTGGCCGTCGGCCAGGGCCAGCTTGTCGAACTCCTGGCCGGCCTGGACGACCACCGGGTCGGTGAAGGGGATCTCGTGCTTGACCCACTGGTCGTACTTCTGGGGGCCGCCGTAGCGCAGGACGAATTCCTCGATCCAGTCGGTGCCCACCCAGCCGGTGGCGCCGGCCGACTCGATGCCAACACACCACGGCGTGGTGCCGTCGGCCTTGATCTGGTTGGTGAGCGCCTCGAGCTCGGCGATGGTGGTCGGGACCTTGTACCCCTTGGCCTCGAAGGCCTTCTTCGGGTACCAGACCAGGCTCTTGACGTTCATGGACATGGGCACGCCGTAGGTCTTGCCGTCGAGGGTGCCGGTGTCCAGCTCACCAGGGACCAGCGTCGTCTTCAGCTGTTCGAGGTTGACCATACCTCCGAGGTCCTGGAGCTTGCCCTGCTTGGCGAAGTCCAGCATCAGGCCGGGCTGCGGGAACAGCGCGATGTCGGGGGGGTTGTTGCCCTGGACCCGCGGACGGATCAGGGTGTCGAAGGACTGGGAGGCGTCGGTGAACTTGATCGTGATGCCGCTCTGCGTCTGGAACTGCTTCATCGCGGCCGTAAAGCCCTTGGACTGGTCCCCACCGAACCCGTACATGATCTCGATCTGCTTGTCGCCGCTGCCGCTCTTGCCGCTGCTGCCGCCCCCGCCGCCCGACTCGCTCAGGCAGGCCGAGGCGAACAGCATCGCCACCGTCGCGACCGCAAACCCCTGGAACAACCTCCGCCATCGCATCCTGTCTCCCTTTCGTTGACGCCGCAGCACCGGGTCGGTAGACGGTCTCCCTCAACAGGCCTGCCCCTCCGGGTTGACGACCGAGCTACCTGGCGTGCTGGCCCACCTACTCCATCAACAACGAGACGAGCACGGCCCCTTTCGTGAGGGCGGCCGCAACGCTGCGCTCGCGAGGCGAAGTGGCCAACGGGAATTGATCATGCATCGGGGCAGCATGGAAGTCCACCGGCCGGTGGCGACCGGCACGGACCCCGTCGTCGAGCAGGGCGAGTCATAGCCGTGCGTTTCCCGTCTGGCCACCGCCCGAAACCGGTTCAGCCCCGCGGGGAGGCATCGTGGCGACCGCTTGCGGTCCCCACCTGGAACCGATTACATTAGGGGCGGTAATCATTCCGCCGGTAGTCTCCCACGGCCCATCCGGGTGTCAAGCGGTCATGGCGGGCGTGCACAGGCCGACTCCAACCTCGCTGATGCTGCGGCGGATGACCGCTTCCGCCGTGCTCGATGCCCTGCGGGCCGGTGGGCCCATGACCGGCAGCGACCTGATCGACGCCACCGGGCTGGCCCGGCCCACCGTGCACGTGGTCTGCAACGACCTGATCCGGCTGGGATGGATCCGGGAGACCGAGCGCCGCCGCCCCCAGGGCGACTCCCGGCGCGGCCGCCCCGCCCGCTGCTATGAGTTCCAGAGCCGTGCCGGCCTGGTCCTGGGCGTCGACGCCACCGACCGGGTCAGCGTCCGCCTGGCCGACCTGCGCGGCGACCGCGTGGCCGAGGCCGGCCAGCCGCTGGCCCACGTCTCGGTCCCGGCCTCCGAGCGGCTGGCCGCGGTGCGCCGGGCCATCGACTCGGTGCTGGCGTCGGCGGCCGTCGACCCCACCCACGTGCTGGCCGTGGTCATGGGCGTCCCCACCCCGGTGGACGCCGACGGCCGCCCGGTGGGCCGGGAGACGTACCTGCCCGGCCTGCCCGGCAAGGACCTGCGGCCGGAGGTCGGCGGCCGGTGGGGCTGGCCCGTGCTGGTCGAGAACGACGCCAACCTGGCCGCCTTGGGAGAGCGCTGGCGCGGGGTCGCCGCCGGGATTGACGACCTCGTGGTCATGGTGGCCGACGAGCGGCTCGGCTCCGGCCTGTTCCTGGGCGGCCGGCCGATCCGCGGCCATGCCGGCAGCGCCGGCGAGCTGCGCTTCTTCGAGCTGATCGAGCGGGTCGGCAGCACCTACGGCATCGCCTACCTGGTCCGCACCCTGGGCGCCGAGGCCGTGGCCGAGCTGGGCCCGCGGGAGCCGGCGGGCGGGCGCGGCCGGCGGCTGTGGGCCCTGGCCGGCGGAGACCCGGCCCGGGTCCAGACCGCGACCGTCCTGGAGGCGGCCCGGGGCGGGGACGAGGTCGCCCTGGAGATCGTCGACCGGGTGGCCGACCGGATGGCCCACGCCGTGGCGGCCCTGGCCGGGATGCTCGACCCCGAGCTGGTGGTCATCTCCGGGGCGGTGGCCGACGACGGCGACCTGTTCCTGGACCGCATCCGGCGGCGGCTGGTCCCCGAGCTGATCGACAGGCCACCCCGGGTCGCCATGTCCACCCTCGGCGACCAGGCGGTGGTCGTCGGCGCGGTCCGCATGGCCCTCGACCACGTCGAAGCCAGCCTGTTCGGCAGCCCCGGCGCCTCCCCCTTGACCGAGGCCCCGGCCCTGGCCACGGCACCGCCCCAGGACTGATACGCCCGCTTCAGCCGGGTGGAGGGCCGGCGAACAGCTCGTCGACCTCGTACTGGTTGGCCTCGAAGATCCAGACCTCCACGATCTGGTCGCCGCGCAGCCGGTAGAGGTTGGCCCGGCGGATCTCCACGGCACCCTCGGGGAGCCCGAACCGCTCACGCACCACCAGGGCGACCCGTTCCTCGCTGGCCAGCATGTCGACCAGTTCGACCTCGACCTGGGCGCCGTGGGCCCGGTCCAGGGCGGCGCGCAGGTAGCCCTCGACGGCCTCGCGGCCCCGATGCTCGCCCGCCAGCGACGAGCGGCCGGGCACGTGCAGGGTGACGTCGTCGGTGAAGAAGCCGAAGCCGGTCGCCCAGTCGCCGCGCTGGACGGCCGCGAGGTACCGGCGCATGACATCGACGGGGGCCATGCCCGATCCTATACACAGCCATCGCACCGTGACCGGGAGGTACGCCGTGACCCAACAGGCTCACATCGGGCCCGACCCCGACCGTAACCTGGCCCTGGAGCTGGTCCGGGCGACCGAGGCGGCGGCCATCGGCGGGGCCAGGCACCTGGGGCGTGGCGACAAGGAGGCGGTCGACCAGGCCGCCGTGGACGCCATGCGCCCGGTGCTCGGCCAGATCGCCATGGACGGGGTGGTGGTGATCGGCGAGGGCGAGAAGGACAACGCCCCCATGCTCTACAACGGCGAGCGGGTCGGCAACGGCAGCCCGCCCCAGGTCGACATCGCCGTCGACCCCGTCGACGGGACCACCCTGACCGCCAGGAGCCTCCCCAACGCCATCGCGGTGGTCGCCCTGGCCGAGCGGGGCTCCATGTTCGACCCGGGCCCGTGTGTCTATATGGAGAAGCTGGCCGTGGGCCGCGACGCCGCCGCCGTGGTCGACTTCGAGGCCCCGATCGAGGAGAACCTGCGCCGCATCGCCCAGGCCAAGGGCTCCGACGTCACCGAGCTGACGGTCTGCATCCTGGACCGCCCCCGCCACGAGGAGCTGGTCAAGCAGAGCCGCGCCGCCGGGGCCCGGGTCAAGCTGAGCCCCGACGGCGACGTCGCCGGGGCCATCATGGCCGCCCGCGAGGGCACCGGCGTGGACATGCTGGTTGGCATC
>JBJMHP010000021.1:0-2965 GCA_045807325.1 Actinomycetes bacterium | reverse complement strand
CATTGACAGACGTCGATATAGGACGCCATCATGCATCGACGTCCATCGATATCAGGAGCGCTGCGTATGCCGAACTCCTCGTCGGCCGGCCCGGCCACCACGGCGGCGTGCTGCGCGCCGCTGGGGGCGGCGTCGCTGTCAGCTGCCGAGGCCGCGGCGACGGCCCGGCTGTTCAAGGCCCTGGCCGATCCCCACCGGGTCAAGATCGTCAACCGGCTCGCGACCAGCCCCGAGCCGGTGTGTGTGTGCGAGTTCACCGAACCCCTCGGCCTCAGCCAGCCCACGGTCAGCCATCACCTCAAGAAGCTCGTCCAGGTCGGCCTGCTCGACCGGGAGCAGCGCGGCACCTGGGACTACTACTCGCTGCGACTTGACGCCCTGAGCGGCCTGGCCGCCGCCCTCGACCTCCAAGGAGCCAGCCGATGAGCACCCAGCAGGAGAGCGACCGGGACGCCCTGCGCGAGCAGGTCCGGGCCCGCTATGCCGCCGCCGCGACCAAGGTCACCAGCGGCGACTGTGGGTGTGGGCAGCCGACCGACTGCGGCTGCGCCGACGGCTGCTGCGGCGCGGCCGCGGCCGAGGAGCCGGGGTTCGGGGCCGAACTGTACGCCGCCCCCGACCGCGACCAGCTTCCCGACAGGGCCACGCTGGCCAGCCTCGGCTGCGGTAACCCCACCGCCGTGGCCGACCTCCACGAGGGCGAGACCCTCCTCGACCTCGGCTCCGGGGGTGGGATCGACGTGCTGCTGTCGGCCAAGCGGGTCGGCCCGACGGGCAAGGCCTACGGGCTGGACATGACCGAGGAGATGCTGGCCCTGGCCCGCGCCAACGCCGCCAAGGCGGGCGCCACCAACGTCGACTTCCTCAAGGGCCAGATCGAAGCCATCCCCTTGCCGGCCGAGACCGTGGACGTGGTGATCTCCAACTGCGTGGTCAACCTGTCGACCGACAAGCCGGCGGTGTTCCGAGAGACCTTCCGGGTCCTCAAGCCGGGCGGCCGCATCGGCATCACCGACGTGGTCGCCGAGGACCAGCTCTCCCCCGCCGACCGGGCCGAACGAGGGGCCTGGGTCGGCTGCATCGCCGGGGCACTGTCCAGAAGCGAGTACGAGGCCGGGCTGGTCGCGGCCGGGTTCACCGGCGTGTCGGTGGCCTTCACCCACCAGGTCGGGGACGGGCTGCACTCGGCCATCATCAAGGCCACCAAGCCCACCGACGCCGACGCGGCGACCACCACGACCACCCCGGTCAGCCGGACCACCCTGCCGATGGCCTCCGACTCCGGCTGCTGCTAGGCCGACCCGCGGTCGAGCGGGGCCTTCCGCTGTTGCCAGCCGCCGTCCAGCGCCCGCGCCGCTTCGGAGGCGTATCCCTGGTGTTGCCAGGGATGCCCGCGGCGACGGACGATCCAGTTGCGCCATACCTCCTCGAGACGTGGGGAGCCCGCCGTCAGCGTGGCGTGGCGAGCGCGCAGTTCCTCGAGGGTGGCGGGGTGGCCGCCGATGAACTGGTGAAGTCCCGGATCGGCGAGCACGTCGACCATCTCGTCGGCGTCCTCGGGACGCAACGGGACCAGCAGCAGCCGCTCAGTGACGATGGTGGCCGCAGCGAAGGCGCTCACGCGGCGGCTTCCTGGTCCTGACCGGCGGCTGCCCGCACGACCAGCAGCCCGCGCTCGAACGGGTAGTTCAAGGTGGCGACGTCTGGAGACCCTTCCCAGGAGCCGGACTACCGACGTGGTCCCGGTGGCGTGCCCGGGCGCCCCGGACGGGTGACCGGGGCGCCCGGGGGCGGCTACCCGCGCACGGTGAACGAGCGGGTCAGGGTGGCGCTGGAGCTGTTGCCGGCGTAGAGGTCGATCCGGCCGGGCTCGACGACGAACCTGCCCCGGTTGTCGTAGAAGCCGAAGTCGCTCTTGTCGAGGGTGAAGGTGACGGTCCGGGACGTGCCCGGGTCCAGGGTCAGGCGCTGGAAGCCGCGCAGGCGGCGGACGGGCTGGGAGATGCTGGCCACCGGGTCGTGGAGGTAGAGCTGCACGACCTCGTCGCCCTTGCGGGGGCCGGTGTTGGACACCTTCACCGACGCCCGGAGGCTGCCGTTCCTGGACATGGTCGAGGCGCTCAGCCGGAGGTCCGAGACCTCGAAGCTGGTGTAGCTGAGCCCGTGGCCGAACTCGAACAGCGGTGCGCAGCTGGGGATGTCGCGGTGGCGTGAGACGTACTTCTGCTGGGGGTCGCAGGGCCGCCCGGTGGGCTCGTGGTTGTAGTAGATCGGCACCTGGCCGAGCCGGCGCGGGAACGTGACGGGGAGCTTGCCGCCCGGGTTGACCTTGCCGAAGACCACGTCGGCGACTGCCGGGCCGGCCTGCACGCCTGGGAACCATGCCTCCAGGAGGGCAGGGGCGTCGTCGACCACGTTCTCGAGGGCGAGCGGGCGGCCACTGAACAGCAGCACCGCGACCGGCTTGCCGGTCGCCCTGATGGCCCGGAGCAGCTCCTCCTGCCGGCCCGGGAGGTCGAGGGTGCTGCGGGCGGCCGCCTCGCCGCTCATCTCCCGGGTCTCGCCAAGGGCGAGCACGACCTGGTCGGCCGCCCTGGCCGTGGCCACCGCCTCGGCGAACCCGGCGTCGGAGCCGCAGCCCTCGGGGTCGTCGGTCGGCGGCTCGGCGTTGGAGAGCTTGCAGCCCTCGGCGTAGGTGGCGCCGGGGCTCTGCTGCCGGATGCCGGCCAGGACGCTCACCGCGTCGGCGTCGCGGCCCACCCCCCACCACGGACCGAGCATGTCGTGCTGGTTGTCGGCCAGCGGCCCGATCACCGCCGTCTTCTTGGAGGGGTCGAGCGGCAGGACGCCGCCCTTGTTCTGGAGCAGGACCATGGAGCGGCCGGCGGCCCTGCGGGCGGCCGCCACCGCGTCGGGCTTCAGCATCTCGGCCTCGGCCCGCTCGGGCGCGACCGGCGCATAGGGG
>JBJMHP010000020.1:0-9808 GCA_045807325.1 Actinomycetes bacterium | reverse complement strand
CACCTCCCTCGGCCGCGACCTCGACCAGCTCGCCGGGGCACCATCACCCGCCCTGACCGAGCGTCTCGGCGTGGTCTTCACCGGCGCTGCCCGGTTCGAGCTGGCCTTCTGGGAGATGTGCTGGAGCGGCCAGGCATGGCCGGCCTGAGCCAGCACCTGTTCGCGCTCGGGCGGCCGAACCTGGAGCGCCAGCTGGCCCACCCCACCGTGCGGGGCATCGCCGCCGGCAACCTAGAGCCGGCGCGGTTCCGCGCCTGGCTGGTGCAGGACTACCTGTTCCTGCTCGACTACGTGCGGCTGTTCGCCCTCGCCGCCGCCCGAGCCCCCGACACCGGCACCCTCGGCCGCCTGGTCGACCTGGCCCATTCCACCTTCCACGAGGAGCTGTCGTTGCACCGCGGCTACGCCGCCGAGTTCGGCCTTGGCGAGGCGGACCTGGACCGGGCCGAGAAGTCGCCGGCCTGCGCCGCCTACACCGACTTCCTGTTGCGCACGGCCGCGACCGCCGAGTTCGCCGAAGTGCTGGCCGCGCTGCTGCCCTGCATGTGGGGCTATGCCGAGCTTGGCCGGGCCCTGGCCGCGGCCGGCCTGCCGGCCGAGCCTCGCTACCGGCGCTGGATCGAGACCTACGCCGATCCGGAGTTCGCCGGGCTGGCCGCCTGGTGTGCGGACCTGCTGGACCGGGCGGCCGACGGTCTGCCGGCGGCCCGCCTGGCCGCCTGCGAGCGTGCCTTCCTGACCAGCCTCCGCCACGAGCACGCCTTCTGGGATGCTGAATGACGCGACTGGCCCTGGGCGTTTCGTTGCTGAGCCCGGCGGGACACATCCCAACGCCCGCCACGTCGCCTGGCCTGTGACCTAGCGCAACCGGTCGACCGTCGTCCTGCTCAGTCGTTGTGGCGCATCGCGCCGCGGGATCACGCCCAGGATCGCCCGGCGCGGCGTCGAGCCACGCGACCGGCTCGGCCGCCACCGCCATCTGGCGGAACGATCCCTGGCTTGGCTGGTCGGCCACCGGCGCCTGCAGGTCCGCTACGAGCGACGTGTCGAGCTTCTGCTCGGCTTCCTCTACCTGACCTGCGCACTGATCTGCCTCAAAGCGCTGCAGCAGTCGAAGGGTTGAACCTGCTCTTGACCGTTTGGAAGAGGTCTGCGGAGGGCGAATCGACCCTTGACGCAGACGCCGCCATCCCCCACTCTTGGAACGGTCCTACTTGGAACGTTCCAAATAGGCGGGCGGCGCGAGAGGGGAAGGGCGATGGCTCGAACGGAGATGTTGATCGGTGGACGGTGGCGGCCGGCCGCCGGCACGGGACAGACCGAGGAGGTGACCTCGCCCTATGACGGCTCGGTGGTGGGCACCGTGCCGGTGGCCGGCACCGACGACGTCGAGGCGGCGCTCAGGGCCGCCGAGCACGGCGCCCAGACCTGGCGCCACACGCCGGCGCACGAGCGGATGCGGATCATGCTGCGGGCGGCCGAGCTGGCCGACCAGCGTGCGGCCGAGATCGCCAGGACGATCAGCGCCGAGACCGGCAAGACCATCACCGAGGCCACCACCGAGGCCGGCCGCTCCGGTGCGCTCATCCGGCTCGCCGGCTTCGAGGGCACCCAGCTGTACGGCGACACCCTGCCGCTGGACGCCAACCCCGGCACCGGCCAGGACAAGATCGGCTTCACCCTGCGCCAGCCCTGCGGGATCGTGGTGGCCATCACTCCCTTCAACTATCCGGCGCTGCTGGTACTGCACAAGCTCGCCCCGGCCCTGGCCGCCGGCAACGCCGTCGTGCTCAAGCCGGCCCGCACGACCCCGCTGACCGCGCTGGAGCTGGCCGCCTGCTTCGTCGACGCCGGCCTGCCCGAGGGCGTGCTGTCGGTCCTCACCGGACCGGGCGGCACCCTTGGCGACGCGCTGGTCAGCGACCCACGGGTGCGTAAGATCTCCTTCACCGGCTCGACCGCCACCGGCGAGCGCATCACCCGCATGGCCGGGGTGAAGAAGCTGTCGCTGGAGCTGGGCGCCTCCTGCCCGGTGATCGTGCTGCCCGACGCCGACCTGGAGCAGGCCGCCAGCGGCGTGGCCACCGGCGGCTACGTCAACGCCGGCCAGGTCTGCATCTCGGTCCAGCGGGTGATCACCCATCCCCGGGTGAACGCCGACTTCCTGGACGCCCTGGTCCCCAAGGTTGAGGCCATCCGCACCGGCGACCCCTCCTCGCCCGACACCACCATGGGCTCGTTGATCACCACGGCCGAGGCCGAGCGGGTCGAGCGGGCCATCGCCGACGCCGCCGCCGGCGGGGCCCGGGTGCTGACCGGCGGCCAGCGCGACGGCGCCTCGGTGGCGCCGACGGTGGTGGCCGATGTCGACCCGGCCTCGCCGTTCAGCCAGGACGAGCTGTTCGGCCCGGCCGTCGCCGTCAGCACGGCCGAGGACTGGGAGACGGCCATCGCCCAGGCCAACAGCACCGGCTACGGCCTGGCCGCCGGCATCTTCACCGGGGATGTGGCCGGCGCCGTCCATGCTATGCGCGAGATCGACGCCGGCAGCATCCACATCAACTGGACTCCCCTGTGGCGCGCCGACCTCATGCCCTACGGCGGCCTCAAGGGCAGCGGCATCGGCAAGGAAGGACCCCGCGCCGCCGTCGCCGAGATGACCGAATCCAAGACGATCGTGCTCCACGGCCGGCCCTGGTAGCCACGGCCCGAGCCCCCCAGCTGCACCGCAGGAGGCTGACACCATGCCCAGTGACACCGTGCGACTGACCGTCGCCCAGGCCATCGTGACCTACCTCTCCAGGCAGTACTCGGTCGCCGACGGGCAGCGCCGACGGCTCATCCCGGCCGCCCTCGGGATCTTCGGCCACGGCAACGTGGCCGGCCTCGGGCAGGCGCTGGACCAGCTCAGCGACGCCCTCCCCTTCATCCAGGGCCGCAACGAGCAGGCGCTGGTCCATGCGGCCACCGCCTACGCCAAGGCATCCCGCCGCCATGCCACCCTGGCCGTGACCGCCTCCATCGGCCCGGGGTCGCTCAACATGGTCACCGGCGCCGGCGTGGCCACCGTCAACCGCCTGCCGGTGCTGCTGCTGCCCGGCGACACCTACGCGACCCGCCGCCAGGGCCCGGTGCTTCAGCAGCTCCAGCACCCGATCGAGGCCGACGCCAGCGTCAACGACGCCTTCCGGCCCGTGGCCCGCTTCTTTGACCGCATCACCAGGCCCGAGCAGCTCCTGACCGCCCTGCCACAGGCCATGCGGGTGCTCACCGACCCGGTCGACACCGGCGCCGTCGTCCTCGCCCTCCCTCAGGACATCCAGTCGCACGCCTATGACTACCCGGCCGAGCTGTTCGCCGAGCGCGACTGGACCGTCCGCCGCCCACCCCCCGACCTCGACGAGGTCGAGACGGTGGCGCAACTCCTCGCCCAGGCGCAACGGCCGCTCATCATCGCCGGCGGTGGGGTCGTCTACTCCGACGCCACCCCGGAGCTGGAGGCCCTGGCCGCCGCGGCCGGCATCCCGGTGGCCGAGACCTTCGCCGGCAAGGGCGCGGTCCAGCGGCGCGCCTGGTGGCAGCTGGGCGGCATCGGCCTGGAGGGCACCCCGGCCACCAACGACCTGGCCCGCGAGGCCGACCTGGTCCTGACCGTCGGCTCGCGCCTGACCGACTTCGCGACCGCCTCCCAGTCGCTGTTCCAGCGCCCGGAGGTCCGCTTCGCCAGCGTCAACGTCAACCCCTACGACGCCGGCCGGCTCGGCGCCACCGGGATCGTGGCCGACGCCAAACGCGCCCTGGCCGCCTTGACCGAGGCTGTCCGGCGCGCCGGCACCAGCAGCCCGGCCGACTGGCAGGGGCGGGTCCAGGCCCGCAACCGCCAGTGGCAGGCCGAGCGGGCCGCCGCCCTCGATCCCGACACGCCCTTCGACCTCTCGGCCCTGGAGCCGGACTCCGACGTCGTGGCCGGCACCGGGGCGGTGCTCACCCAGGGCCAGATCATCGGGCTGCTCCAGGAGCACGCCCGGCCCGGCGACGTCATCATCGCCGCCGCCGGCGGCCCGCCCGGCGACCTCCAGAAGGTCTGGGACGCCACCGAGGGCCGCTTCACCCACCTGGAGTTCGGGTTCTCCTGCATGGGCTATGAGCTGCCGGCCGCGATCGGGGTGCGCCTGGCCGAGCCCGACCCCGCCAAGCGGATCGTCTCGCTCCTGGGCGACGGCACCTTCCTGATGGCCCCGACCGAGCTGGTCACCGCCGCCCAGGAGAGCCTGGCGATCACCATCGTGATCCCTGAGAACCGTGGCTACCAGGTCATCCACCGCCTGCAGATGCTGCGCAGCGGCCGCGAGTTCGGCAACGAGTTCCGCTACCGCGACGGCAGCCTCGACCTGGCCGGCGCCGCTGAGGGCGCTGGCGCCAAGCCGCCACGTCTGGAGGGCGAGTACCTGGACGTCGACCTGGTCAAGGTGGCCGAGGGCCTTGGCGCCCGCGCCCTCCGGGCCACCACCGCCGACCAGGTCCGCGCCGCGCTGGCCGAGACCCGCGATCACAGTGGCCCGGTGGTGATCGTCGTCCCGGCGATTCCCCACGCCGACCTGCCCGGCGCCGGCGTCTGGTGGGATGTCGCCCCGGCCGAGGTCGCCGACCAGGAGGCCGTGGCCCGGCTCCGGGCCGACTACGAGGACGGCCTGGCCACCCAGCGATGGCACGGATGAGCGCCGCCGCGAGCACAAGCCCGGCCGGACCGTCCCCGCTGGACCGGGGCGGGCTGCGGACCCGCCTGGCGGCCGGCCAGGCCACCCTCGGCACCTTCGTCGGGGCGGCCTCGCCGGTCACCGCGGAGGCCTGCGCCGCCGCCGGGGTCGACTGGCTGGTGCTGGACCTGGAGCACGGGTCGGGCGGTGAGGAGCAGGTCCGTGACGTGATCCCGGCCGCCGGCGCCTACGGCGTCCCGACCGTGGTCCGGGTGGAGTCCGCCGCCCGCATCCGGATCGGCCGGGTCCTGGACCTGGGCGCGGCCGGAGTGATGCTGCCCCGCATGGACACCGCCGAGGAGGTCCGCCAGGCGGTCCGGCACCTGCGCTACCCACCCGCCGGCGACCGGGGGGTGGCCACCTACAACCGGGCCTGCCGGTTCGGGCTCGACCCCGGCGCCCTTGTCCGGGCCAACGCCGAGGTCCTGGGCGTGGTCCAGGTGGAGTCGGCGTCCGCCGTCGAGCAGGTCGACCAGATCGCCGCCATCGACGGGGTCGACGTGCTATTCGTCGGCCCCCAGGACCTCAGCCACAACCTCGGGGTACCCGGCGACCTCCAGGCACCTACCTACCTGGCGGCGGTCGAACGGGTGCGGTCGGCGGCCGCACGGCACGGCAAGGCGGGCGGGCTGCTCGTCCGCGACGGCGTGACCGCGGCCGCCCGGCAGGCCGAAGGCTGGACCTTCCTGGCCATCGGCTCTGACACCACCCTGCTCGCCGCCGCCGTCGCCGCCGAGCTCGGGCGGGCACGACCATCCACCCCTGATACACGGGGAGGCCATTGATGACCGGCACCACGACCAACGGCACCAGCAGCACCATCAGCGACATCGGCGTCGGCCTGATCAGCGTCGGCTGGATGGGCAAGCTCCACAGCCGCGCCTACCAGGCTGTGCCCTACGTCTACCCCGAGACCGGGATCCGTCCCCGGCTGGTCCACGCGGCCGATACCGCCCCCGACCGCGCGGTCTATGCGCGGGAGGTCCTGGGCTACGAGCGGAGCAGCAGCGACTACCGCGAGGTCATGGCCGACCCCGAGGTCGACGTGGTCTCCATCTGCGCCCCCAACGTGCTGCACCGCGAGATCGGCGTGGCCGCGGCCGAGGCGGGCAAGCACTTCTGGATCGAGAAGCCGGTCGGTCGGACGGTGAAGGAGACGGCGGCGGTCGCCGCCGCGGCCCGCGCGGCCGGGCTGGTCACCTCCATCGGCTTCAACTACCGCCACGCCCCGGCCGTCGAGCACAGCCGGGAGCTGGTCGCCTCCGGCGCCCTGGGCCGCATCAGCAACGTCCGGGCGGTGTTCTTCTCCGGGTACGCGGCCGAGCCCAAGGGAGCGCTGTCGTGGCGGTTCAAGCGGGAGCTGGCCGGCAGCGGCGCCCTCGGCGACCTGCTCAGCCACGTGGTCGACCTGGTGCAGTACGTGGTCGGCCCGGTCGCCGAGGTCACGGCCCTGACCAGCACCGTCTACACCGAGCGGCCAATCCTGCCCATGGGCTCGGCCACCCACTTCGCGGTGATCGAGGACGGCGAGCTGGGCCCGGTCGAGAACGAGGACTACGCGGCCACCCTGGTCCGGTTCGCCGGCGAAGCCCAGGGGGCCGGGGCCGTCGGCACCCTGGAGGCGTCGCGGACCATCGTCGGGCCCCAGTGTGGCCTCGGGTTCGAGCTGTACGGCACCGACGGCTCGCTGGCCTGGAACTTCGAGCAGATGAACGAGCTGCGGGTGTGCCTGGGCCGCGGTGGCCCCCACCAGGGCTATACCACCGTGCTCGGCAACGCCCAGCTGGGCGACTACGCCCGCTTCCAGCCGGGCCCGGGGATCGCCATGGGCTATGACGACCTCAAGGTCATCGAGGCCAGGAAGTTCCTCGTGGCCGTGACCGGCGGCGAGCGCCAGAACTGCTCGGTCGACGACGCCCTGTCGGCGGCCGAGGTGGTGGCGGCGGCGGAGCGCTCGGCCACCGACGGCAGCTGGCAGAAGGTCCCGGCCGTCCCGGGGGCCAGCTTCGGTCGCGAGCCCGCGTCGGCCCCGGGGTCCAGCCATGGCTGAGCAGGTCGCCGGCCCGCCGCGCCGGCCCACCATCCGCGACGTGGCCGAGCGCGCCGGGGTCTCCAAGTCGCTGGTGTCGCTGGTCATGCGGGGGGAGCCGCTGGTCCGCGACGACAAGCGTCGACGCGTCCAGCAGGCGGCCGCCGAGCTCGGCTACCGGACCAACTTGGCCGCCCGGTCCCTGTCGGCGGTGCGGTCGGGCACGGTCGGGGTCCTGGCCGCGGACCTGCGC
Source organism: Actinomycetes bacterium (assembly GCA_045807325.1). Taxonomy (GTDB): domain Bacteria; phylum Actinomycetota; class CALGFH01; order CALGFH01; family CALGFH01; genus CALGFH01. The sequence continues at coordinate 2,769 of JBJMHP010000020.1, read as the reverse complement.
AACCCCTGGTCGATGGACATCGTCGAGGCCGTCGGCCAGGCGCTGGTGGAGGCCCGCCTGGCCACGCTGCTCACCAGTGCCGTGCTGCCGTCCGGCGCCGCCGACCAGCCCCGGCTGGACGTGGGCGTGATCGGTGCGCTGCGCGACCTGCGCGTGGACGGCCTGCTGGTCGTCGGGTCGGTCCCCGACGGGGCCCGGCTGGCCGAGGTCGTCGGCGACCTGCCCGTGGTCGTCGTCGGCGCCCGGGCCGAGGGCCTGGCCAGGGCCGACGCGGTCCGCAGCAACGACGCCGCCGGCGTGGAACTGGTGGTCGACCACCTGGTCGAGCGTGGCCACCGCCGGATCGCCCACCTGGGCGGGGCCGGCGGGGCCGTGGCCGCCGAGCGGGCCGCCGGCTACCGCACGGCCATGGCCCGCCATGGGCTGGCCGGCGAGATCGTGGTCCAGGCGTGCGACTTCAGCGAGGACGGCGGCTACACCGCCGCGGCGGCCCTGTTGGACGGCGGCCGCCCGGTCACGGCGCTGGCCGCGGTGAACGACCTGGCCGCGGTCGGCGCCCTGTCGGCCGCGGCCGACGCCGGGCTTGACCTGCCCGCCGGGCTGGCCGTGACCGGCTACGACGACACCTTCCTGGCCGAGCTCAGGCAGATCTCCCTGACCTCGGTCAACCCCGACAGCGCCGGCATGGGCGAGCTGGCCGCCCGCCGCCTGCTCGAGCGGATCGCCAGCCCGGACCGTCCCGGCGTCGAGCACCTGGTGGCGCCACGGCTGGTCATCCGCGCCAGCAGCGCCCGGCCGATCCCCCCACCGCAGGAGGCAGACCGGTGAACGGCCGCCGGCCGGTGGTTGTCGCCCTCGGCGCCGTCGACCCGACCCTGGTGACCGAGGCCCTTGGCGACAGCATCGAGTTCGTGGCCCAGCCCGGCCCGGAGGACCTGGCCATCGCCGAGGGGGCGATCGTGCGCGCCGACGCGGTCGTGGACGGCGCCCTGCTGGCCCGCGCCCCCCGGCTGCGAGTGCTGGCCCGCACCGGCGTCGGGGTCGACCTGGTCGACCTGGAGGAAGCCAGCGCCCGCGGCATCGCCGTCGTCATCACCCCCGGCGCCGGCACCCGGGCCGTCGCCGAAGGGGTGCTCGCCCATGCGCTGCACCTGGTCAAGCGGCTGACCCCGCTGACCCGGCTGGTCCGCGAGGGCCGCTGGGCCGAGCGGACCGGCGTCGCCGTCGGCGACCTGGACGGGGCCGCCATCGGGATCATCGGCTATGGGCGTATCGGCCGGCGGGTCGGCGAGCTGGCCGCCGCGTTCGGCATGCGGGTGCTCGCTCATGACCCGATCAGCCCGCCACCGGCCGACGTCGACTGCCCGGACCTGGGCGAGTTGGCTGAGGCCAGCGACGTGCTGACGCTGCACGCACCTCTGACGGCGGCCACCTACCACCTCGTCGACGCCAGGCTCCTGGGCCGGATCCGGACCGGGGCGATCCTCGTCAACTGCGGACGCGGGGGCCTGCTCGACCTGGACGCCGCCCTCGCCGCCCTGGACACTGGACGGCTGGGCGGGATCGGCCTGGACGTCTTCGACCCCGAACCACCCCCCCACCACCCCCTGTTCGACCACCCCAACGTCGTCCTCACCCCCCACCTGATGGGCCTGACCCGCCGCGCCACGGCCGCCACCTTCGCCGCCGCCGCCCGCGGCGTCACCGATGTGCTGGCCGGCCACCGGCCACCGGCGCTGGCCAACCCCGACTGGACGCCGACCGGCTCCGCCACCGACGAGGAGGCATGAATGGCACTGCTCACCGACAAGGTCGTCCTGGTCAGCGGGGGCACCCAGGGGCTGGGCGCCGGTGTCGCCCAGGCCGCCGCCCGCGAGGGCGCCGCCGTCGCCGTCACCGGCCGACGCCGCGAGCCCGGCGAGGCGCTGGCCGCCGAGCTGCAGGCCGCCGGCGCCAAGGCGTTGTCCGTCCAGGCCGACGTGGCCGACGTCGCCCAGGCCCAGGGCTCGGTGGCGGCCGCGGTGGCCGAGCTGGGCCGGGTCGACTGCCTGGTCAACGCGGCCGGTCTGACCGCACGGGGAACCCTGCTCGACACCACCCCGGAGCTGTTCGACGCCCACATCGCGGTCAACCTGCGGGCACCGTTCTTCCTGATGCAGGCGGCGGTCAAGGACATGGTGGCCCGCAAGGCGCCCGGCACGATCGTCAACATCATCTCCTCCTCCGAGCTGGGCGGTCAGCCCTACCTGGCCCCCTACGTCGCCGCCAAGGCCGGCCTGGCCGGCCTGACCCGCAACGCCGCCCACGCCCACCGCTGGGACCGGATCCGCATCAACGGCCTGGACATCGGCTGGACCGAGACCGAGGGTGAGGACGCAACCCAGCGCACCTTCCATGCCGCCGACGACACCTGGAGGGAGCGGGCGGCAATGGCCCTCCCGATGGGCAAGCTCGGCCAGGTCGAGGAGATCGCCGACTTTGTGGTGTTCCTACTGTCGGACCGCAGCGGCGTCGTCACCGGGTCGGTCATCGACTGGGACCAGAACGTCTTCGGCGGGATGGACTGATCTGGACTGAAGGAGGCTTCCCACCATGCGTCTTGGCCTGATCGGTCTGGGCCGGATCGGCGGGTTCCACGCCCGAACGCTGACCGACCTCCCGGTCGTGGACTCGCTGGTCGTCACCGACGCGGTCCCGGCCGTCACTGGCGGGGTCGCCGCCCGGCTGGGCGCCGAGCCGGCCGACACCTCTGCGGCGCTGCTGGCCGCG
>JBJMHP010000019.1:0-37799 GCA_045807325.1 Actinomycetes bacterium | reverse complement strand
CGGGACCGTCGATGAGCACGCGCCTTCCTTCGGCCAGGACCGCGTCGTTTGCGGTGTTTCCACGACACCCCGAGCCCGTCCGCCACACGAGCGACGGTGAGGTGCTGGACCACGATCCCTTCCAGCGCCCACCGCAGTCCGCGCCGCGACAGTTTTACCCGTGGCTCAGCGGCACGGCTGGTGTCCTGGCGCCACACGTGCCCGCAGCCGGTGCACCGATAGCGCCGGACCGTGACCAGCAGCGTCGTCGGCCGCCACGCGAACGGCTCGTGTGCCAGCCGCCGGGTAACGCTGTCGTGCGGTACCCGTTCGCGTCCGCACCGACGACACCAGCCCGCCGAGGACAGCGCAATCTGGCTCGAGTCGTTGCCCGATGACTTCAAGTCCGAGACTTCAAGTCCGAGCTCGTCCAGGCGCGTGAACGTGGTCAGGTCAGGCAGGCGAAGGTAGCGTCAGGCACGTCGCGCCCATCGGCCATCCGAGGCATGAGCAGGTGTCATCACGCCTACCGAGTCGACTGGTTTCGTGGGCGTCAGCGCCAGAATTCGGTGAGCTGCCCGGCAAGAGCTCTGCCTTGGTCGTAACCGGCTCGAGCGGCGGGCGGACGCGTCGACAGATCCATCAGATTGCTGCCGAATGCGTCGCGGGAGTTGCTATCCGGCAAGATGGTTTCGACTCTGCTGCCGCGGGCGCGTAGTTCGTCGACCTGCGCTGCAAGATGCATGCCCCACTCCAGCGGCGCCCGTGATCTGCCGCCAAGCGGTGACAGCACCAGCACCCGCCCGTATCCGGCTGCCAGATCGGCATTCTCGATGGATCGGTAGCCGCCGTCGATGTACCGGTGGTCGCCGATACCGTAGGGAGGGCCACTGGCAGTGCTGGCGGCGACGGCGTCCACCAGGTCGACTCCGCTGTTGCGGTCGAAGACGACCGGTTCACCGGTATGGGCATCGACCGCCGTGATGAGCACCGTTCGTTCCGGCCAGTGCTGGCTGGGCAGCCGAGCGGCGACGGTCGCGCGCCACCGCTCCTGCACCGAGCCGTCCCACGCCGCATCCATTTCGAGCGCCGCCGCACCCATTCTGCGGCGCATATCGGCCGCATCCTCAGCGGCGGCGATGATTGCGCTCGTTCGCTCCATATGGTCGGCCACCGGCCCGGGAACGCGTCCACCGTGGGATCCGACCGGACCAGTCCGTTGCTGGGGCGCAGCGGCAAGGATGTCGGCAAGCAGTTCGGTCGTGGTCGCACTCGTTATCTGGGCCGCGGCCGTCGATCCGGCCGATGTCCCGATGAGCAGATCAGCCTCGGTCACATCCAACCCGGCATCGAACAGGCCGGCGATGACGCCGATCAACCATGCGTTGCCTGCCGATCCGCCCCCACCGAGGACCAACGCTCGCTCACCCGCGGCGCGCACCCGCCTGGTGGCGTCGACCTGCGGCTGATCCTGGTCGGACCTCGGCCGGTCGGCGGCCGTCGTCGAGGTGACGTGCAGAGGTACAGAAGGTGTTGTGTTCATGGGAGTCGCCCTTTCGCGAATTGCGTGGCGGGCGCTCCCGGTGGCGACTACCTCAGTCGCGCGATCGTGAGCTGCAGGGGAGCACCCAGTGCGGATACCGCGTTCATGGGCCTCACCTCCTGCCGATGGATCACGATCCCCGGAACGATCCCACACCGGCGACGCGGTGCGCAACCGGCATCATGCCGGTTGCCGTATCGCCGGCGAACGCGCCGCCGACCGCTACACCCTCATCTGTGAAGAGCCACCCCACCCCATCGACCCCATCGACCCCATCGACGACATCCGCGCCACCGACGACACCAGGCTGCCGCCTGGGCTGGCGAGAGGAACGCCGACATCCATCTGGCTGGTTCGCGTGTCGGCAGGGACACCGTGGTTCATTACGTTCCGCGGGCGCCAGATGGCAAGTAGGGGGCCACCGTGCCAGGTGGCGCATGGGGGGCCTGACACAGGGGCCACCGTGCCGAGCTGGTGCATGGGGGCCCAAGACGGCCGTCACCGTGCGGGTGAGTGGATGAGGCCCAAGAGCGCCGTCACCCTGCCGGGCCGGTGTAGGGGCTCATAGTGCGACGACCGTGCGACGCCGGCGGATGGGGCCGGCGGCCCCCGGACCCCCAACCGAAGGATCGGCGCTACGAAGGGGACGCGGCCGTGACGGCGGCCTTGGCCAGGCTACGGGCGCCGGTGGCGGCGGTTGGCGTGCGGTCGACGGCGGCGGCGGAGATGGCGCCATCGACCAGGACTTGAAGCTGGGCGGCGAGGACGGTGGGGTCGTAGGCGCCGGAGGACTTGGCGAGGTCCTCCAGGAGCTGGCGGAGGGCCTGGCGGTGTTGGACGATCTTCGCCTGGGCGGGGTGGTCGGGCTCGCTGCGGAGCTCGGTGGCGGCGTTGGCCACGAACGAGCCTCGGAAGTCGTCCTCGGCGAACCAGGCCTCGAGCTCGTCCCAGAGGCCGTCGAAGCGGTCGGAGGGGTCGTCGCCGCGTCGGTCCATGGCGTCCTGGAGCCGGTGCAGCCACTGGGTGCTCCACTGCTCGAGGGTGGCCGCGACCAGCGCGTCCTTGCCGCCGAACTGGCGGTACAGGGTCATCGGGGCCACGTCGGCCTGGCCGATGATGCGGTTGACCCCGACCGCGCCAATGCCTTCACTGCGGAACAGCTCAGTGGCGGTGGTCAGGATCCGGTCGCGGGGCCGGGCAGACACCATGGCAGCTCGGTACTCCTTGCCGAGTTTGGGGGCGAGAGCAAACTCTCTCTATTCCGTGTCGCTGTCAAGTCAGGGCGAACAGCAGCTCCTTGGCCTGCTCGAGGGAGGCGGTCGCGCCCGCCTCGCGGAAGAACGCGATGGCCCGTTCCAGCTCGATGCGGCCCTCGGCGGGCCGCGTGGGCAGCAGCTGGCGGGCCGCGGCCAGGCGGGCCGCGGCCTCGTCGGGGCGGCTGCCGATCTCGGCGTAGACCCTGGCCGCCCGGGCCGGGTCGCCGCCGGCGAACGCCCGGGCCGCGTCCAGCCAGGGTGAGGGCAGGACGTCGTCAAGGGCCTCCACCGGGCGGCCGAGCTCGACCAGATCGACGGCCAGGTCGACGCCCAGGTCGGGCTTGAGCAGGCCGCCCCCGACCGTGGCCAGCAGCTCGTCCAGGAGCTTGCCGGCGTCGGCCTCCTGGCCGGCGGCCAGCAGCGCCCTGGCCCCGAACGCCAGCGCCGGGTCGAGGTTCAGCCGGTCGCCCGACTCCCTGGCCAGCGCCAGCGCCCGGCGGGCGTCCTCGAGGGCCCCGTCGAGCCGTCCCCTGGCCAGCCGGACGCGACCCCGCCACAGCCGGCACTCGCTCTCCATGTAGTGGGGGGCGCTGTCCTGGTCGTCTGGGGCGACCGAGTCGGCCACCCTCACCGACTGGTCCCAGCGGCCGCTCCAGTAGTGCTCGCTGGCGCGTTCCAGCTCCAGCCAGCGCAACCGCAGGGCCGACCCGTAGCGCTCGGCCGCCTCCCAGGCCGTCCCGCGGGCCGCGAAGCTCCGCCGCAGGTCGCCCAGCAGCGCATAGGAGAAGGCGAGGTTGTGGTGCCAGGGGATCACGCTGGAGGACCCGTCGGCCTCGTACATGGCGATGCAGCGCTCCAGGTCGCCCAGGCCGCCGGGGTCGCCGAGGCTGATCCGGGCGGCCCCGATGGTGCCGAGGGCGGCCGCCTCGACGTCTCGGTCGCCGAGGCTCCTGGCCATGGCCAGGCCCTCGCGGGCGACCTGGAGGGCGTCGGCGTTCCGGTCGGCGATCAGCAGATGCATCATGCCGTGGCTGAGCACGACCGCCTTGCTGTGGGAGGCGGGCAGCTCGTCGACCAGGGCCAGGGCCCGGTCCATGTGCGAGGACCGCTCCTGGCCCTTGGCGTAGGCGAGCTGGCTCAGGCGGGCCTCGGCCTCGGCCGCGCGCTCGCGGTCGCCCCTGGCCAGCAGCCCGTCCCTGGCCCGCCCGAGCAGTTCCTCCCCGGTGCCCTCGCCCAGGCACATGGCCTCGCCGGCCCGCAGCTCCAGATCCGGCCGCTCGGGGTCGTCGGCCGGCCAGATGACCAGGGCCTCGGTGTAGTAGCGGGCCGCGCTCACGTGCGCGCCCAGGCCCGAGACCCGGTCGCCGGCGTCGCGCAGGGCCAGCCGAGCCCGCTCGGCCAGGTCGCCGGTCGGCTGGCCGGCCGCGCGGGCCAGCTCGAGGGCCCGGCCGTAGTGGTGGGCCAGCAGCTCGGAGCGCTCTGCGGCCAGCGACTCCAGCCAGGCCGCGGCCCGGCGGTGCCTGCCGGCCCGCTCGGCCCGCGGGATCTGGCCGTAGGCGACCTCGCAGACCACCACGTGGCGGAAGCCGTACTCGCGCTCGCCGGCCATCGAGGGCCGCCCGGCCCGGTACAGGAACTCCTTGGCCGCCAGCCGCTCCAGGCAGGCCTCGACCTCGGCCCGGTCCCGCCCGCTGACCGCGGCCAGGGCGCCCACCCAGCCGACCCGGCCGAGCACCGACAGGTCCTGGAGGGCGGCCTTCTCCTCGGCCGGCAGGGCGTCCAGGCGGGCGGCGACGATCGCGTGGACGGTCTCGGGCAGGGGCAGACCGGCCGAGCCCGGCGCGGCGTCGCCGGGTGCGGCGTCGCCGGGGGGCAGCAGGTGGCGGTCGCGCACCATGCGCACGTACTCCTCGGCGAACAGGGGGTTGCCGCCGGTCGCGGCCAGCAGGGCCGGGCCGACGCCGGTGGGGAGACGGTGGGCGGCCAGGAGGGTCTCAAGGAGGTGGCCGGTGTCGGCCTCCGACAGCGGCTCCAGCTCGATGGCGACGGCCGCGTCGCCGCTGCCACCCCAGCCCGGCCGGCGGGTCAGCAGCTCCCGGCGGGCGGTGGCCACCACCAGCAGCGGGGCCGACGGCGGGGTTCGGGCACGCAGCGGCTGGCCGTGCCGGTCCAGGGTCGCCTGCCCGGTCGGCTCCAGCAGCTCCTGGAGGAAGTCCAGCAGGGCGTCGTCGGCCCAGTGCAGGTCCTCCAGGACCAGCACCAGCGGCCGGCGGTTGGCCAGCCCGTACACGAAGCCCCGCCAGGCGGTGAACGCCTCGTCGCGCCGGCCCGGCTGGACCGGGGCGCCGTCGCCCTCGCCGACCAGCCCGCGCAGGTGCCCGATGACCCGGTCGATGGCGGCCGGGTCGTCGGCCATGGCGTGGGCGACCACCCTGGACAGGCGGCGGCCGACCCGGTCGGCCGAGTCGGTCTCCAGGATGCCCGCCTCCGCCTTGACGATCTCGGCCAGGGCCCAGTAGGTGACCCCGCCGGCGGGGGAGGAGCGGCCCTCGTCCCAGGGCGAGGAGCGGCCCTGCCGCCAGCTGACCAGGTCGCTGTCGGCGTCCAGGGCCCGGCCCAGCTCGGCCAGGAGGCGGCTCTTGCCGATGCCGGGCGGGCCCAGCAGGGTGACCAGCTGGGGCCGGCGCTCGGCCTTGGCCCGCCGGAACGCCTCCAGCAGCAGGCCCAGCTCGCGGTCGCGGCCGACCAGTGGCACCGGCCCGGCGGCCAGGGTGTCCATGCCGGTGCGGTTGCGCGGCTCCAGGGCGCTCCACACGCCCATCGGCTTGGCCCGCCCGGCCAGGGCGAGCAGGCTGGCCGGGCCGTAGCTGATCGACCGCTCGGTGGCCCGGCCGGTCGCCTCCGACACCAGCACCGTGCCGCTGACGGCGGCCTGGAGGAGCCGGGCGCAGGTGGCCACCGGGTCGCCGGTGACCTTCACCCCGTCGGTGACCAGGGCCTCCCCGGTGGTCACGGTCACCCGCAGCTCCACCCCGTCCCGGTCCTCCGGGGGGCTGTCCTTGCCGGAGCCGTCCCCGGCCAGGGCGTCCCGGATGGCCAGGGCGGCCCGCACGGCCCGCTCCGGGTCGTCCTCGCGGGTCTGGGGGACGCCGAAGACCGCCATGGTGATGCCGCCGATGGCGTGCTCGACCGTCCCGCCGAAGCTCTCGACCTCGGCCCGGACCCGGTCCAGGTGGCGGTCGAGCATGTTGGAGACGTCCTCGGGGTCGCGCTCCCCTGTCTCGTCGAGCGGCTCGTCGACCTCGGCGAACAGCACCGACACGAGCTTGCGCTCCACGCTGGCGCCGCCCTCGCCGGCCGTCCCCTCGCCATTGTCGGGATCGCCGTGGTCGTCGTGGGGCTCGCGGTCGCCGGTGCGGGCCGGGACCAGCAGGTCCAGCGCCGGGTCCTGGGCCAGGATGGCCTGCTCGAGGCGTTGGAGGCCGACGCTGGGCTCGATCCCGAGCTCGTCGACCAGGACCCTGCGGGCCGCCCGGTAGGCCGCCAGGGCGTCGGCCTGGCGACCCGACCGGTACAGGGCCAGCATGAGCTGGCCGTGGAGGTGCTCGCGCAGGGGATGCAGCCTGACCAGCCCCTCCAGCTCGGCCACCAGCTCGTGGTGGCGGCCAAGGGCCAGCTCGGCCTCGATCCGGGCCTCGGTGGAGGCGACCTGGAGCTCCTCGACCCCGACCAGCTCCGGCCAGGCGATGTCGGCCGAGGCGGCGACGTCGGCCAGGGCCGGCCCCCGCCACAGGGCCAGCGCCCGGCGCAGCAGGTCGGCCGCCCGGGCCGGGTCGCCGGCGGCCAGGGCCTGGCGGCCCTCGTGGTCGAGGCGCTGGAAGCGGTGCAGGTCCAGGCGCTCGGGGTCGATCTGGAGCACGTAGCCGGGGTCGCGGGTGACCAGGGTGCGGGGCGGCCCGGCGCCGTTGCCGGCCTCGATCGCCTTGCGCAGGGCGGCGACGTGGTTCTGCAGGGACTGCTTGACGGTCGGCGGGGGCTCCTCGCCCCACACGGCCACGATCAGCTCCTCGGTGGAGACGACCTGGTTGGGGTGGAGCAGCAGCTTGGCCAGCAGCATCCGGTGCTTGATGCTGCCGAGCCGCAGGGGACGCTCACGCTGGCGTGCTTCCAGCGGGCCGAGAAGGAAGAAGTCGATCGTGCCTACCACCACGCCGACCTACGATCGTTTGCCCTTTGGCGGAGTCTATACGGCATGCCTGGGAATACCTAGACGCGTGCTTGGGCGTAGACGAGTTCGGTGAACGGCTCGGCCGGGCCGACCTGCTCGAGGCGCTCGGCGATGGCCGGTGGCAGCTCGGGCAGCCGGCTGTCGAGGTCGCGCACCCAGGCGGCGACGGCGCCGCCCGGGTGGTGGCTGGGCGGGGCCACCACCCAGCCACCCCAGCCCCGCCACTCGACCCTGGCCAGCCCCCACGGGCGCTGGCTGGCCAGGCCCGCCGGGGCGAAGAGGAAGTGCCAGGTGTCGCCGCCGGTCCGCGCCAGCGGGCCGGCCGAGCGCAGGGCCTGGGCGATCACCGCCCAGCGGGCGGTGTCGCCGACCGAGCCGCGGACGATCAGGGCGTCGAAGCCGACCCCGGTGGCCAGCCCGACGTTGGCCTCGGGGAAGCGCCGCCACCACCAGGTGAGCCGGATGGGGTCGGTGGTGGCGTCGGCGGCCCCGTGGGAGGGCAGCGGATGGGCGCCGACCCTGGTGCAGGCCGGCTCGCCGCACGAGCAGGCGACGGTGGTCGTGCGCCGGTCCCGGAGCGCGTAGTGGAGGGGGACGACGGGCAGGCCGCGGCGGGCGTAGTCCAGCGCGGCCAGGTAGCGCGTTCCGGCCTGGGGGAGTTGGGGCACGCGCACCTCCCTTCTGCGGACAGCTCTCGACCGGACAAGCCTGCCGGGGGCCGCCAACGAGTCGCTCACGGCGGGCCGCCCCTTTACCTGCCCGGGTCGGGCTTCCTATGCTCGCCAGCGAGCAGCCTCTCCGAGCCGAGGGTGGGTCGCCATGAGCCAGGACCGGGTCGAGGTCGAGCGTCGACAGATCGAGGAGGAGATACAGGGCCGGACACTGTGCGACCTGCTGGCCGAGCACGCGGCCGGGCATGGCGACACGCCGGCCATGTCCTGGAAGCGCGACGGGGCCTGGCAGACGCTGTCCTGGCGCGACTACCGCCAGCGGGTCGCCGAGGTGGCCATGGGCCTGGCCGGCCTCGGGGTCGGTCGCGGCGACTTCGTGGCCATCATGGCCACCAACCGGCCCGAGCACGTCCTGGTCGACCAGGCCGCCGTCCACGCCGGGGCCACCCCGACGACCTTCTACTTCACCCTCCCGCCCGAGCAGATCCGCTATTTGGCCGGCCACTGCGAGGCCAAGGTGGCCGTGCTCGAGGACCGGGACATGCTCAAGCGCTGGCAGGAGCTGCGCGACGACCTGCCGGCGCTGCGGTACCTGGTGGTCCTGGACGGCGCCGAGGAGGGCGACGGCCCGGGAGTGCTCGGCTGGGACGACCTGGTCGCCAGGGGCCGCGACGCCCTGGCCGGCGACGGCTCGGGCTTCGAGGAGCTGCGTCGCCGGGTCGGCCCCGAGGACAACGCCACCCTGCTCTACACCTCCGGGACCACCGGGCCGCCCAAGGGCGTGCTCCTGACCCACCACAACGTCCTGTACCAGATCACCGCCCTGGACCGCCTTACCGGCCTGCCCCAGGGGGGCAGCTCGGTCTCGTACCTGCCCCTGGCCCACATCGCCGAGCGGGTGCTGTCGATCTACGGGCCGCTGACCAGGCGCTCCCATGTCTGGTTCTGCCCCGACCCCACCCAGGCGGTCGAGTACGTGCGCGAGGCCCGGCCGACGCTGTTCTTCGGCGTGCCCAGGGTGTGGGAGAAGGTACGGGCCGGCATCCAGGCCAAGCTGGCCGCCGAGGAGAGCCAGCGCAAGCGCAGGATCGCCGAGCGGGCGGTGGCGACGGGACTGGAGGTGGTCCGCTGCACCCAGCGGGGCGAGCGGGTGCCGTTCGGGCTGCGGGCCAGGCACGCCGTGCTCGACCGGCTGGTCCTGGCCAAGGTCAGGCACGCCATCGGGCTGGACCGCTGCGGCTTCGCCTCCAGCGCGGCCTCGCCGCTGGCCGTGGACGTGGCCGAGTTCTTCGCCGCCCTCGGCCTGCCCCTGGTCGAGGTGTACGGCATGACCGAGACCACCGCGGTGGCCACCGGCAACCGCCCCGGCAGGGTCAAGATCGGCACCGTCGGCCCGGCCATGGCCGGGATCGAGGTGCGCCTGGCCGACGACGGCGAGGTGCTGGTCCGGGGGCCGATCAACACCCCCGGGTACTTCCGGCAGCCCGGAGCAACGGCCGAGCTGATCGACGCCGACGGCTGGCTGCACACCGGCGACGTCGGGGAGCTGGACGGCGACGGCTACCTCAGGATCGTCGACCGCAAGAAAGAGCTGATCATCACCTCCAGCGGCAAGAACCTGTCCCCGGCCAACATCGAGGCGCTGCTCAAGGAGCACCCGCTGATCGGCCAGGCCCTGGTCTACGGCGACAACCGGCCCTATGTGGTGGCGCTGGTGGTGCTCGACCACGAGCTCGCCCCCGGCTGGGTCGCCCGCAACGGTCTGGGGGGCGGCGACCTGGCCGCCCTGGCCGCCTCCGAGCAGGTGCTGGCCGAGGTCCAGCTGGCCGTGGACGCCGCCAACCAGCGGCTGGCCAGGGTCGAGCAGGTCAAGCGGTTCGAGGTGCTGCCGGTGGAGTGGACGGCCGAGAGCGAGGAGCTGACCCCGACCCTCAAGCTGCGCCGCCGCATCATCCACGCCAAGTACGCCGAGCGGATCGACGCCCTGTACGAGGGCTGACCGGACCAGGGCTGACCCGGGTCAGCGGCGCCGCCGCCTGGACCGGCGGCGGGTCGGGACGGCGTTGGCCACGGCCATCAGGTCGTCGCCCTCGTCGTCGGCCGCGCCGTCCCCGGCGGGCGGCCGGCGGCCCGGGTCGGCCAGGTCGGACCAGAGCCCCGCCCACGCCGCCTCCGGCCGCGCCGGCTCCTCCGGCGCCGGGTCGCTGCGGGCCGCGGGCCGGGGCGGCTGGGGTGGAGGAGCGGCCGGCGCCGGCTGGGAGCGGGCGGCGGGCCGCCGTGACCCTCCCGCCCCGAGCAGGCGCTCGGCCGCCGACTGGAGCATGGGCTCGACGAACACGGCCCGGACGCCGGCCTCGCCGCCCGGGCCGCCCTCGAAGGAGCGGATGGCCGACCGGACGGCCGCCTCGTCGTGGCCACGCCCGGCCAGCGCCCTGGCCACCGCCTCGACCAGTGGGTCCCCGAACCCGGCATGCCGGCGCCCGGGCCCCAGCGGCGACGGCGGTGGTGGCTGGGGTCGGGGCTCGGGGTGGGACCGCGGCTCGGGCTGGCGCCGGGACGGCGGCTGAGGCCGGGGTTCGGCGCGGGCCCCCGGGGGCGGCTCGGGATCGGCGGACGGCCCCGGGTCGGCGGGCGGCTCCGGCGGGCGGCGGGCGGACCGCTGGGCGCGTTCCAGGTCGGTGTGCCGGCGCAGCCAGAACTGCAGCGGGGCCGTCTCGGGGTCCAGGTCGCGGGCCTCCTCGACGCCGTGCTCCTCGTACAGGTGGCGGAAGAGGGCCTCGGGGCTGTCGATGATCTCGTGGTCGGCGTCGGCGAACATGGCGACCCCTCTGCGTCGAACGTGTGTTCGAGTATAGCAGCGGCAACTAAGATCGACGATCGACCCGAGCCAGCGAGGAGGAGCCAGTCCCATGACCGAGCCCACCATCCGGACCGGCAACGGCCACGGCTACGCCCCGGTGAACGGCCTCCAGATGTACTACGAGGTCCACGGCGGCGGCGGCGACCGCCCCCTGGTCCTGCTCCACGGCAACCTGTCCACCATCGGCGTCGACTTCGGCGGGATCATCCCCTCCCTGGCCAAGACCCGGCAGGTCATCGGCATCGAGCAGCAGGCCCACGGGCACACCGCCGACATCGACCGGCCGCTCAGCATCCGGCAGTGGGCCAGGGACACCGGCGCCCTCCTGGCCCACCTGGGGATCGGGCGGGCCGACCTCTTCGGCTACAGCTCCGGGTCGGCCGTCGCCTTCCAGCTGGCCCTCGACCACCCCGAGCTGGTCGGCAAGCTGATACTGGCCTCGTTCAGCTACCGGCTGGACGGCCTTCACCCCGGTCTCATGGACAACGTCCAGGGGCTCAAGCCCGAGCACCTGGCCGGCACCCCGTTCGAGCAGGACTACGCCAGGGTCGCCCCCAACCCCGGCGACTGGCCCAAGCTCATCGAGAAGATCGGCCAGATGGAGCACGACGTGCCCCAGTGGTCGGCCGACGACGTCCGCGGCATCACCGCCCCGACCATGCTGATCACCGGCGACTCGGACATCGTCCGGCCCGAGCACAGCGTGGAGATCTTCCGCCTCCTCGGCGGTGGGGTCATCGGCGACCTGGCCGGCCTGCCGCGCTCGCGGCTGGCCATCCTCCCCGGCACCACCCACATCACCCTGGTCCAGCGGGCCGACTGGCTCTCCTCGATGGTCGGGGAGTTCCTCGACGCGGAGGTCAGCTGAAGGTCTCGGTGGTCGGGCCCGGAATGGGCGTGGTGCTCGCTGGCCATCCCGGGCATCCTCCGGGCGGTGGTGGCGTGCCCGCATTCCCTAAGACCGGCCGAAGCGGGTCAAGCCGCCCCGGAGGAGCCCGCGGGGTCAGGCGGGTCGCTGGGGCAGGAGGGCGCCGGTGGCCAGCCAGGCGGCGCCGTGGCGCAGGTCGGTGGCCAGCTGGCGGTTGCTCAGGTAGCCGTCGCCGGCCACGAACCGGGCGGTGGCCGCCTCGGCCAGGAGCACGGCGAAGCGGAACTCGCCGCCCGACCCGGTGCGGTCGGTGCGCCAGCCGGACGGGCCGCCGCCGCCGTCGGTGCCCCAGGCCTGGTCGGCGGCCGCGTACAGGTAGGCCCCGGCCCGCCAGCTGGCGATGGGCCGGGTGGCGGCGATCTCGGCCGCCGACTCGGCGATCGCCACCGCCAGGGCCCACAGCGGCTGCACGGGGTTGGGGAGGGTGGCCACCGGCGCCCGGGCGGGGGCGTCGGGGGGCGGGTGGGTTCGTCGCATGCTGGCCGTCCTCGAGTCGCGCGCGGCTCGGTGCCCCCGCATCCTCCGCCGACCCGCTAACCGGACGGTCACGACCCGGTGACCACCACCCGGCCGGTCATGCCGTCGTGCACCGTGCAGTGGTAGGCGTAGGTGCCGGGCTGGGCGAAGCTGTGGGCGAAGGTCCCCTTGCGCCGGGGCTCGCCGGAGGAGAAGCCGTCGGCCTTGACGTCGTGGGGGACGAGGCCGTCCTCGAACTTCCAGGTGACTTCTGTGCCCGCCGGGACCTGGATGGCGGCCGGGGTGAAGCGGTTGTCCTTGGCCGCGACCTCGGTGACCCCGGTCACCGGGGCGGCGTCGGCCCCGCCGCCGCCCTCGTCGCCGCCGCAGCCGGCGAGGACGAGGGCGGCGCCGAGGGCCAGGGCCGCCGTCAGCAGGGGGAGCCGGCGCATGGCGCTCACCAGCCCGGCCGCGGCCGGCCCTCGAGCTGGCCGACCCGCTCCAGGACCCGTCGGCCGAGCACCTCCCGCTCGGCCGGGCTCAGCCGGCGCCGCAGCTCGGGCAGGAGCAGCTCCTCGGCGTCGCGGGCGTGCTGGCGGAACACCTGGACCAGCACCTGGACCTTGCCGTCGTAGCCCCGGTCGGACGGGATCATGCCGCCGAGCTCGACCATGACCAGGTCGAGCAGGTGGTCCTGCTGGAGCTGGCGCTCGATCTCGGCGTCGTGGCGGCCGGTGTGGGCGGCCAGCGCCGGGTAGAGCAGCTCGTCCTCGACGGCCACGTGGGTGGCCAGGGCCGTGGCCACGGCGGCCACGGCCCGGGAGCGGACGGTGTGGCTGCCCTCGGCCGCCTCGTAGGCCTCGAACTGGCGCTCGACCCGCTCGTGCAGGGCGACCAGCATCCGGGCCGCGTCGGCCGCCGCGTCAACGTCGACCGGCCGCAGCGCCCTGGCCTCCCGCACCGGGCCCGGGTCGAGGGTTGTCGCGTGTGCCTGGGATGTCATCTGGGTGCCTCCGTGTCGTGGTGCTCACTGACACGGCCATGGTCCTGCGCGGGCGCCGTGGCGGCGTCGGGCGGGGGGCGGCTCTGCGGCTACGCCGGCCGCGGCACGCCGGCCGCCGGCGCTGCCGCCGGGGGCGTAGGCGGCGGCCGGCGGCTACGTCTGGGGGCGACCCAGCTCGTCGGGGGGCGGCCCGGCCAGGGGCCGCTCGCTCCGCCCGAGCCGCCGCCGGGCGGCCACCGCCCGGGCCAGGGAGGCCACGCCCCGGGCGGTCAGGAACGCGGCCACCAGGGGGGCCAGGACCAGCCGGGGGTCGTGGCGGTAGCGGCGGCAGTAGAAGCGGAAGGCGCTGGTGTGGTGGTGGACGACCTTGCGGTAGGGGGCGCTGCGGGTCGACCCGCCGACCACGTGCTTGACCTCGGCCAGGGGGTCGAACACGACCCGCCAGCCGGCCCGGTGCAGCCGCAGGCAGAGGTCCATCTCCTCGAAGTACATGAAGTAGCCGGGGTCGAACCCGCCGACCTCGTCGAAGGCCTGGCGCCGGATCAGCATGCACGCCCCCGACACCCAGTCGACGTCCAGCGGCCGGCTCCGGTCGACCCCGGCCATGTGGTACCAGCGGGTGGCCGGGTTGTCGGGCCACAGGGGGGCCATGGCGGCGTGCACGGCCCCCATGAGCAGCGACGGGAAGCGGCGCCCGGTCGCGTAGTCGGAGCCGTCAGGGTTGGCCAGGTGGGGGCCGACGCAGCCGATCCGCGGGTCCGAGGCGCCGGTGGCCAGCAGCCGCCGCAGCGACCCGGGCGACAGCCAGGTGTCGGGGTTGGCGATCAGCAGCCAGGGGGCGCCGGTGACGGCCACCCCGATGTTGATGGCCCGCGACAGGCCCTGGTTGGTGTGGTTCTCGAGCACCTTGGCGCCGTAGCTGCGGGCGATCTCGACGCTGGCGTCGGTGGAGGCGTTGTCGACCACCACCACCTCCAGCGGGTGCGGCCCGGCCGCCCGCTCCAGCGACCCCAGGCACATGGCCAGGTCGCGGGCGCTCTGGTAGGTCACCAGGATCACCGCGACGGCGGTCGGGGACGGCGAGGGCCGGTTCGACACCATGACCAGGATCCTAACGAGCCGCGCCGCGCCTGGCACTCCGGCCGGCAGACCGGACGCGGCGCCTGGACCCGCCGGCTCGTCGGACCATGCATCATGGTGGGCATGCTGACCTGTGCGAGCTGCGGCGAGCAGAACCCCGAGCGGGCCCGTTTCTGCCTCAACTGCGGGGCCTCGCTGGCCTCCGAGCCGCGCCGCGGCGCCCGCAAGGTGGTCACGGTGGTGGTGTGCGACGTCTCCGGCTCGACGGCGCTGGGGGAGCGGCTGGACCCCGAGTCGCTGGGCCGGGTCATGGCCCGCTACTTCGAGCGGACCAGGGCGGTCCTGGAACGCCACCACGGGCTGGTGCAGAAGTTCATCGGGGATGCCGTGGTGGCCATCTTCGGGGTGCCGGTGGTGCGCGAGGACGACGCCCTGCGGGCGGTCAGGGCGGCCGCGGCCATGCAGGATGCCGTGGCCGAGCTGGACGACGAGGGCGGGCCGGCGATCGAGGTCCGCATCGGGGTCGCCACCGGCGAGGTCATGGTCGAGGAGGCCGGCGGCGACCCATTGGTCATCGGCGAGGCCGTCAACCTGGCGACCAGGCTCCAGGCGGCCGCCGGCCCCGGCGAGGTCCTGCTCGACCGCCGGACCTGGCACCTGTCCCGCGACGCGCTGGTCGCCGCCGAGGTGGAGGGGCTGGACGGCGGGGGGTCCGGGGCCCTCAAGGATGGGCCCCCGGTGGAACCGGCGTGGCGGCTGGTCGACGTGTCCCCCGAGGGCCTCGGGCACGCCCGGCGCTCGGACAACCCGCTGGTGGGCCGGCTGGCCGAGCTGCAGCTGTTCGACTGGATGTTCGAGCGGACGGTCAGGACCTCGACCTGCCACCTGCTGACCGTGCTCGGCCCGGCCGGGGTGGGCAAGTCGCGGCTGGTCGCGGCGGCCGTCGACGCCCTCGACGACGCCGCCACCGTGCTGTACGGCCAGTGCTCGGCCGGCGCCGAGGGGAGCAGCTTCTGGCCGGTGGCCGAGATCGTCCGCCGGGCGGCCGAGATCAAGACCGCCGACTCGCCCGAGCAGGCCGAGGCCAAGCTGGAGGACGTCCTGGGCGTGCCGGACGCGGCCGAGGTGACCGACCGGCTGGGACGGCTGATCGGGCTGTCGCCGGCGCCGGTCACCTCCGAGGACGCGGTCTGGGCGGTGCGGCGGTTCCTGGAGGTGCTGGCCGAACGGCACCCGCTGGTGGTGGTGGTCGACGACCTCCACTGGGCCAAGCCGGCCCTGCTCGACCTGCTCGAGCAGGTCGTCGCCCTTGCTCGGGAGGCGCCGATCCTGCTGGTCGCCGTGGCCCGGCCCGAGCTGCTTGAGCAGCGGCCGGGCTGGTCGGGCGGGCGCCTGAACGCCAGCACCATGCTGCTGGAGCCGCTCGGCGACGAGGAGTCGGCCACCCTGCTCGAGCACCTGGCCGGCGAGGCGACCCTGCCGGCGGACGCCACCGACCGCATCACCAGCACCGCCGAAGGGAACCCCCTGTTCCTGGAGGAGCTGCTGGCCATGCTGATCGAGGAGGGCCGGCTGCGTCGCCACGGCGGCCGCTGGGTGGCCGCCGACCTGGCCTCGGCCAGGACCCCGCCGACCATCCAGGCGCTGCTGGCCGCCCGGCTGGACCGGCTGGCCGGCGAGGAGCGGGCCCTGCTGGACCGGGCCTCGGTCATGGGCCAGGCCTTCGACCGGGCGGCCGTGCTCGCCCTCACCCCGGAGCCGGCCAGGGCCGAGGCCGACGCCCACCTGCTCGCCCTGGTCCGCAAGGAGCTGCTGCGGCCGGCCCAGGCGCCCTTCGGCGGCCGCGACGGGTTCAGGTTCCGCCACCAGCTGGTCCACGACGCCGCCTACGACTCACTGCCCAAGCAGGCCCGGGCCGAGCTGCACGAGCGCTATGCCGACTGGCTGGCCCAGGCCTTCACGGACCGCGGCGGCGAGGTCTCCGAGGTGCTGGGCTGGCACCTGGAGCGCGCCTCCCGGTTCCTGACCGTGCTCGGCCCGGCCGACGCCCACGGCCTGAAGGTCGCGGCCGCGGCCGCCGGCCAGCTGGCCGCGGCCGGCCGCACCGCCACCGGCCGCGGCGACCTGCCGGCCGCCGCCAACCTGCTGGAACGGGCCATCGCGCTGCTCCCGGCGACCGACCGGGCCCGGCTCGAGCTGCTCACCGACCTGGGCGAGGTCCTGATCCTGAACGTCGAGACCGAGCGGGCCCAGCGGGTCCTGGACGAGGCCCTGGCCGCCGCCGAGCGGACCGGTGACCAGGGGCTGGCCGCCCATGCCACCCTGGGCAAGCTGGAGCTGCGGCTGGACTCGCCCGACCGCGGCCCCGACCGCTACCGGGCCGACGTCCAGGAGGCCCTGTCGGTGCTGGAGGGCCTGGGCGACGAGCAGGGCCAGTCGCGGGCCTGGCGGCTGCTGGGGCTGGACAGCTACCTGCGCTGCCAGATCGGCCGGGCCGAGGACGAGTTCCAGCGGGCGGTCACCCACGCCCGGGCCGCCGACGACGCCCGGGCCGAGGCGGCCAACCTGTACGCCCTGGTGCAGGCTGCGTACTGGGGGCCGACCCCGGTCGCCGAGGGCATCCGCCGCTGCCAGGAGATCCGCGACCGGGCCGAGGGCAGCTACCGGGTGGAGATGTCGGCGCTGCACACCCTGGCCGGGCTGCACGCCATGGCCGGCGAGTTCGACCGGGCCCGCGAGCTGGGCGCCGCCGCCGTCCAGATCGCCGGCAAGCTCGGTCCCAACCGGTTTGCCGCCCTGTGCAGCCAGTTCCTCGGCCAGGTGGAGCTGCTGGCCGGGGACCCGGCCGCGGCCGCCCGGTGGCTTCGCTGGGGGGCGGGGATCCTGGAGCGGATCGGGGAGCGGGGGCTGCGCTCGGAGCTGACCGCCAACCTGGCCAGGGCCCTGACCGCCCAGGGTCAGGACGACGAGGCCCTGGAGCAGGCGAATCTCAGCGGCGAGCTGGCCGTCCGCGACGACCTCTACGCCCAGGTCGAGCGGCGCGGTCCCCTGGCCCTGGTGCTGGCCCGGCGGGGCCGGCTGGCCGAGGCCGAGCGGGTGGCCACCGAGGCCGTGGAGCTGGCCGCCGACAGCGACATGCTGGGGATGCAGGCCGGCGCCCTGCTCGACCTGGCCGGGGTGCTGCGGCTGGCCGGCCGGGACGAGGAGGCGGCGCCGCTGGCCCGCCAGGCCCTGGCCCTGGCCGAGCGCAAGGGCCACGTGGTCGCCGCCGTCCAGGCCACAACGGTCCAGCCGGGAGGGGCGACGGCGCCTTGACAGCCACCGGGGTGCGGGTCGGGCGGTCTTCCGAGGAGATGCCGGCGGCGCTGCGGCGCGACGTGCGGCTGCTGGGGCGGCTGCTCGGAAAGGTGCTCGAGGAGGCCGGGGGGTCGGGGCTGCTCGAGGACGTGGAGCGGCTGCGCCGGGCCACCATCGCCCTGCGCACGGCCGACGGCGGCCGCCGCCAGGCAAGGGCCCAGGTGGTCGAGCTGGTGGCCGGCTTCGACCTGGACCGGGCCGAGCTGGTCGCCCGGGCCTTCACCGTCTACTTCCAGCTGGTCAACCTGGCCGAGGAGCAGCACCGGGTCCGGACCCTGCGCGAGCGGCGCCAGCACGGCGGCCAGGTGCGGGAGTCGTTCGCGGCCGCCGTCGCCGAGGTCAGGGACGGGGCCGGCGAGGACGGCCTGGCCGACCTGCTGGACCGGCTCGAGGTGGTGCCCGTGCTCACCGCCCACCCGACCGAGGCCAGACGCCGGGTCGTGGTCGACGCCCTGCGCCGCATCGCCGTCGAGCTGCTGCGCCTGGACGCCCCCCGGCTGCCCGGCGACGACGAGGCCACCGCCACCCGGCGGCTGCTGGAGGAGATCACCGCCCTGTGGCGCACCGCCCAGCTGCGGCGCGACCGGCCGAGCCCGCTGGACGAGGTCCGCTCGGTCATGGCCGTGTTCGACGCCACCCTGTTCCGGCTGGTGCCGGCCACCTACCGGGCCCTCGAGCAGGCCCTGGCCGGCGGAGCAAGCGGGACCGGACCGCCGCCGTTCCGTCCGTACCTGCGCTGGGGGAGCTGGGTCGGGGGCGACCGCGACGGCAACCCCAGCGTGACCGCCGAGACCACCAGGGCGACCCTCGCCATCCAGGCCGACCATGTCCTGCGGGGGCTGGAGGCGGTCACCAGGAGGGTCGCCCACGCCCTGCCCGTCGCCGGCACCACCGCCCCGCCACAGCGAGCGCTGCTCGCCTCCCTGGAGCGCGACGGCGCCGCCTTCCCGGGCCCGGCCGCGGCCATCGCCACCCGCTGGCCCGACGAGCCGTACCTCCAGAAGCTGCTGCTGATGGCCGAGCGGCTGCGGGCCACCCGGGCCGCCCTGGTCGGGGCCGGGAACGGGCCGGGCCGCGGCTACCGGGACGCCGGGGCGTTCCTGGACGACGTGCGCCTGGTCCAGGCGTCGCTGGCCGCGGCCGGGGCGCCCCGGCTGGCCTACGGGGAGCTCCAGCACCTGGCCTGGCAGGCCGAGACGTTCGGGTTCCACCTGGCCTCCCTGGAGGTCCGCCAGCACGCCGCCGTCCACGCCCAGGCCCTGGCCGAGCTCGCCCCCGGCGCCGCCGGCGACCTCGCCGCCCTGGACCGGCTGGCCACCGAGGGGTGGGGACCGGAGGACCCGGGGGTGGATCCGGCGCGCGCGGACCTGGGGCCTCGGCCGCCGGCGGACGGGGTCGCCGGCGAGGTCCTGGAGACCCTGCGGGTCATGGCCGAGCTCCAGGCCCGCTACGGCCCCGAGGCCTGCCGGCGCTACGTGGTCAGCTTCAGCCGTGGCGCCGCCGACCTGGCCGCCGTCCGTGCCCTGGCCCGCCTGGCCGTCCCCGACGGCTCGCTGGAGCTGGACGTGGTGCCGCTGTTCGAGTCCAGGGCCGACCTGGAGCGGGCCCGCGAGGTCCTCGACGACTACCTCGCCCTGGCCTCGACCCGGGCATGGCTGGAGCGCCGCGGGCGGCGCCTGGAGGTCATGCTCGGCTACGCCGACTCGGCCAAGGACGCCGGCTTCCTGGCCGCCAACCTGGCCCTGTACCGGGCCCAGGGCGACCTGGCCGCCTGGGCGGCCGAGCGCCGCGTCGACCTGGTCCTGTTCCACGGCCGCGGCGGCGCCCTGGGCCGCGGCGGCGGCCCGGCCGGGCGGGCGGTCCGCGGCCAGGCCCCCGGGTCGGTGGCCGGCCGCTTCAAGGTCACCGAGCAGGGCGAGGTCATCTACGCCCGCTACGGCAACCTGGCCATCGGCCACCGCCATCTGGAGCAGGTCACCAACGCCGTCCTCGGCGCCTCCACCCCCGGCGCCCAGGCGGCCGTGGCCGTCGCCGAGGCCCGCTACCTGCCCACCGCCGCCGAGATGGCCGCCGCCGCCGAGGCCGCCTGGCGCGGGCTGGTCGAGCGGGAGGGGTTCGCCGAGTTCTTCGCCACCGTCACCCCGATCAAGGAGCTGGGCCTGCTCCAGATCGGGTCGCGCCCGGCCCGGCGCGAAGGCGCCGCCGCCGGAGGGGTCCGGGGAACCCCGGAGGGGGTCCTCGGAGGAACGGGCGAGTTGGTCGGCCTGCGGGCCATCCCGTGGGTGTTCGCCTGGAGCCAGAACCGCTGCAACCTGCCCGGCTGGTTCGGGCTCGGCACCGGGCTGGAGGTGGTCGCCCACCAGCGAGATGGCCTCGACCTGCTGCGGGAGATGTACGCCGACTGGCCGTTCTTCCGCTCCCTGATCGAGAACGCCGAGATGAGCCTGGCCAAGGCCGACCCGTTGGTGGCCGAGTCCTACCTGGAGCTGGGGGGCCGGCCCGACCTGGTCGCCATCATCCGCGAGGAGTTCCGCCGCACCCGGGTCCTGGTCACCGAGACCACCGGGGCCGGGCGGCTGCTGGGGCACCGGCCGGTGCTCCGCCAGGCCGTCGACCTGCGCAACCCCTACGTTGACGCGCTGTCGTTCCTCCAGGTCCGGTTCCTCACCGACCTGCGCGACGGCCTGTCGGGGACCGAGGCGGCCAGGGCCGCCGGGCTGGTCCTGCTCACCGTCAACGGCGTGGCCGCCGGCCTCCAGAACACCGGCTGAGCCGGTGGCCGCGGCCGGCCTGCCCGAGGCGTTCGTGGCCCGCATGCGGGAGCTGCTCGGGCCCGAGGCGCCGGCGTTCCTGGACAGCTATCGGCGGCCGGTCCAGCGGGCGGTCAGGGCCAACCCGCTCAAGCTCGACCCCGCCTACCTCCCGGCCCTGCTCGGCACCGGACCCGACCCGGTGCCGTGGTGCCCGGAGGGGTTCTACCTCCCCCAGGGGACCCGGGTCGGCGACACCCTGGCCCACGCGGCCGGGCTCTGCTACGTGCAGGAGCCGTCGGCCATGGCCGTGGCCGAGGCCCTTGACGTGCGGCCCGGCCAGCGGGTGCTCGACCTGGCCGCCGCCCCCGGCGGCAAGGCCACCCAGATCGCCGGCCGGCTCGGCGACCACGGGCTGGTGGTGGCCAACGAGGTCCAGCCGAGCCGGACGCGGCCCCTGGCCGACAACCTCGACCGCTGGGGATCGGCCCGGACGATGCTCACCGGCGAGACCGTGGCCCGGCTGGCCGAACGGCTGCCCGAGCGGTTCGACCGGGTGCTGCTGGACGCCCCCTGCTCCGGCGAGGGCCTGTTCCGCCGCAACCCGGCGGCCGCCGCCCAGTGGCGCCTTGGCCACGTCCGCGGCAGCGCCGACCGCCAGCGGGCCCTGCTCGCCGACGCCGCCACCCTGGTCCGCCCCGGCGGCGTGCTCGTCTACTCCACCTGCACCTTCGCCCCGGAGGAGAACGAACAGCAGGTCGCCGGGTTCCTGGCCACCCACCCGGGATGGGAGCTCCTCGACATCCCCTGGCACGAGGGCTTCACCCGCGGCCGCCCCGACTGGTCCCCCGACGGCTCACCCGAGCTGGCCCGAACGGTCCGCCTGTGGCCCCACCACCTCCGTGGCGAGGGCCACTTCATCGCCAAGCTGGGTCGCTCGGCAGGTGCCTCGATGGCGGGGAGCGTGGCCCAACCGGGAGGGGAGGGTCGGCGGGTATCCAGGGTCCCCCGGGGTGGTGGCGACCGCGCGGGTCAACGGGCGGTGCTCGACGCCTGGCGGGAGTTCATGGCCGATGCGCTGGAGGGGGAACCGGGGGAGGTCACGGTCGTGGGGGAGCGGGCCTACCTGGTTCCCGACCCGGAGGTGGGTGGGGTCGGGGCGCGGCTGGTTCGGCCAGGGTTGCTGCTGGGGCGGGTGCGGCCGGGGCGGTTCGAGCCGGCGCATGCGCTGGCCATGGCCGCCGGGGTGGTCGACGCCCGGCGGGTCAGGGCGATGGACGACCGGGAGGCGGCGGCCTGGGTCGGGGGGGAGGCCCTTGCCCGGGACGGGCCGGACGGGTGGACGGTCGTCACCTGGAGGGGCTGGCCGCTTGGGTGGGGGCGGGCGGCCGGGGGGACGCTCAAGAACCACTACCCCAAGGGCCTGCGTACGATGAGATCGTGACCAACCCATGCACCGACGAGCAGCAGGCCACCATCCGGGAGGCGGCAAGGTGAGCAGCCAGGCGCCCCACGCCGAGGTCGCGGCACGGCTCGGCCGCGCCCAGCAGCGCTACACGGCCGGCCGCCGAACCCTGGTCGAGCTGCTGCACACGGCCGGGCGGCCGCTGGAGATCGTCGAGCTGGCCGAGGGCCCAGGCAGCCTGCCGGTGAGCTCCATCTACCGCAACCTGGTCGTCCTCGAGCAGGCCGGCGCGGTCACCCGCTACCCGGGCGCCGGCGGCGGGCATGCCCGCTACGAGCTGTCCGAGGAGCTGGTCGGGCACCACCATCACCTGGTGTGCAGCCGCTGCGGCCGCATCGAGGACGACCCGGTCCCACCCGAGGTCGACGCCGGCCTGGCCTCGCTGTTGGACGCCGTCGCCAACCGCACCGGCTTCACCGTCACCGACCACCGCCTGGAGCTGCGTGGCCTCTGCGAACGCTGCGGCTAAATCTCGATTATGAGAATCATTGCCAAAAGCGGTACAGTGGCCGGCAACAGCCTCCAGGAGCCAGACCAGGGGAGGGACGGGTATGGGTCGCCGACGGGTAGGGCTCGTGGCGGTCTGCCTGGCGGCCCTGGTCGTGGCCGGTTGCTCGGCGTCGGGCGGCGACGCCGGCGGTGACCGGACCGGGGGCGGCGGGCGCCTGCGGGTGGTGGCCACCACCACCCAGGTGGCCGACCTGGCGGCCAACGTCGGCGGCGACCGGGTCCGGGTGACCAGCCTGCTCAAGCCGGGCATCGACGCCCACGACTACGAGCCGTCCCCGGCCGACATCGACGCCATCGCCCACGCCGACCTGGTGCTCGAGAACGGGGTCGGCCTGGAGGCGTGGCTGGGCGACACCATCGACAGCTCCGGGTTCGACGGCCCGGTGGCCGACACCAGCCAGGGCCTCCGGCTGCGCATGGTCGGCGGCGCCGCCGACCCCCACATCTGGCAGAACCCCCGCAACGCCGAGCGCATGGCGGCCAACATCGAGCGTGGCCTGGCCGCCGCCGACCCGTCCGCGGCCACCACCTTCCAGGCCAACCTGGCCGCCTACACCAGGCAGCTGCAGGCCCTCGACAGCGAGGTCCAGCGGCAGATCGACAGCCTGGCCAACAAGAGGCTGGTCACCAACCACGACGCCTTCGGCTACTACATCGACCGCTACGGGCTCCAGCTGGTCGGCTCGGTCATCCCCAGCTTCGACACCTCGGCCGAGCTGTCGGGCCGCGACATCCGCGACCTGGTCGCCAGGATCAAGGCGACCAGGGTCAAGGCGGTCTTCTCCGAGACCTCCCTGCCGCCGAGGACGGCCGAGACGATCGGCCGCGAAGCCGGGGTCAAGGTCGTGACCGGCGAGGACGCCCTGTACGGCGACACCCTCGGCCCGCGCGGGTCCGACGGCGACACCTACATCAAGATGATCCGCCACAACACGCGCACGATCGTGAGCAACCTCAGTGGATCCTGACCTCGTCCTGGTGCTGCGGCGGGCGACCGTCGCCTACGACCGCGACCCGGTGGTCGAGGGGGTCGACGGGGAGGTGGCGGCCGGGCAGTCGGTCGCCCTCATCGGCCCCAACGGGGCCGGCAAGTCGACCCTCATCCGGGCCGTGCTCGGCCTGGTCCCCCTGACCGGCGGGACCATCCAGGTGCTCGGCCGGTCCCCCCAGGCGGCCCGCCGTCAGGTCGCCTACGTTCCCCAGGCCGACATCCTGGACGCCGAGTTCCCCGTCTCGGCCCTCCAGGTCGTGCTCATGGGCCGCTACCCGCGGGTCGGCTGGGTGCGGCGGCCGGGCGCGGCCGACCGCCAGGTCGCCGCCCGGGCCCTGGCCGAGGTCGGCCTGGCCGAGCGGGCCTCGGCCCGGTTCGGCACCCTGTCCGGCGGCCAGCGCCAGCGGGTGCTGCTGGCCAGGGCGATCGCCCAGGAGCCGAGGCTGCTGCTGCTCGACGAGCCGTTCAACGGGGTCGACGCCCTCTCCCAGGACCTGCTGCTGGCCGCTCTCGCCCGCCTGCGGGCCGGCGGTGGGGCGGTCGTCATGGCCACCCACGACCTGGGCCTGGCCCACCTGGCCTGCGACGAGGTCTGCCTGCTCAACCGTCACCAGATCGGCTTCGGGCCGATCGGCACCACGCTCACCCCCGAGCTGCTGCGGGCCACCTACGGCGGCCAGGCCCTCCAGCTCCGCGGCGACGGGGTCATCGTCGCCAGACCGTGAGCCTCCGCAGGGGTTCGGGGAGCCCCAGGGGGACGCCCCGATGAATCTGTTCGAGCCCTTCACCATCCCCTACATGCAGCGCGCCCTGGTCGAGGTGCTGGTGCTGGGCGCGCTGGCCGGGGCGGTCGGGGTGCTGGTGGTGCTGCGGCGTCTGGCCTTCGTCGGCGACGCCCTCACCCACACCGTGTTCCCCGGGGTGGTCATCGCCCACCTGCTCGGCCGCTCGCTGCTGCTCGGCGCCCTGGCCTTCGGGGTCCTGACGGCGGTGCTGCTGACCGCGGTCGGACGCCACCGCCGGGTCGGCGACGACGCCGCCCTGGCCATCCTGCTCACCTCGTTCTTCTCCCTCGGGGTGGTGCTGATCTCCCGGACCCGCGGGTTCACCGCCGACCTGACCGTGTTCCTGTTCGGCCGGGTGCTGGCCGTCGACCGCACCGACCTGGTTCAGACCCTGGCCGTGGCCGCGGTGGCCGCCATCGTCCTGGCCGCCCTCCACAAGGAGCTGGTCCTGCGCGCCTTCGACCCCGAGGCGACGGCCGCCATGGGCTACCGCACCGGCACCCTCGACCTGGCCCTGAACCTGCTCATCGCCCTGGTGGTGGTGGCCGCCGTCGAGGCCGTGGGCACGGTCCTGGTGATCGCCCTGATCGTGGTCCCGGCGGCCGCCGCCCGGCTGCTGGCCGACAGGGTCGGAGCCATGACCGCCCTGGCCTGCCTGCTCGGCGCCGCCGGGGGCTGGCTGGGGCTGGCCGTCAGCTACGAGGTGTCGGTCGACCACGGGGTCCGGCTGGCCGCCGGGGCCACCATCGTGGTCGTCCTGGTCGGCCTGTTCCTGCTCGCCGCCGCCGTGGCGCCCCTGCGCCGGCGGCGGGCCGTCGCCGGAGGCCACCCATGAGCCTGCTGGACGCCCTCGGGGACGGGTTCGCGCGCCGGGCCCTGCTGGAGGCGGTCATGGTCGGCGGGCTGTGCGGCGTCGTCGGTGTCCACGTGCTCCTGCGCCGGCTGCCCTTCTTCACCATGGCCCTGGGCCACGCCACCTTCCCCGGGGTCGTCCTGGCCGGGCTGCTCGGGATCAGCCTGTTCGCCGGGGCGGCCGTCTTCGGGGCCGTGGTCGTGCTGGTGGTCGCCCTGCTCGGGGCCCGTGACCGGGTCGACGACACCAGCGCCGTCGGGGTGACCCTGTCGGGGGCGTTCGCCCTCGGGGTGCTGCTGCTGTCGGCCCAGGCCGGCTTCTCCAGGGACCTGACCGCCTACCTGGTCGGCTCCATCGTCACCGTCCAGCCGGGCGACCTGGTCACCACCGCCGTCGTCGGCCTGGCCGTGCTGGCCACCCTGGCCGCCCTCCACAAGGAGCTGGTCCTCGGCGCCTTCGACCGGGGCGGGCTGGCCGCCCTCGGCTACCCGGTGCTGGTCCTGGACGTCGTCCTGCTGCTGGTGATCGAGGCCACCGTGGTCACCTCGATCCCGGCCGTCGGCACCATCCTGGCCGTGGCCCTGATCGTCGCCCCGGCGGCCACCGCCCGCCTCTGGACCGAGCGGCTGCGGGCCACCATGGTCCTTGCCGCGGCCCTGGGCGCCATCAGTGGCGTCGTGGGCCTGGCCATCTCCTTCCAGTGGCGGCTCGCCGCCGGCGCCACCATCGTGCTCGTGGCCGCCGCCCTGTTCGCCGTCTCCCTGGTCGTCGCCCCCCGCCACGGCCTCCTGGCCCGCCTGGCCTACGTGGCCCCGGGGTCGGCCTCGACCAGCAGCCGGGCGTAGCTGCCCGCTCGGTCACCTCGCCATCACCCTAGGCCGACCCCGAGGCGTCGAGGGCCCACTCGGGTCGGTTGGCTCCGGCGGCCATGGCGTGAGCCTTGTGCCAGTGCAGGGAGGCGAAGATCTGCTCGCTGATGGCGTCGATCGGGCCGACGGCGTTGATACGGACCAGGATGCCGCGGCGCTGGTAGTAGTCGACCAGCGTGTAGGTCTGGTTGGCGAACACCTCGAGGCGGTGGCGGACGGTCTCCTCGGTGTCGTCGGAGCGGTGCTCCTCCCGGGCCCGGCCGGCCAGGCGGGCCAGCAGCTCCTGCTCCTCGATCTCGAAGAAGAGGGTCAGGTCGAAGGGGATCCCCCTGGCCATGGCCCACCGGTAGGCGGCCTCGGCCTGGGCCAGAGTGCGCGGGTAGCCGTCCAGCACGTACCCGCCCTCGCCGCTGGCCTCCAGCATCCGGTCCCTGGTCATCTGGATGACGATGTCGTCGGGCACCAGGTCGCCCCGGTCCATGTACTCCTCGGCCACCTTGCCCAGCTCGGTCCCGTTGGCCACCTCCTCCCGCAGCAGGTCCCCGGTGGCGATCCTGGCCAGGTCGAAGTGGTCGGCGATCCGGGTCGCCTGGGTCCCCTTGCCCGCCCCTGGGGGCCCGATCAGCAGCACGCGCATGACATGTCCTCCCGGCTGGTCACTGGTGCTCGGCGGCGTCGGCCTCTTCCTTGGTCTGGTGGACGGTACCGGGAGGATGCTCGGGCGGGGCGTACACGGTGACCAGCCGCAGCGGGCCGTCGCCGGTGTTGATGAAGTTGTGGCGGGTCCCGGCCGGGACCATCACCAGGTCGTTGGGGGTGACCTTGGAGGTCCTGCCGTCCAGGACCGCGTCGGCCTGGCCGTCGACGAACACCAGCAGCTGGTCGTTCTCCTCGTGGACCTCCTCGCCGATCTCGCCGCCGGGCGGGATCGTCATGGCCACGATCTGGCTGTGCCGGCCGGTGGCGATCTCGCGCCGGAAGGCGTCGTTGCTCCTGGCCAGCTGGACGATGTCGATGTCGAGGGGCTCGGTCACGGTCGCTCCTCTGCCGGGACGGTGGTGGCGGTAGGCTAGCCCGACTCGACGAGGCGGGACAGCCCCGGCGCATACACAGGAGGCCTGATGATCGGGGTCGGGCTGATCGGCTACGGGCTGGGCGGGGCGCAGTTCCATGCGCCGCTGATCCAGGCCGAGCCGGGGCTGCGCCTGGACGCGGTCGTGACCAGCCGGGCCGGCCAGGTGCAGCGCGACCACCCGGGGGTGCGGGTGGTGGCGTCGCCGGCCGAGCTGCTGGAGGACCCGGCGGTCGAGCTGGTGGTGGTGGCGGCGCCCAACGCCGAGCACCACCGGCTGGCGGCGGCGGCGCTGCGGGCCGGTCGGCACGTGGTCGTGGAGAAGCCGTTCACCCTGGGCACCGCCGACGCCGACGACCTGATCGCCCTGGCCGAGGCGGCCGACCGGCGGCTCAGCGTGTTCCACAACCGCCGCTGGGACAGCGACTTCCTCACCGTCCGCCGCTGCCTGGAGACCGGCCTGCTCGGCCAGGTGTCGACCGTGGCGTCGCGCTACGACCGCTTCCGCCCCGTCCCCAAGGGCAGCTGGAAGGAGGAGGACGTCCCCGGGTCGGGGATCCTCTGGGACCTCGGGCCGCACCTGATCGACCAGGCCCTCCAGCTGTTCGGCCTCCCGGGGACAGTCTGGGCCGACGTCGGCGTCCAGCGCCCCGAGGTCGAGGCGGTCGACTACGTGCACCTGGTGCTCGGCTACGGGCGGCTGCGGATGCTGCTGCACGCCGGCATGGAGGTGCGCGACCCGGGCCCCCGCTTCGAGGTCCACGGCGACCGGGGGTCGTTCCTCACCTGGGGCCTGGACCGCCAGGAGGCCGACGGCACCCTCACCACCGAGGTCGCCGGCCTCGAGCTGCGGGGCCGGCTGGCCGGTGTGCCCGCCGCCCACCAGACCTTCTACGCCGCCATGGCCGCCGCCATCGCCGGCGACGGCCCGGTCCCGGTGGCGCCGACCGAGGCCCGCGACACCGTCATGGTCATCGAGCACGCCCTGGCCAGCGCCCGCGACGGCCGGGTGGTCCGGGTCGCCCCGGCGGGCTAGAGGTACTGGCGCAGGAAGCGGGTGGAGGCGGGCAGGGCCTCCTCGGGGGCGCCGCGCAGCCGGCACTCGAAGGTCAGCCAGTCGTCGTAGCCGACGGCCCGCAGGGCGTCGAACACGCCCCTGAAGTCCATGTGGCCGGTGCCCGGCTGGAGCCGGTTGGTGTCGTCGACATGCACGTGGGCGATCCGCGGGCCTGCGGCCAGGATGGCCGCGGCCAGGTCGTCCTCCTCGATGTTCATATGGAACAGGTCGGCGCAGACCCGGACCGAGGCCGCCCCCACCGCCCGCTCGACCTCCTCGCCCAGGCTCACCGCCTGCTCCAGGCGGTTGACCATGTAGTCCTCGTAGCGGTTGATCGGCTCCACGGCCAGCCACACCCCCTCGGCGGCGGCGTGCCCGGCCAGCTCCACCAGCGCCTCCAGCAGCACCTTGCGGTCCTCCTCAGGCTGCCGGGGCGGGGTGAACGGCGGCAGGCGCAGGCTGAACATGCCCCAGCTGGCCGGGGTCAGGACCCCTGCCCCGCCCAGCTCGGCGATCACGCTGAGCTGGGAGCGAAGCTGGTCGACGGCGTCGCGGCGCCGGGCGGCGTCGAAGTCGCCGATGAAGTGGTCGGTCTCGGGGCAGACGGTGGCCATGGCCACCCCGGCCCTGGCCGCCGCCCGCAGCTCGGGCAGCCGGGCGGCGAACTGGCCGTCGCCGCGGGCCCGCAGCTCGATGCCGCCGAAGCCGGCGCCGGTGGCGAACTCCCACTTCTCCTCGAGGCTGGCCCCGGGCAGCAGCTGCTCCTGGCAGGAAAGCTCCATGCTCACCGACTCCCCTCCGACGTAGCCTTGGCAAGCATAGATCCCGGGAAGGAGCCACCACCGAGATGCCTCGCACCCTCGTGCTCGACGGCCCCGGCCGGCTGCGCCTGGCCGACCACCCGACCCGCCCGCTGCACCCGGGCGAGATCCGGCTGCGGTCCCGGCTCAGCGGCATCAGCCACGGCACCGAGCTCAGCCTGTACCGCGGCACCTCGGCCTTCACCGACAAGGTCTTCGACCGCGGCCTGCGGGCCTTCGTGCATCCGCCGGCCGGCAGCGTCGCCACCTACCCGGTCACCCTCGGCTACGAGATGGTCAGCGAGGTCACCGAGGTCGCCCCGGACGTGACCGAGGTCAAGGTCGGGGACCTGGTCCACACCGGCACCCCCCACCAGGAGGAGACGGTGCTGGACGTGGCCGACTCGCTGGCCGCCACCTACCCGCTGGTGCGGCTGCCGACCGCCGAGCGTCCCGAGCGGGCCCTGTTCATCAGCCTGGCCGCGGTCGCCCTCCAGGCCGTCCACGACGCCGAGATGAAGCTCGGGGACGCGGTCAGCGTGCACGGGCTCGGCACCATCGGCCTGCTGACCGTGCAGATGTGCCGGCTGGAGGGGATCCAGAACGTGTTCGCCGTCGACCCCGACCCGGCCCGGCGCAGGCTGGCCGCCAACCTCGGGGCCAGCCACGTGCTCGACCCGACCGACGAGCCGGCCGTCGGCCTCCAGATCCGCGAGCTGAACATGGGCCACGGCGTGGACGTGGCTGTCGAGGTCTCCGGCAACGACCGGGGCCTCCAGGGCGCCCTGGAGGCGGCCGGGCTGGGGGCGACGGTGGTGGCGGCCGGCTTCTACCAGGGCGGGGCGGCCAACGTCCGGCTGGGCGAGGAGTTCCACCACAACCGGCTGTCGCTGATCGCCTCGATGGGCGGCTGGGGCGCGCCGCACCGGGACTTCCCCCTGTGGGACCGGCGCCGGGTCATGGCCACCGCCACCCGGCTGCTCTACACCGACCGGGTGTCGGTGGAGGGGCTGCTCGGCCGCCGGTTCCCCTTCGACCAGGCGCCGGCCGCCTACCGCTGGATCGACCAGCACCCCCAGGCCGCGGTCAAGGTCGCCCTCACCTACGGGTGACGACCTGCACGCGTTGACGCCTGTCCGCTGTTGCCACAATGATGAGAATCGGGCGGGTTGATCGATCATCTCGGGGGTGAGGCGGTGGCTGCCCCAGCGGATCGGGTCCTGGCGTGGGAGCGGGTCCTGGCCTGGGCCGACCGCCGCCCCCAACGGATCCTGGGCTACAACCCCTGGAAGCTGGGGGCCCATGTGATCCGGACCTCGCTGCGCCACCGGGTCACCGGCCCGGCCGCCGAGATGTCGTTCTTCGCCATGCTGACCCTGGTCCCCCTCACCGTGGCCGTCGGCGCCGCCCTCGGCCAGATCCAGCGGTTCGTCGGCCCGGAGAAGATCGCCAGGGGCCAGGACGCCGCCATCTCGCTGGTCCGGGTGGTCATCAGCCCCAAGCTGACCGACGGGGTGGTCGACCCGTTCGTCCGGGCCCAGCTCAGCCAGCAGCGGGGCGGCGCGGCCATCGGCGGGCTCCTGCTCACCTGGTGGCTGGCCGGCCGGCTGTTCGCCGCCACCAGCCGTGCCCTCGACTCCGCCTACCATGACCAGCACCAGCGCCTCTCGATCCAGCAGCGGATGATCGCGCTCGCCTTCGCCTTCGTCTCGGTGCTGGTCGTGGTCCTGACCCTGGGGATCATGGTCGATGCGCCGTTCATGGACGAGCGGCACGACCTGGCGCTCCAGTTCGGGGTCAGCCGGGCCGTGGCCACCGCCTGGTACATCGGCCGCTGGCCGGTGGTCCTGCTGGTCCTGGTCGCGTTCCTGCTCTGCCTGTACCGGTTCGCCCCCAGCGTCCGGCATTCCTGGCGGCACCTGCTGCCCGGCGCCTTCCTCGGGGTGCTGGCCTGGATCGTCGCCGCCATCGGCTTCCGGATCTACCTGGCCGTGGGCAGCGGCGCCCCGACCGGGGTGGTGGTCAACGACGAGCGGGTGGTCATCATCGGCCGGGCCGTCGGGGCGGTGGTCGCCACCGTCCTGTGGACCTACTTCTCCAGCGTGGCCATCCTGGTCGGCAACGAGCTGAACGCCGAGCTGGCCCGCCTACGGAACCTCGACGGCTAGGGCCCGGCGCAGCAGCTTGCCCGAGGGCGTCCGGGGGACGGCCCCGGCGAGGCGGACGGCGCGGACCCGCTTGTGCGGCGCCACCCGCTCGGCCACCCAGGCCAGCAGCTCGTCGGGGTCGGGGTTGGCGCCGGGGCGGGGCACGCCGTCAGCCCCCCGGCCTGACCGCCGGCGCGGCCGCGGGCGGCTCGGGGCTGGCCCCGGCGGCGACCCGCAGGAGGCTGCGGACCGTCGACCAGCGGTGGAGGCGGGCCCTGGGCGTCCAGGGGCCGAGGGCCGGGGGGACGAGCACGCGCAGGGCCCGCGGGAGCAGCCGGAACTCGAGCGGCGTGGCCAGCACGGCCGCCTCCCCGTCGACGCCGGCGGGCAGCTCGGGCAGGGCGGCGTCGACACGCAGGCTGGTGGTGGCCCACTGGGCCCAGCCGGGGCCGCGGCGGCGGGGCCGGCCGCCCCGGGCAAGGGCGGTGGTGGCCAGCCCGGCCAGGGCGGCCCCGGTCCTGGCCCGCAGCGCCGACACCTGGAGCAGCCCGCCGTCCAGCCGCTCGCGGACGCCGTTGAGCTCGTAGCGGTTGGCCGCCACCAGCAGCACCAGCACGTCGGGGTGGCGGCGGCCGTCGTCGTCGCGCAGGTCGACCTGGAGCAGCTCGCGCTCGCCGCGCAGCGACGCCGGCAGGACGGCGTGGGCGGTGGCCAGCTTGCCCGCCCGGTAGCGGGGGTCGGCGACCAGGTCGGCGTAGGCCCCCAGGGACACGTTGTTCATGAACATCCGGTCCCCGACCATCCCCACGTCGACCCGCCGCTCCGGCCCGGCGAAGGCGTCGAGCGCGGCCACCGGGTCCGACCGGTCCAGCCCCAGGTCACCCGCGAAGTGGTTCCTGGTCCCGGACGGCACACACACGAACGGCACGTCGGCCGCCACCGCCACCGCCGCCACCACCCCGAGCGACCCGTCGCCCCCGGCCACCCCGACCGCATCCGCCCCGTCCACCACCGCCCGCCGGGCCAGCGCCCCCGGGTCGTCCCCCTCGGCCAGCAGGTGCACCCGAACCCCGCGGGCCCGTGCCGCCTCCACCAGCCCGACCCGGCCCGCCTTGCCGTCCCCGGACCGGGGGTTCACCAGCAACCACGGCCGTCTCGGGTTCGCGAGTGCATCCTCCGGCACCCCGGGACCCCGCTCCCCGGGCCCGCCGGAGCCCGACCCGCCCTGGTCGGGTCCCCCGGTGGGGGAGCGTAGCCCACCTCTGGAACGGGGGTCCGGGGTTGTCCACGGCCCCGGCGGCGGCCCCGGCGACCGGAGGGCGTGGCGGGCGGCGGTGGCATACAGCAGGGCGCCGGCGACGATGGCCAGGGCGCCGGCGGCCTGGCGGTAGCCGAACTCGACGAAGCCCAGGATCACGTTGGCGACGGCCAGGGTGGCGATGGCGATGTTGAGCCACCGCTTCCAGACCCTGCGGGTGGTGAAGGCCCACCAGGCCGTGGCGGCCAGGACGGCCACGCTCAGGACCGTCCCCACCACGAGCTGGAGGAGCTGCTCGCGGCTGCCCACCACCACCTGGACCAGCCCGGCGACCAGCAGCAGCAGCGCCGCCAGGGCGGCCACGGCCCACAGCCGCGGGGTCGCGCGTACTCCGGCGCCGCTCGTCATACGATCATTCTGTCGTCAACGGAGATGCCAACCCAAGGAGCGGTTCCATCGACAGGCAGCGTTCCGACGCCATCGTGTTCTTCGGGGCCACCGGCGACCTCGCCTACAAGGAGGTCTTCCCGGCCCTGCAGGCGCTTGTCCAGCGCAACCGCCTGGACGTGCCGATCATCGGTGTGGCCAGGTCGGGGTGGGACCTGGCCCGGCTGCGCAAGCGGGCCCATGACAGCCTCAAGCAGCACGGCAAGGTCGACGAGGAGGCGTTCGCCAAGCTGTCGGGGCTGCTGCGCTACATCGACGGCGACTACAAGGACCCCCGGACCTTCCAGCGGCTCCGCAAGGAGCTGGGCGACGCCAAGCTGCCGCTGCACTACCTGGCCATCCCGCCGAGCATGTTCGCCACCGTGACCGAGGGGCTGGCCGCCGGCGGCTGCATCCACCAGGCCCGGGTGATCGTCGAGAAGCCGTTCGGCCGCGACCTGGCCTCGGCCCGGGAGCTGAACCGCATCCTGCACCGCCACCTGCCCGAGGACCGCATCTTCCGGATGGACCACTTCCTGGGCAAGGAGCCGATCCAGAACATCCTCTACCTGCGCTTCGCCAACGCCCTGCTGGAGCCCATCTGGAGCGCCCACTACATCAGCCAGATGCAGATCACCATGGCCGAGGACTTCGGCGTCCAGGGCCGGGGCGCCTTCTACGAGGAGGCCGGCGCCATCCGCGACGTCCTCCAGAACCACCTGCTCCAGGTGCTCGCCCTGCTGGCGATGGACGCCCCGGCGGTCCACACCCCCGACGCGACCCGGCTGGAGCGCTCCCGGCTCATCGAGGCGATCCGCCCCCTGGACCGCTCCAGCGTCGTCCGCGGCCAGTTCCGCGGCTACCGCGACGAGCCGGGGGTGGCCTCCGACTCGGCCGTCGAGACGTATGTGGCCGCCCGCCTGCACATCGACACCTGGCGCTGGGCCGGGGTGCCGTTCCACATCCGCGCCGGCAAGCGCCTGCCGATGACCGACACCGAGGTCATGGTCGAGTTCCGGCGGCCGCCCCTCGAGCTGTTCGGGGAGCTGATCCCGGCCCGCTCCAACCACCTGCGCCTGCACCTCGGCCCCGACGTCCGCATCGAGCTCGGCCTGCGGGTCAAGATCCCCGGCGAGCAGCTGATCGGCGAGGACGTGGAGCTGGAGGCGGCCAACCGGCCGATGAGCGGCCGCCCCCCCTACGAGCGTCTGATCGGCGACGCCATGGAGGGCGAGACCGAGCTGTTCGCCCGCGAGGACGCCGTCGAGGCCGAGTGGCGGGTCGTCGACCCGGTGCTCGGCGCCGACGCCATCCCCCTGTACGAGTACGACCCGGGCACCTGGGGCCCCGAGGAGGCCAACCAGCTGGTCGCCGCCGACGGCGGCTGGTCCGAGCCGAGCTGACTAGGGCGCGCCGGCGGCCGCCGGGCGCTGGAGGGTGACCAGGGAGACGGCGATCATGGCCGCGGCCACCAGGCCGGTGAGCAGGACCGGCTCGGGGGAGAAGGTCGAGGCCAGGACCAGCGCGGCGGCGGCGGGGACGACCGCCCCGGTCCAGCGGCCCAGGTGGTGGGGGGCCACCTGGAGGGCCCAGACGGCCAGGAGGAACAGGGCGACCGGGATGGTGAAGCTGGCCGCCGCCGCCCGGGGGCCGATGGCCGCGTGGTGGGTGACGGCGTCCACGTTGACGGCCAGGCCGGCCCCGACGGCCGCGGCCGAGGCGAACACCAGGTAGTGGCCGTAGCCCCAGACGATCCCGGCCCGCAGCGAGGTCAGGAGCTCGTGCGCCTCCTTGGCGAAGTACAGCCACCACATGGCGAACACGGTCAGCAGCCCGCCGGCCGCCGTGGTGGCCAGGTCGGCCAGGGCCGCGTCCTCGTCCAGGGCGGCCTCGATGGCCAGGGTGGAGGAGAGCACGCACTCGCCCAGGACGATCAGGGTGAACAGGCCGTAGCGTTCGGCGATGTGGCGGGGGTGCCAGGTGGTCGGGGCGGCCCGCTCGGCCCAGATGGGGACGGCCAGCTCGGCCGCGGCCAGGACCAGGAAGCCGACGTAGCCCGGGCCCTCGGGCAGCAGCAGGCGCAGCACCCAGCCGACCTGCACGGCGGCGACGCCGACGGCGAAGCGTAGCGAGCTGCGGCGGTGCGGGGGGTCGCTGCCGGCCGCCCGCAGCCACTGGGTGACCATGGCCAGGCGCATGACCACGTAGCCGAGGGTGATGACGGTCAGGTCGCCGTCGATCATGGCGTCGGGCACGCCGGCGGCCAGGATCAGCGCCCCGGCGATCTGCACCAGGGTGGTCAGCCGGTAGGGGACGTCGTCGGTGTCGTAGGCCGAGGCGAACCAGGTGAAGTTCATCCACGCCCACCAGATGGCGAAGAACACGGTGGCGTAGCCGACCACCCCGTCGCCGACGTGGCCGTCGGCCACCTCGTGGTGGAGGGCGGCGGCGGCCTGGGCGACGGCGACCACGAAGCACAGGTCGAAGAACAGCTCCAGGACGGTGGCGCTGCGGTGCTCCTCGTCGGTCGGCCGGGCCACCATCGGCCGGTACCAGGCACCGGCCGCCCCGGCCCGGTGGTCGGCCCCGTCCGCCTGGTCGGCTCGCATCGGCCGATGATACGGCCTTGCTCCTCAGGGGCCGAGGGTGGCGAACACGATCACGTTGTCGACGTAGTGGCCCCAGGCCCGGTCGAAGGCGCCGCCGCAGGTCACCAGCCGCAGCATCGGGGTCAGGGTCGGGTAGTAGACGTCGGCGGTGGGGAAACGCCGCTTTGGGTACTGCTCGACCCGCTGGACGACGAACCGGACCCGCGAGCCGTCGGCCCGCACGACCTCGACCGGGTCGCCGCGTCGCAGCTCGCGGAGCCGGTAGAAGACCGCCGGCCCGGACTTGGAGTCGATGTGGCCGAGGATGACCGCCGACCCGGGGTCGCCGGGCCGTGTGCCCCCGGCGTACCAGCCGGCGTCCCGCCACCGGCGCGGCCCGGACGGCACCTCGACGGCGCCGTGCCCGTCCTTGCCGAGGCGTTGCAGGGTGGTGGACACCCCGATCCTGGCGATCTCCAGCCGCACCGGGACCGGGGTGCCGCGGTAGCGGCGGATGGAGTGGAACTCGCGGGCGGCGTCGCGCCCGGCGGCCGGCTGGTCCTGGGTGTCGACGGTGCTGGAGATCCCGGCGTAGCCGGACCGGGGGCCGCCGCCGCAGCCGGCCAGGAGCATGGCCAGCAGGAGCGGGGCCAGGGCCACCGCAGTGGCCGGCCGCCGGGACCTGCTCCTGGTCATCTCATGGGTGGTCGAGGTGGCCGGCCATGCCGCCACCGCCGGTCTTGGAGCCGCCGGCCGGCATGGCCTTGGCCATCACCTTCTGGATGGCGTCGACCAGCACGTTGGCCACGCCCACCATCTGCTGGTAGCCCTCGTCCTGGGACTGCTGGGCCCGGGTGTAGTCCTTGGCCGCGTAGGCGTCGACCTGGTCGATCAGGTGGGCGTCGTGGGCGGTGATGGCCTCGGTCAGCGGCTCGGTGGTGAGCACGTTGCGGACGACGTCGCTGAAGAACAGCGCGAGCCGTTCGGCGAACCCGTCCAGGTTCTTCTTGGCCACCGTCCTGGCCGCCTCGTCCTTGTCGGCGACCGCGGTCGTGTAGGCCACCAGCCCCTCGACGTGGTTGGCCCAGGCCCGCTGGAACTCGGCCGCCTTCTGGGGGCCGACGATCCCGGCCATGGCCCTGGTCAGGGTGGCCGTGTTGGCGTTGAGCTGGGTGGCCGCGGCCCGGAACTCGGGCGAGCCGGCGAAGGTGGCCCGCTGGGCGTCCACGACCAGCTCCATGTGCTCGCCCAGCAGCATGGCGAAGGCCGACCGGAGCTGCTCGGGGGCGGCGTCCAGGCCGGCTGCCTCCTTGGCCGGCAGGCTGGCCTTGGCCAGGGTGGTCCCGGCCCCGTAGGTGCGCTCGTAGGTGTCGCGCTCCAGCTTGTAGGCCCGCTGGTAGTCCTTGGCGGCGTAGGCGTCGGCCTGGTCCATCAGCTCGGTCACGCGTGCCTGGGCGGACCTGGTGGCCTCGGCCGCCTGGACCCGGCCGCCGCTGGCTGAGTCGAGCCAGGCGCCCCAGTCCTTGCAGCTCTCGAGCAGGGCGTTCCGTGCCTCCTGGGTGCCGGCGCTGTTGCCGGTGGCGGTGCCGGCGGCGTAGGCGGCCAGGTCGTCGGTGTAGCCCTTCCAGAGCTGCTGGAACCGGTCGGCCTGGGCGCCGTCGAAGGTGACCCCGACCGCCTGGTGCAGGGCGTCGGTGTTGGCGGCCTGCGAGCTCTGGACGACCTGTTGCAGGTCGGGGGTCCTGTCGACCTCGCTGCGGGCCAGCCGCATCGCCAGCAGGGCGTGCTGTCCGAGCAGCTGCTCGAACCGGCCCCGCACCTCCCGGGGGGTGGCGTCGGGGGCCAGGGCGGTCGGTGTGGTGGTGTGGTGGTGGGCGGTGGTGGCCGTGGCCGCCGCCGGTGTGGGGGCGTCGTTCCCCCCGTTGGCGGTGCAGCCGGCCGACGCCACGGCGGCGACGGTGACCAGGGCCGTCAGACCAGCTCGAACTCGCACGATGCCCCTCCCATGAAACTCGGCTAGTTCAGGCTGCAGGCCAGTATGAGAAGGTCGGCGAGTTTTCGCATCGTCTGTTCTGATGAGCCTCGACGTACCTCCGGCGCCGAACGGCGACCTCGGCCCGGGTCTGGGCGTCGGCCATGGGCCTATCCTCGGGACATGGCATCCGACCAGCTGTCGCCGACCGAGCATCGCCAGCACGTCGAGCATGACGGCCACGGCGGGCACGGCGACCACGCGGCCCGGTTCCGGGACCGGTTCTGGCTCAGCCTGGTCCTGACCATCCCGGTGGTCGCCTACTCCGAGATGGTCCAGGAGTGGCTCGGCTTCACCCCACCGCAGTTCCCGGGCTCCCAGTGGGTCGCGCCGGTGCTGGGCACGGTGGTGTTCGTCTACGGCGGCTGGCCGTTCCTTGAGGGCGGCCTGTCCGAGGCCCGGGCCCGCCAGCCGGGCATGATGCTGCTCATCTCCCTGGCCATCCTGGTCGGGTTCGGGGCCAGCGCCGCGTCCGCGCTGGGCCTGTTCGACCTGGAGTTCTGGTGGGAGCTGGCCCTGCTGATCGTGATCATGCTGCTCGGCCACTGGCTGGAGATGCGGGCCCTCGGCCAGGCCTCGGGCGCCCTGGACGCCCTGGCCGCGCTGCTGCCCGACGAGGCCGAGCGGGTCGTCGGCGACCGGGTCGAGACCGTGGCCGCCGGTGACCTGGCCGTCGGGGACCTGGTGCTGGTCCGCCCGGGCGGCCGGGTCCCGGCCGACGGCCAGATCGTCGAGGGCGAAGCGGAGCTGGATGAGTCGATGATCACCGGCGAGTCCCGCCCGGTGGCCCGAGGTCCGGGGAGCCGGGTGGTGGCCGGCACCGTGGTCACCGACA
>JBJMHP010000018.1:0-4129 GCA_045807325.1 Actinomycetes bacterium | reverse complement strand
CCCATGAACGGGATGGTGGCCTGGAGCGGGCCCGACCCCGACCCGGCGGCCATCTGGGCCCTGCGCGACCGCTTCGCCCGCCTGACCGACCGCTGGCACTGGATGCTGCGCCTGGTCGATCTTCCGGCCGCCCTCCAGGCCCGCCCCTGGCCGGCCGGGGTGGCCGGCGGGCTGGAGCTGCGGGTCGAGGACCGGGTCTGCCCCTGGAACACCGGCGACTGGCGCCTGGAGCTGACCGGCGGCCAGGCCAAGGTCGAGCCGGCCGCCTCCACCCCGGCCGCCACGGCCGACATCCGCGCCCTGGCCTCGCTGTTCACCGGCTTCGCCGGCCCCGACGACCTGGTCAGGGCCGGCCTCCTCGGCGGCCTCGACCCCGACGCCGTCGAGCTCCTCCGGGCCGCCTTCGCCAGCCCCAGACCCTGGACGGCCGAGTTCTACTAGAGCACCGTCAGTCGAGGGATTCCCGGAGGAGCACCTCGGCGATCTGGATGGCGTTGAGGGCGGCGCCCTTGCGGAGGTTGTCGGCCACCGACCAGAACAGCACCGCCCTCGGGTCGGCCAGGTCGGCGCGGATGCGGCCGACGAACACCCCGTCGGTCCCGGCGCACTCCAGCGGGGTCGGGTAGCGGTCGGCGGCCGGGTCGTCGAGCACGGTCACGCCCGGGGCGGCCGCGCAGCCGGCCCGGAACGCCTCCAGGTCGACCGGGTCGCGGCACACGGCCCGCACCGACAGCGAGTGGCCGACCAGCACCGGCACCCGCACGCAGGTCGGATGGGAGGCCAGCTCGGGCAGGCCGAGGATCTTGCGCGGCTCGTCGCGCAGCTTCAGCTCCTCGACCGTGTAGCCCGACTCGGTGAAGCCCATGCACTGGGGGACGACGTTGAACGCGATCGGGTGGGGGAACACCTGGCCGGCCGGCAGGGCCTCGGGGCGGCCACCGCGCCGCAGCAGCTCCCGGTCGCCCACCAGCTTGGCCGACTGCTCGACCAGCTCGTCCATGCCCTTCTGGCCCGACCCGCCGGCCGCCTGGAACGAGGTCGGGGTGATCGACTCCAGGCCGAAGCGGTCGCGCAGCACGGCCAGCACCGGGGTCATGGCCATGGTGGTGCAGTTGGGGTTGGCCACGATCCCGATGGGGTGCTCCAGCGCCGCCTCCGGGTTGACGTCGGCGTCGACCAGCGGGACCTGCGGGTGCATCCGCCAGGCGCTGGAGTTGTCGACCACCAGGGCGCCGCGCTCGGCCGCCACCGGCGCCCACTCCCGGGACACCGCCCCCCCGGCGGAGAAGAAGGCCAGGTCGGCGCCGTCGAACATCTCGGGGGCGAGGGCGTGGATCTCGACCTGCTCGCCGCGGACGGGCAGCCGCCGCCCGGCCGAGCGGGCCGAGGCGACCAGCCGGACCTCGCCCACGGGCAGCTCACGCTCGGCCAGCAGCCGCCGCAGGTCCTCGCCGACCGCCCCGGTGGCCCCGACGATCACCGCGGTGGGACGGGCCCTGTCCGACGGGCCGCTCATCGGACCACCGGGATCTCGGCCGTGCCGTCGGGGTGGTCGTGGCGGAACTCGGCCTCCTCCGACAGGTGGAAGCGGTCGTGGATGGACCGCACGGCCACGCCGACGTCGCTGGAGCGGATCACGCACGAGATGCGGATGGTCGAGGTGGAGATCATCTCGATGTTGACCCCGGCGTCGGCCAGGGCCTCGAACATGGCCGCGGCCACCCCCGGGCTCGACTTCATGCCCGCGCCCACCAGCGACACCTTGGCGATGTCGGAGTCGGCCACCACCTCGGCCGCCCCGACCTCGTCCCTCACCGCGTCCAGCACGGCCATGGCCCCGGCGAGGTCGGCCTTGGGCACGGTGAACGAGATGTCGGTGGTGCCGCCGTGAGAGACGTTCTGGACGATCATGTCCACGTTCACCCCGTGCTCGGCGATGCCGCGCATCACCCGGGCGGCGATCCCCGGCTTGTCCGGCACCCGGACCAGGGTCACCTTGGCCTCCGAGGTGTCATGCGGCACCCCCGAGATGATCGCCTTCTCCATGCGCTCGTCCTCCTCACGGACCCAGGTCCCCGGCGCGTCGGTGAAGCTGGAGCGGACGTGCAGGGGGATGCCGGTGCGCCGCGCGTACTCCACGCAGCGCAGCATCAGCACCTTGGCCCCGCAGGCCGACAGCTCGAGCATCTCCTCGTAGGAGACCATGTGCAGCTTGCGAGCCTCCGGCACCACCCGCGGGTCGGCGGTGTAGACCCCGTCCACGTCGGTGTAGATCTCGCAGACCCCGGCCGCCAGGGCCGCCGCCAGGGCCACCGCGGTCGTGTCCGACCCGCCCCGGCCCAGCGTGGTCACGTCCCGCGAGGTCGAGACCCCCTGGAACCCGGCCACGATCACCACGTTGCCCTCGGCCAGGGCGTCGCTGATCCGGCCGGCCCGCACGTCCAGGATGCGGGCCTTGCCGTGCAGGGTGTCGGTGATGATCCCGGCCTGGGAGCCGGTGAACGACTTGGCCGTGACCCCCAGGTCGGCGATGGCCATGGCCAGGAGCGACATGGAGATGCGCTCCCCGGCGGTGAGCAGCATGTCCATCTCCCGCGGCGGCGGATCGGGCGAGACCCTCCTGGCCAGCGCGATCAGGTCGTCGGTGGTGTCCCCCATGGCCGACACGACGACCACGACGTCGTTCCCGGCGTGCCGGGAGGCGACCACACGCTCGGCGACCCGGCGGATCCGCGATGCGTCCCCCACCGAGGTGCCGCCGTACTTCTGGACGACCAGGGCCATGGCGTTCCTTGCACGAGCTGAAGACGGGCGGGTCCAGCCTACCAACCAACCGCCGACCGACCTGCCCCGAAGCGTTCGCGGCTCCCTGCGGTTCGCGCTCGTGCGGTAGGCGCAGGCTCGGCCGGGAGATGGCGCGGCGACAAGAGGCGGCGAAGGGCTGGGTGGTTAGACCGGCATCTCGCGGCGGCCGGCGAAGGCGCGGCCCAGGGTGACCTCGTCGGCGTATTCGAGGTCGCCGCCGACGGGGAGGCCGCTGGCGATGCGGGTGACCCGGACGCCGAGGGGGGTGAGGAGGCGGGCCAGGTACATGGCGGTGGCCTCGCCCTCGATGTTGGGGTTGGTGGCCAGGATCACCTCGGTGACGCCCTCGGCGTCCACCCGGGTCAGCATCTCCTTGACCCGCAGCTGCTCGGGTCCGATGCCCTCGATGGGCGAGATGGCGCCCTGGAGCACGTGGTACCGGCCGGCGAACTCGTGCGTGCGCTCCACCGCGACGATGTCGCGCGGCTCCTCCACCACGCACAGCAGCGCGGGGTCGCGGCGCTCGTCGCTGCAGTACGCGCAGATCTCACCCTCGGAGATGTTGAAGCAACGGCGGCACCAGGTGACCCGCTCCTTCGCCTCCATGATCACGCGGGCGAGGCGGTTGGCGTCTTCCGGCGCGGCCTTCAGGAGGTGGAACGCGATGCGCTGCGCAGACTTCGGGCCGACACCCGGCAGACGGCCGAGCTCGTCGATGAGCGCCTGGACCGGCGCGGCGTAGGGGCTGCTCACGCGTCAGCCGAGCAACCCGCCGAGGCCCCCGAGGTCGACACCACCGGTGACCCCCCCGAGGCTCTCCTGCTGCATCTGCTGCGCGCGGCGCAGGCCGTCGCCGACCGCCGCGAGCACGAGGTCTTCGAGCATCTCGACGTCGTCGGGGTCGACCACGTCGGCCGAGATGTGCACCGACTGCACGTCGCCGGTGCCGGTGACGACCACCTTCACCATGCCGCCGCCCGCCGAGCCCTCGACCGTCGCGTCGGCCAGCGCGTCCTGCGCCGCCGCCATGTCGGCCTGCATCTTCTGCATCTGCTTCATCATCTGGTTCATCTGGCCCCCGCCACCGCCGGGCATCGGGGGTCGGCCACCCTGGCCCTTCGCCATCGTGTTCCTCGTCTCAGTCGCGGGGGAGTTCCTCGACGACCGTGGCGCCGAGGCTCTGGGTGATGAGCGTCACCGAATCTACCGCCGGTGTGGTGCTGCTCTCGTCGACCAGGTCGGCGAGATCGATC
This sequence comes from Actinomycetes bacterium, assembly GCA_045807325.1. GTDB lineage: Bacteria > Actinomycetota > CALGFH01 > CALGFH01 > CALGFH01 > CALGFH01. Next base: position 71 of record JBJMHP010000018.1, on the reverse strand, counting down.
TCGTCGTCGGGGGGCTCCTCGTCGAGCGGCGCGCCCTCGGGCGCGGACGTGCTCGCCGGATCAGCGTCGAA
>JBJMHP010000017.1:0-7982 GCA_045807325.1 Actinomycetes bacterium | reverse complement strand
TGCGGTCGAGCACGGTCAGGAGCTGCTCGTGCTCGGCGGGGGTGATAATCGCCGGCCACACAGCGTCAGCGACCACTCTGCCGTGATGCTCCCGCTTGCCGGCGAGCCGGGGGGAGCGAAGCATTCGCGCGAAGGCCGAGTTACGCCATGGCTTGCCAGCGGACGTCGTGATCCCTCTCGCGTTCCAGTCGCGGATTACCGTGCGAGCGCTCTCGCCGTCGAGCAGCCGCTGAACCGCCTCTCGGACCAGCGCTGCCTCGGTCTCGCGGATGGTGACACGGTCATTCTCGTAGCCGAAGGGTCGGGTTCCCGACCCGTGCAGCTTCCCCGCCCGGGCGAGCTGTTCGTGCTTGAGGCGGAGTCGTTCAGCCCGGTGCTCGCTCTCATAGCGGGCGATGATGCCGAGCTGGCGGAAGTGCAGGCGTCCGCTAGGGGTTGCCAGGTCATATTCGCCGCCCACGGTGGCCAGCTTCACGCCGAGCCGCTCAGCCAAGTCGATGATCGCCTCGTTCTCGACTGGCCGCCGGGTCAGCCGGTCGGCCGCCCAGGCGACGATCGCGTTGACCTGGCCAGCGCGCAGATCCTCGAGCATCTGCTCGTAGGCCGGGCGATGCTTGCCGTTGTAGGCAGAGAGGTCGTCGTCGGTGTACACCTCGACGACTTCCCAGCCGAGACGTTCACAGAGCTCTCGGCACGGAGGCTCCTGGCGCTGAACGCCGAGGAGGTCTCCCCGAGGGTCTCGGCTGATGCGGCAGTAGATCGCGGCTCTCGCGGGCATGGACGAGAGCCTACGGATTCAAGTATGCTCATGCAACCCTGGCCAGCGGGAGGCCGAGGAGGTTGGCCGGAAGCCCGGCCAGCGAGACGGGGCCGAGGGCCAGGGCGATCGCGGGCACCGCGGTCGCCTGCGCACCCAGGGTCATGCCGACCGCCTTCCGGGCGCGCTCGGGGACCCGGCTCGGGAGCGCCTCGGCGGCGACCGGGCCGACCCAGAGCACACCGGCGGTGGCCGCCACCGAGAGCTGGAAGCCCAGGGCGGCGGCGAGTGCCGGGTCGGCCAGCAGCAGCACGACCACGGCCAGGCAGAGGGCGCGGCGACCGCCGGGTCCGCTTCCGGTCGCGACCCCGAACAGCACCAGCCCGGCCATCACGCCGGCTCGGAGCACGCTCGGCTCCCACCGGGTGGCGACGACCAGCAGCACGACCAGGACGACGCCGACGGCGGCCAGGCCTCGCCGACCCGCACCAGCGATCCCGGCCAGCCACAGCCCGGCGGCGACCACCACCGCCAGGTTGGCGCCGCTGACCGCCATCAGGTGGGTCAGCCCGGCGGCGCGGAAGTCCCGCTCGAGCTCCGCCGGGAGCAGCGAGGTGTCGCCCAGCGCCATGCCGACAAGCAACCCGGCCCGTTCCGGCGCCAGGGTCCCGAGCGCCTGCCTCCGGGCCGCGTCCCGTACCGTCTCGCTCAGCCGCAGGACCGCGCCGCGCGGCGGCGCCCGCTCCTCGACCATCGGATGCCGAAGCACGACCGGCGGCTGCCTCCCCAGCGGGTCGCTCCACCGCGCCGCCGCCACCGAGGCACGCACCCGCAGCCGCTCCCCCACGGCGAGCCGCGGCTCGCCGCGCCCGCGGCCGGCCCCGGCGGGTGAGTCCGCGGCACGTCCAGGAGGTCCGCCGGCTTGCCCGAGAGGAGCGAGCCGGTCGGGCACCAGGACGACGCCGGCGCGCTCGCGGATCCTGAGGGTTCGGTCGACAAGGCGGACACGATCGACGGTCAGGACGACCCACCAACCGCCATGGCGGGTGCGGCGGGGCTCCTCGGCCACGGTCGCGGCGACCTCGACGCGCCCCGGCTGGCCGGCCCGGCCGACGAGGACACCCTCCCGGACCGCGGTCGCCCGCACCGACGCCGCGGCCGCTCCGGAGGCCAGCAGGGCCCCCAGGACGAGCACGCCGACGACCGGGTTCCCGCCGGCGTCGTCCCGGACGCGCGACGGGCCGGCCGCCGCCAGGCACGCCACGGCCAGGCAGCAGGCCGCGGCGACCCACGCGGCCGCAGTCGCGAACCGGGGACCGAGAACGACCCCGGTCGCGGTGGCCACCGCCAGCGCCACCCCGTCCGCGTCCGGGTCGGCGTCGGGATCGCGCCCACCGGCGAGCCGGCGGTCGCCGCCGCCGACCGGGACAGGGGTCACCCGACTGTCACCAGGTCCTTCAGTTGGTCGAAGCGGCGCTGGCCGATGCCGGGGACCTCGAGGAGCTCGTCGACGCTGGTGAAGGGGTGGGCCGAGCGGTAGGCGACGATGCGGCCGGCGGTGACCTCGCCGACGCCGGGGAGGGTGTCGAGCTGCTCGACGGTGGCGGTGTTGAGGTCCAGCGGGGCGGATGGGGTACCGGGGGTGGTGGCGGCGCCTGGCTCGGGCGGGGGCGGGGGGTCGCCGGGGCCGGGGACCCGGACCTGCTCTCCGTCGGTGAGCTTGCGAGCCAGGTTGACGGCGTCGAGGTCGGCGCCGGAGGTGGCGCCGCCGGCGGCCGCGATGGCGTCCTGGACCCGGCTGCCGGCGGGCAGGCAGACCAGGCCGGGGCGGCGGACCCGGCCGGCCACGTGGACGGCGACCCGGTCCGAGGGCCCGGCCGCGGCCGAGGTGTCGGGCGCGGCCCTGGGCAGGGTCTGGTCGGCCGGCGCGGCCGCCTCCTGGTCGGTCGGCGGGCCGGCCGGCCGGGGCGTGGCCCGGGCCCAGACAACCCCGGCGCCGACCAGCGCGGCCAGGGCGAGCACGGCGACCGCGACCCGCTGGCGGCCGGCGCCCGCGAGCACCGCCCGCACCCGGGACCGCGGCCCGTCGGGCGGCAGGACGAACGGTGGCGGCTGCGACATGGCACTCCCTCCGGTGACGGGGCAACGGCGGTCTCACGGGATCCGGGCCGGCGGCCTCGGCCCCGCCCCGGCAGAACTGGGGCTGCCGGACCCGCCACCGCCGAACCTAGCCATCCGCGCCGGCAGACCACTCCGGCTGTCCACACCCCCGCCCCTTGACACCCATGGGGCCTCGCTGGACGAGATCGCCGAGGAGGCCGGGTCCACGACCGGGGCGGCGCACTCGAACTTCAAGGCTTCCGGCCCGAGGCGCTGATCGCCCACCCGTCGGTGGCGGCCGCCCTGGCCCAGGAGCAGCTCCAGGGCCGGCTGCGGATCGCCCCCTGGCTGGTCGCCACCAGCTCCGAGGTGCTGACCGCCGACATGCGCCGGCGCATCGTCGAGGCCTTCGGGCTGGAGCCGCTGGACTTCTACGGGACCACCGAGGCCCTGGTCCTCGCGGCCGGCCGCCAGGACCCGGCCGGCATGGACATCCTGGAGGACCTGGTCGTGGTCGAGGTGGTCGACGAGCACGGCCGGCCCGTCCCGCCGGGCGCCCCCGGCCACAAGGTGCGGCTGACCAGCCTGGTCAGCCGCGTCCAGCCGCTGCTGCGCTACGAGCTGACGACTCGGTCACCCTGGCGGGCGGGCTGCGGCCCGGTCGCGGTCCACCCGTTCCGGCTGCGGGCGCCGTTCTCGGAGCTGCTGGAGGTCCGCCAGTACCAGGTCGTCCACGACCCGGCCGGGCTGCGCGTGGCCGTCGTGCTGCGCGGGGACGCCCCGGCCGACACCCCGGCCCGGGTCCGGGCCGCCCTGGCCGCCGAGCTCCGGGACGCCGGCGCGGTCCCGTCCCCGATCGAGGTCACCCCGGTCCCCGGATCGACCGCGACCCCGGCCATGGGGCCAGGTTCAAGCTGGTCCGCAGCCGGCCCGCGCCCTCGCCCTGACCGGCCCTCAGGCCCGGGTGACGACGTTGACGATCCTGCCCGGGACGTGGACCACCCGGGCCACCCGGCCCTCCCCGACCAGCCGGGCCACCGGCCCCAGGGCCAGCGCGGCCCGGCGCACCTCCTCCTCGTCGGCGTCGGGGCCGACGGTGATCTCGCCCCGCCGCCGCCCGTCGACCGTGACCGGGAGGACCACGGCCGCCGTGGCCAGCGCCTCCGGGTCGGCGGTCGGGAACGCGAGGTCGTCGAGCGGGTCCTGGTGGCCCAGCCGCTCCCACAGCTCGGCGGCCAGGTGCGGGGCCAGCGGGGCCACCATCAGCACCAGCGGCTCGACGACCTCGCGGGGGGCGGCGCCCCGGTCGCGCACGTGCCGGGTGACGGCGTTGTTGAGCTCGGTGAGCCGGGCGATGGCGACGTTGTAGCGCAGCTGCCGGTACAGGGCGTCGACGGCGTCGATGGTCTGGTGCAGCTGGCGGTACAGGGACTCGGAGGGGGCCAGGCCGGTCCCGGCGACCCGGGTCTGGCCGGTCTCCTCGTCGACCACGTTGCGCCACAGCCGCTGCAGGAACCGGAACACCCCGACGATGTCGTCCGGCTGCCAGGGGCGGTCGTCGTCCAGGGGGCCCATCGCCATCTCGTACAGGCGCAGGGTGTCGGCCCCGTAGGCCTGGTAGATGTCGTCGGGCGAGACGCCGTTCTTCAGGCTCTTGCCCATCTTGCCGAGGTGGCGGGTCACCGGCTGGCCCTGGTAGCGGCCGTCGACCACCTCGGCCGCGGGCACGTACCGGCCGACCGGGTCGGTGAAGGCGTCGGCCAGGATGTAGCCCTGGTTGTAGAGCCGATGGAACGGCTCGGGGGTCGACACGTGCCCCAGGTCGAACAGGACCTTGTGCCAGAACCGGGCGTACAGCAGGTGCAGGACCGCGTGCTCGACCCCGCCGATGTACAGGTCGACCCCGCCGCCCTGCTCCCCGCCCCTGTCCATCCAGTAGCGCTCCAGGGCCGGGTCGACGAATCGCCGGTCGTCGGCCGGGTCCAGGTAGCGCAGGTAGTACCAGCACGACCCGGCCCACTGGGGCATGGTGTTGGTCTCGCGACGGTAGGCCCTCGGCCCCTGGCCGAGGTCGAGGGTCACGTGCTCGAACCCCGGCGCCCGCGACAGCGGGGGCCGGGGCTCGGCGTCCTCGCCGGCGTGGGGGCGGAAGTCCGTCATCGGCGGCAGCTCGACCGGCAGCATCTCCTCGGGGAGGGCCAGGGGCAGGCCGGTCTCGTCGTACACGATCGGGAACGGCTCGCCCCAGTACCGCTGGCGGGAGAACAGCCAGTCGCGGAGCCGGTAGGACACCCGCGGCCGGCCGTTGCCGGTCTCCTCCAGCCAGGCGACGGTGCGGGCGGTCGCCTCGGCGGTGCCGAGGCCGTCCAGGTCCAGCCCGCCGCCGCGGGAGTTGACGGCCACGCCCTCGCCCAGGAAGGCCTCGCTCCAGGTGTCGGCCTGGTCGGCCAGCGCGCCCGGGTGACCCTCCAGCCAGCCGCGGTCGGGCTCGACCACCGCCCGGACCGGCAGCCCGAACGCTCTGGCGAACTCTAGGTCGCGCTGGTCGTGGGCGGGCACGGCCATGATGGCGCCGCCGCCGTAGCCGCCCAGGACGTAGTCGGCCACGAACACCGGCAGCGGCTCCCCGGAGGCAGGGTTGGTGGCCAGCGTGCCGGTGAACACCGCCGTCTTGTCCCGCTCGACCTGGCGCTGGCGGTCGGTCAGGGATTCGGCCCGCCGCCGGTAGGCGTCGACCGCCTCGGCCGGGGACGCGGCCGGGCCGCCGGTGGCCGGGGCCGGGCCCTGCCAGGCCGGCGGCGTCCCGGACGGCCAGGCGGGAGCGGTCAGCCGGTCCACCAGCGGGTGCTCGGGGGCCCGGACCCGGCAGGTGGCGCCGAACAGGGTGTCCGGCCGGGTGGTGTAGACCACGATCTCGGCGCTGTCGCCGGTGGCCGTCGGGGCGGTGAAGCGGACCTCGGCCCCCTCGCTGCGCCCGATCCAGTTGCGCTGCAGGGTCTTGAGCGAGTCGGGCCAGTCCAGGGCGTCGAGGTCGGCCAGCAGCCGGTCGGCGTAGGTGGTGATCCGCAGCTTCCACTGGCGCAGGCGCCGGCGGTAGACCGGGTAGTTCCCGATGGCCGAGCGGCCCTCGGCGGTCACCTCCTCGTTGGCCAGGACCGTGCCCAGCCCCGGGGACCAGTTGACCGGGGCCTCGTCGAGGTAGGCCAGCCGGTAGGAGTCGACCACCCGGCGCCGCTGGACCGGGTCGAGCTCGGGCCACGGCCTCCGGTCGGGGTTGGCCGGCGACTCGGGCGCCCGCACACCGCGCTCGAACTGCTCGACCAGGGTCTGGATGGGCCGGGCCGCCTGGGCCTCGGGGTCGAACCAGGAGCCGAAGATCTGCAGGAAGATCCACTGGGTCCAGCGGTAGAACCGGGGGTCGGCGGTGGACAGCTCGCGGCTCGGGTCGTGGCCCAGGCCGAGGCGGCGCAGCTGGCGTCGCATGTGGTCGATGTTCTCGGCGGTGGTCACGGCCGGGTGCTTGCCGGTCTCGATGGCGTACTGCTCGGCGGGCAGGCCGAAGGCGTCGAAGCCGAACGGGTGCAGCACCCGGCGGCCCTGCATGCGCATGAAGCGGGCGTAGACGTCCGAGGCGATGTAGCCGAGCGGGTGCCCGACGTGCAGGCCGGCGCCCGAGGGGTAGGGGAACATGTCGAGCACGTACAGCGGGTCCTCGCCGTCCGGGCCGCCGGCCGCCGCCGGCGCGGGGTTGGGGACCACGAAGGTCCCGCGCTCGGCCCAGCGCCGCTGCCAGCGCGACTCGAGCTCGCCGGCCAGCTCGGCGGTGTAGCGCCAGGAGGGCGTGCCCTCGTCGGGCCCGGTCACGGCCAGCCCGGGGTCAGCGGCCGGTGACCAGGTTGACGAGCTTGGGTGGGACGACCACCACCCGGGCCACCGGCCGGTCGCCGAGGGCGGCCCGGACCTTCTCGGAGGCCAGGGCCAGCTCGCGCAGATCGTCTTCGGCGGTGTCGGGGGCGACCTCGATGCGGTCGCGGACCTTGCCGTCGACCTGGATGACGCAGGTGACCCGCTCGCTGCGGACCAGGTCGGTGTCGAAGCCCGGCCAGCCGGCCACGTGCACCGAGCTGGTGCCGCCCAGGACGCCCCGCCACAGCTCCTCGGTCACGAACGGGGCCAGCGGGGCCAGCAGCAGGACCAGGCGCTCGGCGGCGTCGCGGCGCTGGGCGGCGCTGGCCCGGCCGGCCCGGACGGCGTCGGCCAGGCCGTTGGACAGCACCATCAGCTTGGAGATGGCGGTGTTGAAGCGGAACCGCTCCAGGTCGTCGGTGACCCCGGCGGTGGTGCGGTGGGCCAGGCGGGCCAGCTCGGGGTCGTCGGGCCGGCCGGGCTCCCCCGCCGCCGGCTCGGCCACGGCCGCGTGCACCGTCCGCCAGACCCGCTGGACCCAGCGGGCCATGCCCTCGGGCGACACGTCGGCCCAGTCGACGTCGTCCTCGAACGGGCCGGCGAACAGCATGGTCAGGCGGGCCACGTCGGCGCCGTGCTCGTCGATGATCTCCGACGGCTCGACCAGGTTGCCGCGCGACTTGGACATGGCCGCCCCGTGCATCACCACCATGCCCTGGTTGAGCAGCGAGGTGAACGGCTCGCGGAAGCCGACCAGGCCCATGTCGCACAGCACCTTGGTGAAGAAGCGGGCGTACAGCAGGTGCAGGATGGCGTGCTCGATGCCCCCGGTGTACTGCTGCACCGGCATCCACTTGGCCACCTGGGCGGGGTCGAACGGCCGGTCGGGGTCCAGCCCGGTGTAGCGCAGGAAGTACCAGGAGGAGTCGACGAAGGTGTCCATCGTGTCGGTCTCGCGCAGGGCGGCGCCGCCGCAGGCGGGGCAGGTCACGTTGACCCAGTCCTCCGCCGCGGCGAGGGGCGAGCGGCCTTTCGGAGCGACCTCGGTGATGTCCGGCAGGACGACCGGCAGATCCTCGTCCGGGACGGGAACCTCGCCGCAGGCGGGACAGTGGATGATCGGAATCGGGCAGCCCCAGTAACGCTGCCGCGAGAACAGCCAGTCACGCAGCCGGTAGCCGATCGTCTGCTCCCCAAGCCCGCGTTCGGCCAGCCAGGC
>JBJMHP010000016.1:0-13921 GCA_045807325.1 Actinomycetes bacterium | reverse complement strand
TGAGAGCGTCACCCTCGTCCACGGCCCGGGCTGCCCGGTGTGCGTGATCCCGATGGGCCGGGTGGACGACGCGATCTCGATCGCCGAGCGGCCCGACGTGATCATGACCACCTTCGGCGACATGATGCGGGTGCCCGGCGGGCGCGGGTCGTTCTTCGACTCCAAGGCCAACGGGGCCGACATCCGGATGGTCTACTCGCCGCTGGACTCGCTGAAGATCGCCCGCCAGAACCCTGACAAGCGGGTCGTGTTCATGGCGATCGGGTTCGAGACGACCGCCCCCTCGACCGCGATGACCGTGCTGCGGGCCAGGGCCGAGGGGCTGGAGAACTTCTCGATCTTCTGCAACCACGTCACCATCATCCCGGCCATCAAGGCGATCCTGGACTCACCCGACCTGCGCCTGGACGGCTTCCTCGGGCCCGGGCACGTCTCGACCGTGATCGGCTGCCGCCCGTACGAGTTCATCGCCCGCGACCACGGCAAGCCGCTGGTGTGCGCCGGGTTCGAGCCGCTGGACATCCTCCAGTCGGTCTACATGCTGATGCGGCAGCTCGCCGAGGGCCGCTCGGTGGTCGAGAACCAGTACTCCCGGGTCGTGCCCTGGGACGGCAACCCGAAGGCGCTCCAGGTCATCGGCGAGGTCATGACCCTGCGCCCGTACTTCGAGTGGCGCGGGCTCGGGTTCATCTCCCACTCGGCGCTCGGCGTGAGCGACGCCTACGCCGAGTTCGACGCCGAGCGGATCTTCGAGGTCCCGGGCGTCCGGGTCGCCGACCCGAAGGCATGCCAGTGCGGCGAGGTCCTCAAGGGCGTCCTGAAGCCCTGGGAGTGCAAGGTGTTCGGCACCGCCTGCACCCCGGAGACCCCCATCGGCACCTGCATGGTCTCGCCCGAGGGGGCATGCGCCGCCTACTACAACTTCGGTCGCTTCACCCGCGAGCGCGTGAAGGAGGCGACCAGGACGTGAGCTCGCAGTCCCAGCAGTACAAGGAGCTCAGTCGCGAGGAGCAGGTGCTCCAGCGGATCGAGAAGGCACGCTCCCGCAAGGCCAAGCTCAAGGAGGAGCGGATCACCCTGTCGCACGGATCCGGGGGCAAGGCGACCCAGACCCTGATCGAGGCCGTGTTCCTCGAGGCGTTCTCCAACCCGCTGCTGGCCCCGCTCGAGGACGGGGCCGTGCTGGCCGCCAACGGTGGGCGGCTGGCCTTCACGACCGACTCGTACGTGGTCTCGCCGCTGTTCTTCCCGGGCGGCGACATCGGCGACCTGGCCGTCAACGGCACCGTCAACGACCTGGCGGTGAGCGGGGCCAGGCCGCTGTGGCTGTCGGCCGGGTTCATCCTCGAGGAGGGGTTCCCGGTGGCCGATCTGGAGCGGATCGTGGCCTCGATGGCCGCGGCCGCCGAGCGGGCCGGGGTCCAGATCGTCACCGGCGACACCAAGGTGGTGCAGCGGGGCAAGGCCGACGGCTGCTATGTCAGCACCTCCGGGGTCGGGGTGATCGAGCGTCCCGTCGAGCTGGGCGTGGCCTCGGCGAGGCCGGGCGACGCGGTGATCGTGTCCGGGCCGATCGGCGAGCACGGCATCACCATCATGCTGGCCCGAGGGGAGCTGGACATCGAGGCCGAGGTCTCCTCGGACACCGCCCCCCTCAATGGGCTGGTCGAGCGGCTGCTGGACGCCGCCCCGGGCGTGCGCGGGCTGCGCGACGCCACCAGGGGCGGGGTGGCCACCATCTGCAACGAGGTCGCCAGGTCGGCCGGGGTGGCGGTGGTGGTCGACGAGGAGGCGGTCCCGGTCCGCCCGGAGGTGCGCGGGGCCTGCGAGCTGCTCGGCATCGACCCGCTGTACGTGGCCTGCGAGGGCCGGCTGGTCGCGGTCGTGGACGGCGACCAGGCCGACGCCGCCCTGGGCGCGCTGCGCTCCCATCCCCTTGGCGAGGGCGCGGCCGTGATCGGCCGGGTCAAGGACGACCCGCCCGGCCTGGTGCTTTTGAAGACCTCGTTCGGAGGTACACGCATTGTGGACCTGCTGGTCGGGGACCCCCTGCCGCGGATCTGCTGAGACGGACCGGATCGAAAGGGGCTGGGCATGGACGAGCAGAACGAGCTGGAGCCGGAGGAGCCGCAGCCGTCGTCGCAGGGCGCCAGCACCGACCTCGGCCCGAGGCCGAGCTCGGGCGGGGAGCAGGAGCCGGGCGGCCTGGTGCCGCCGTACGAGGGCCGCCAGACCGAGATGAAGGAGGGCTACGAGGAGCACACCGAGAAGGCCTTCCACGGGGCCGACGAGGTGCCGCCGGGGCCGGGCCGGGTGATCTCGGACGAGGAGCGCGAGAGTGTGCCCCCGACCGACTCCGAGGCCACCTCCCCGCTCGGGGTCGGCGAGAGCATCAACCGCCGCGGCGAGGACGTCGCCAGGCAGGAGGGCGAGGCCGGCCGTGAGCACGCCGGCACCAGGGGCCCCACCGACCGCCCGCACGGCGTCTCCGACGAGCGTGCCTCCACCTCGGTCGACCCCGACGAGACCCAGACCGGCGGCCCCCACATGCCCGCCGGCGACCAGGGCGGCTAGGCGCGGGCCCGTAGCCGGGCGGCGGCGACGGCGGCCTGGCCGAGGCTGATGCCGCCGTCGTTGGGGGGGACTCGGGAGTGGACCAGGGCCCGGAAGCCGGTCCGCTCCAGGCCGGCGACCATCCGCTCGAGCAGCAGCATGTTCTGGAACACGCCGCCGGAGAGGGCGACCGTCCCCAGCCCGCTCTCCTCCCGGAGCGCCTGGCAGGCGGCCACGGTGGCCGCGGCCAGGCCGTTGTGGAAGCGGGCGGCGACCAGCGGCGGCGCCACCCCGGCCTCAAGGTCCTCGACCACCGCCAGGACCAGGTCGGTGCCGGCCAGCCGCAGCGGCCCGCCACGGGCGTCGGCGGCGGCGACCCGGGCCGGGTAGGCGGCGGGCTCGCCCGGGTCGGCCAGCTGCTCCAGCTCCACCGCCGCCTGGCCCTCGTAGTTGACGGCGTCGCGGACGCCCAGGATGGCCGCGACCGCGTCGAACAGCCGGCCGGCGCTTGAGGTCGCCGGCGAGGCCGTGCCCGACCGGGCCAGCGACAGCACCCGCTCCCAGCGGTCCCGGTTGCGCCCGACCACGGCCAGGCGCTCCGGGACCCGCCCGCCCAGGGCGGCGTCCAGCCAGGCGGCGGCCATCCGCCACGGCTCCCTGATCGCGGCCGCGCCGCCGGGCATCGGCACCACCTCCAGGTGGCCGGCCCGCCGGAACCCCCGCAGGTCGGCCACCAGCAGCTCCCCGCCCCAGATGGTCCCGTCGGTGCCGAAGCCGAGCCCGTCGAAGGCGACCCCGATGACCGGCCCCGGCTCGCCGTTGTCGGCCAGGCAGGCGGCCACATGGGCGTGGTGGTGCTGGACGCCCTCCAGCTCGACCCCGTCCAGCTCGAGCGCGTACTTGGTCGACAGGTACTCGGGGTGCAGGTCGTGGGCGACGACCTGCGGGTCGACGGCGAACAGCCGCCGGAAGTGCCCGACCCCTTCGGTGAAGGACCGGAAGGTCTCGTAGTTCTCCAGGTCGCCGATGTGGTGGGAGACGAAGGCGTGGCCGTCCCTGGCCACGCAGAAGGTGTGCTTGAGCTCGGCCCCGCAGGCCAGGACGTGGCGGGGGAACGGCCAGGGCAGTCCCAGCGGCTGGGGCGCGAACCCGCGAGAGCGGCGCAGCGGCAGCTCCCGCCCCCGGAACCCCCGCACCACCGAGTCGTCGGCCCGCACGTGGATCGGGCGGTTGTGGACCAGGAACCAGTCGGCGATCCCGCCCAGGCGCTCCAGCGCGTCGGCGTCCCGGTAGGCGATCGGCTCGTCGGAGACGTTCCCGCTGGTGAGCACGATCGGCCGCCCGACCTCGTCCAGCAGCAGATGGTGCAGCGGGGCATACGGCAGCATCACCCCCAGCGACCGGTTCCCGGGGGCCACCGGCTCGGCGACCGCCGCGCCGGGAAGCCGGCGCAGCAGGACGATCGGCCGGCGGGGGCTGGCCAGCATGGCCTCCTCGGCCGGGTCGACCAGGCACAGCGACCGGGCGCCGTCCAGGTCGGCGACCATGACCGCGAACGGCTTGTCCTCGCGGTGCTTGCGGGCCCGCAGGGCGGCCACGGCCGGCTCGGCGGCCGCGTCGGCGGCCAGGTGGTAGCCGCCGAGGCCCTTGACCGCGACCACCGCCCCCGCCCGCAGCCGGGCCGCGGCCTCGGCCAGCGGGTCGCCGTCGGTGGCCCGCCCGTCCCGGTCCAGCAGCCGCAGCGCCGGCCCGCAGGCCGGGCAGCACACCGGCTGGGCGTGGAACCGCCGGTCGGCCGGGTCGTGGTACTCGCGGGCGCAGTCGGCGCACATGGCGAAGGAGGCCATGGTGGTCGCCGGCCGGTCGTAGGGGACGTCGCGGACGATGGTGAACCGTGGCCCGCAGTTGGTGCAGTTGATGAACGGGTAGCGGAACCGCCGGTCGGCCGGGTCGGCCAGCTCGCGCAGGCAGTCGGCGCAGGTGGCGGTGTCGGGCGAGACCAGCGTCTGCCGTTGCCCGCCGGTCTTGCTGGGGGCGATCGCGAACCCCGAGGTGCCGGTGGGGGCGAGCGGGGTCGCGGTGACCCGCTCGATCACGGCCAGCGGCGGCGCCTCGGCCGACAGCGCCTCCAGGAACCGCTCGACCGTCTCGGCCGCCCCCTCGACCTCGACGAACACTCCGCCGGCGTCGTTGCCGACCAACCCGGCCAGCCCCAGCCGCCCGGCCAGGGCATGCACGAAGGGCCGGAAGCCGACCCCCTGCACGATCCCCTCGACCCTGACCCGGGCCCGCGTGAGCGTCATCGTGACAGCAGCTTACGATGGCCGTCATGGTCGATGGGGCGTTGCTGGACGAGACCCGGGAGCGGGTGCTGGCCTGGTTCGCGGAGGCGGGGCGGGACCTGCCGTGGCGGGCGACCCGCGACCCCTACCGGGTGCTGGTGGCCGAGGTGCTGGCCCAGCAGACCCAGGCGGCGCGGGCGGCCGCGGCCTGGCCGCGGTTCCTGGAGCGGTTCCCGGACATCCATGTCCTGGCCGCGGCCGCCCCGGCCGAGGTCCTGCGGGCCTGGCAGGGGCTGGGCTACAACCGGCGGGCGCTGGCCCTGCACCGCACCGCCCGGGCGGTCGTCGAGCGCGGCGGCTGGCCGGGCACGGTCGAGGAGCTGGCCGGGCTGCCCGGGGTCGGCCCGTACACGGCCAGGGCGGTGGCCTGCTTCGCCCTCGGCCTGCGGGTCGCCCCCGTCGACACCAACGTGGCCCGGGTGCTGGCCAGGTCGCTGGCCGGCGCCGACCCGGCCGACCTGACCCCGGCCGCCCGCCAGCGCCTGGCCGACGCCGCCCTGCCGCCCCCGGCGCACGGGCCTGCCGTTCCGGCAGGCGCCCCGGACCCTACCGGGCGCGCCTGGGCCTGGTCGTCGGCGCTGATGGACGTGGGGGCTCTCCACTGCCGGCCCCGGCCGCGCTGTAAGGGCTGCCCGCTGGCGCCGAGCTGCCGCTGGCGGGCCCTCGGCCCGGCTGCGCCCCCGCCCCGGCCCAGGGCCCAGGCCCCGTTCGCCACCTCGGACCGGCGCTGGCGGGGGGCCGTTGTCCGGGCCCTGGCCGCCGCCCCCGGCGGCATGGACCGGGCCAGCCTGGCCGACGCCGTCCAGGCGGACGCCGCCGGCCGGCCCGCCGGCTGGTTCGACACCCTCCTGTCCCGCCTGGAGGCCGAGGGCATGGTCGCCACCGGCGCCGATGGGCGCCTGCGCCTGCCCGCGTAAGCTGGCGGTGAGGGAAAGGAGCGCAGATGGCTGAGAGCAAGGCGGCCTGGGACCAGGTCGGCGAGGACTTCAGGGTCCTCGGGCGCCAGATCAAGCAGCACTACGACCAGCGGCCACGGCCGGGGACCGAGATGCAGGAGGGCCAGCAGGGTCAGGCCCCGCCGGCCAGCGACCGGCGCAAGGTCGACGACGCCCTGGAGAAGCTCAGGGACTCGCTCGACCAGGCGTTCAGCGCTCTCGGCGACGCCGTCCGCGACCCGCAGGTCGGGGAGCAGACCAAGAAGGCCGCCGGGTCGCTGAGCGACGCCGTCAACGCGACCTTCTCCGAGGCGAGCGAGCGGTTCAGGAGGAGGTAGGCGCCGCCAGGTCGACGGTGCCGCCGGTTCGCCAGTAGACCTTGACCGACCGCGACCCGGACGGGGCCGGCTCGTCCTCGCGGTCCAGGAACCCGTCGTCGACCAGGTAGCGCCGCAGCATGGCGTAGTCGGGGTGGTAGCGCCCGAGCAGCTCGTTGACCTCCGGCTCCGGGTAGCGCCGGCCGGGGTCGAACAGCCCGGCCAGGTGGTTGAGCACGACCAGGCGCTTGCCGCGGGCGGCCGGCATGGCCTGCAGCCGCCCCCGGTGGATGAAGCGGCGCAGCACCGCGTCGCCGGGCTCCTCGTCGTCCTGGGTGGCCTGGCCCGGCGGCGGGATGACCGCCTGCCGGAGGGCCTCGGTGCGGACCCGGTAGCCCTTGCCGGCCTCGCCGTCGAGCAGCCCGCCGGCGACCAGCCGACTCAGCGCCCGGGCCGCCGCCCGCGGCTCCAGGCCGGCCCGCTCGGCCACCTCGGCCAGGGTGGTGGCGCCCAGGGCGACCGCGGCCACGGCCCGGAGCCGGTCCGGCTCGGCCAGCAGGGCCAGCAGCTCCCGCGGGCTCGCGACGTCGTCCATGTCCCCATTGTGGACGACATTCGATTGTCGTCGTCGCATGCTAGCATTTCGCCTGGTGAGGATGCCTGTCGGCATCCGGCCGGCGGGCATGGGGCGCGCCGGCCCGGGCCGCCCGCCCGGCCCTGACGCGGGGGCGATCGGATCAGCATGGCCAGGACAGTCCGGACGACCTATGCCTGCACCGAGTGCGGGGCCGCCAGCCCGCGCTGGGTCGGCCGCTGCCCCACCTGTGGCGCCTGGAACAGCCTGGTCGAGGAGGTGGTGGAGCGGTCCGGCGCGGCCAGGCCCTCGGGCCCGGTGGCCGCCCCGGTCCCGATCACCGACGTGGCCGCCCAGACGGGAGCCCACCGGCCCACCGGCGTCGACGAGCTCGACCGGGTCCTGGGCGGCGGCCTGGTCGCCGGCTCGGTGGTCCTGCTGGCCGGCGAGCCCGGCATCGGCAAGTCGACCCTGCTGCTCGGCGTCCTGGCCGGCCTCGCCGCCGACGGCCCGGTGCTGTACGTGTGCGCCGAGGAATCCCGCGAGCAGGTCCGGCTGCGGGCCGAGCGCCTGGACGCCCTGCATCCGGGGCTGCTGCTGGCCGCCGAGACCGACCTGGGGGCCGTCCGCAGCCTGGTCGAGCAGGTCCGGCCGACCGTGGTCGTGGTCGACTCGGTCCAGACCGTGGCCGACCCCGAGCTGGCCGGCGCCCCCGGCGGCGTCGGCCAGGTCCGCGAGGTCGCGGCCCAGCTGGTGCGGCTGGCCAAGGAGCGCTCCATCGCCACCTTCCTGGTCGGCCAGGTCACCAAGGAGGGCGCCGTCGCCGGCCCCAAGACCCTGGAGCACCTGGTCGACGTGGTCCTCAACTTCGAGGGCGACCAGCACCACGCCCTGCGCCTGGTCCGCTGCACCAAGAACCGCTTCGGCCCGGCCTATGAGGTCGGCTGCTTCGAGATGACCGAGGCCGGCCTGGAGCCGCTGGTCGACCCCTCGCGGCTGTTCCTGTCGGCCCGCTCGGCCGGGGTGCCGGGGGTGGCCTGCACGGTCAGCCTCGAGGGCCGGCGGCCGCTGGTCACCGAGGTCCAGGCCCTGGTCGTGCCCACCGGGGTGGCCGTGCCCCGGCGCACCGCCCAGGGCCTGGACGCGGCCCGGCTGGCCATCCTGGTCGCCGTGCTCGACCGGCGGGCCCGGATCGGCCTGGCCGGCCACGACGTGTTCGCCGCCACCGCCGGCGGCGTCCGGATCACCGAGCCCGCCGCCGACCTGGCCGTCTGTCTGGCCCTGGCCTCAGCCGCCCGTGACCGGCAGGTCCCGGCCGACCTGGTCACCTTCGGCGAGGTCGGCCTGGGCGGCGAGGTCCGCCCGGTGCCCCAGCTGCCGCGCCGCCTGGCCGAGGCCGCCCGGCTCGGCTTCCGCCGCGCCCTCGTCCCGGCCACCGGCCTCCCTGACGCCGCCAGGGCCGCGGCCGAGATCGAGCTCGACCCGGTCGAGTCGGTCGCCGAGTCGCTGTCGGTCCTTGCCCCGGCCCCGCCCCGGCCCCGGATGGGGGTGGTGCGGTGAACAGCATGGACGACCGCCTGCTCGAGGTGCTGCGCCAGGTCGCCCCGGGCACGGCCCTGCGGCCCGGGCTGGAGCGGATCCTACGGGCCAACACCGGGGCCCTGATCGTGCTCGGCTCCCCACCCCAGGTCGAGGCCCTGTTCACCGGCGGGTTCCAGATCGCCGTGCCGGTCACCGCCCAGCGCCTCTCCGAGCTGGCCAAGATGGACGGGGCCCTGGTGCTGGACGAGACGGCCAGCCGCATCCTCTGGGCCAACGTCCACCTGATGCCCGACCCGGCCATGGCCACCGTCGAGACCGGCACCCGCCACCGCACCGCCGAGCGGGTGGCCAGGCAGGCCGGGGTGCCGGTGATCTCGGTGTCCCACTCCATGCACACCATCACCCTGTATGTCGAGGACTGGCGCCACGTGCTGGAGGAGGTCGGCTCGGTGCTGTCGCGGGCCAACCAGGCGGTGGCCACCCTCCAGCACTACCGGGCCCGCTTCGACGAGGCCAGCGCCACCCTCGACGCCCGCGAGCTCCACGGCCGGGCGACCCTGCGGGACGTGCTGACCCTGCTCGGCCGGGCCGAGCTGGTGCGCAGGGTGGCCCGCGAGCTCGAGCAGCACGTGGCCGAGCTGGGCAGCGAGGGCCGCCTGCTCCGGCTCCAGCTGGAGGAGCAGAGCGCCGGCGTGGACGACGAGGAGCGGCTGGCCGTCCGCGACCACCTGCGCGAACGCCCCGGCTGGGAGGTGGCCGGCGTCCTGGCCGAGCTGGGCCGCCTCACCCCTGAGGAGCTGTCGGACACGGCCGCCGTGGCCAAGGCGATCGACCTCACCGGCGACCCCGAGGCGCTGGACACCAGCATCCAGAGCTCGCGCGGCTACCGCCTGCTCGCCCGGGTGCCGGAGCTGCCACCGTCCGTGGTGGACCGGGTGGTGGAGCGCTTCGGCGCGCTCAGGGTCATCCTGGCCGTCGGGCCGGAGGACCTGGAGGAGGTCGAGGGGGTGGGCGCCCCGCGGGCCCGCCTGCTGCGCGAGGGGCTCAAGCGCCTCGCCGACGGCACCCGGCCCGACGGCGATGGGTGACCCGACCTACGGCAAACAGGCCATCTACCTGCGGCTTCGTTTGTACGTAACTCCTCGGGAATGTTATCCTGTTTAGTGTTCCGTCCGAGGGAAGGGGTTCGTGCGTATGTTCAAGGTCGGCGACAGCGTCATCTACCCACAGCATGGGGCCGCTGTGATCGAGGGCCTGCAGGATCGTGAGGTAGGCGGCGAGACCAGGGAGTACCTGGTCCTCAAGCTGACATATGGCGACCTGACCCTCATGGTGCCTCGCGACAACTGCCAGGAGGTCGGCATCCGCGAGGTCTGCAGCTCCGACGACGTCGACGGCGTCTTCGAGATCCTGCGCACCGGGGAGTCCTCGACCCAGGGCAACTGGAGCCGCCGCTTCAAGGGCAACATCGAGCGCCTCCAGTCCGGCGACATCTTCCAGGTCGCCGAGGTCGTCCGCGACCTCACCGTCCGCGACCGCGAGAAGGGCCTGTCGGCCGGCGAGAAGCGCATGCTCCAGCGGTCCCGCCAGATCCTCGTGTCCGAGCTGGTGCTCGCCTGCCACTGCGACGAGGACAAGGCCGCCCTGCTCGTCGACGAGGCGCTCGAGTCGTAGCCAGGCCCGACCCTTCCCCCACGCCCACCGCTCCACCGGCGGTGGGCGTGATCGTGCCCGCCGCCGGCGTGGGCCGCCGCCTCGGCGGCGGCGTCAAGGCGCTGGTCCCCCTGGCCGGCCGGGCCCTGCTGGCCCACGCCCTGGAGGCGCTGGAGGCCAACCGCTGCACGGCCGCGGTGGTGGTGGTCGGCCACCCCGAGGCGCTGGAGGCCACCGCCAAGCTGCTCGCCGAGGAGGGCTTCGCCAAGGTGACCGCCCTGGTCGGCGGCGGGCCGACCCGCCAGGCCAGCGTGGCCGCGGGCCTGCGGGCGCTGCCCCCGGGGCCGCGGTACGTCGCCGTCCACGACGCCGCCCGGCCTCTGGTCGGCCCGGGCGCGGTCGACCGCATGCTCGGGCTGCTGCTGGAGACGGGGGCGGCCGGGGTCGTCCCTGGGGTGCCGGTGACCGACACCATCCGCGGGGTCGACGCCGCCAGGCGCTCCACCGGCATCGTCGACCGCGACCTGCTGCGGGCCCGGCAGACCCCCCAGCTGTTCGTGCGCGCGGTGCTGGAGGAGGCGCACCGGCTGGCCCGGGCCCATCGCGACCTGGTCGAGGCGCCCGACGAGGTCGCCCTGGTCGAGCTGGCCGGCCACCCGGTCCAGGTCGTGCCCGGCGACCCCGAGAACCTCAAGGTGACCACCCCGCTCGACCTGGCCCTGGCCGAGGAGCTGCTGGCCCGCCGCGGCCGGGCCGGGCCGGGCCCGGGGAGCCCGTGGGCGGATGGCCCGGAGGACCGGGCGGAGCCGTGACCCTGCCGCCGCTGCGGGTCGGCCAGGGCGTCGACGCCCACCCGCTGGTCGCCGGGCGGCCGCTGGTCCTTGGCGGGGTGACGGTCCCGTTCGAGCTCGGCCTGGACGGCCACTCCGACGGCGACGTGGTCGCCCACGCGGCCTGCGACGCCGTGCTCGGGGCGGCGGGCCTGCCCGACCTGGGCCACCACTTCCCCTCCGACGACCAGCGCTGGAAGGGCGTCGCCAGCCTG
The DNA here is from genome assembly GCA_045807325.1 of Actinomycetes bacterium. Lineage (GTDB taxonomy): Bacteria > Actinomycetota > CALGFH01 > CALGFH01 > CALGFH01 > CALGFH01. The sequence goes on along the minus strand of JBJMHP010000016.1, from coordinate 2,960 downwards.
GAGCTGTGCCGGACGGTGGCCGGGCTGGTCGCGGCCGCCGGCTGGCGCCCGGTCAACCTGGACGTGGCCGTGCTCTGCGACCGGCCCCGCCTCGGCCACCTCACCCCGACCATGGCGGCCAACCTGGCCGCCGCCCTCGGCCTGGACCCGGCCCAGGTCCGGGTCACGGCCAAGGCCAGCGACGGCCTCGGCTTCGCCGGCCGGGGCGAGGGGATCGCCGCCACCGCCGTCTGCCTGGCCGCTGAGCAGCCGGGACGCGGGTAGGATACGAGTTCGCCGCCGTTCCCGACCTGGAGCCGAACCAGCGTGGCCCTGCAGTTCCAGAACACCCTGACCAGGCGCAAGGAGCCGTTCGTGCCCCGCGACCCTGGCCGGGTCGGGATCTACCTGTGCGGCCCCACCGTCTACGGCGAGCCCCACATCGGCAACCTCCGGCCGGTGGTCGTCTTCGACGTGCTCCGCCGGCACCTGACCGCCTCCGGCTACGACGTCCTGCTGGTCCGCAACTACACCGACGTCGACGACAAGATCATCAACGCCGCCGGCCACGACCCGCTGCGGGCCTTCGTCGTGGCCGAGCACTGGACGCGGGTCTTCGAGGAGATCACCGCCGCCCTTGGCGTGCTCCCGCCGGACATCGCACCAAGGGCCAGCGGGCACATCCCGGAGATGCTGGCCCTGATCGCCCGGCTGCTGGCGGCCGGGGTGGCCTACCAGGCGGCCGGCGACGTCTACTTCGCCGTCGGCAAGTGGCCCGAGTACGGCAAGCTGTCCGGCCGCGACCCGACCGAGCTCCTGGCCGGCGCCCGGGTCGAGGTCAACCCGGACAAGCGCGACCCGCTCGACTTCGCCCTCTGGAAGGGGGCCAAGCCCGGCGAGCCGACCTGGGACTCGCCCTGGGGCCCGGGCCGGCCCGGCTGGCACATCGAGTGCTCGGCCATGGCCGGCCGGTACCTGGGCCGCGGCTTCGACATCCACGGCGGCGGCGAGGACCTCATCTTCCCCCACCACGAGAACGAGATCGCCCAGTCCGAGGCGGCCACCGGCGAGCCGTTCGCCCGCTACTGGCTCCACAACGCCTTCCTGGAGGTCAGGGGCGAGAAGATGGCCAAGTCGGTCGGCAACGTGGTCAGCCCGCGGGAGCTTCTGCGCCGCCACCGCGGTGTGGTTCTGCGCTACGCCCTCCTCGGCGCCCACTACCGCAGCCCGCTCGAGTTCTCCGACGAGGTCATCGCCGACGCGGCGGCCAGCTACGACCGCCTGGCCACCTTCGCCACCAACGCCGCCCGGGCCCTGAGCCTCCCCGGCGGCGAGCCGGCGGTGCCCGCGGCCGACGAGGAGCTTGTGGACCCGGCCGGGTGGCGGAGCCGGTTCCAGGCCGCCCTCGACGACGACCTCAACGTCCCGGCCGCCCTGGCCGTGCTGTTCGACCTGGTCGCCGAGGCCAACCCGCTGATCGTCAAGCTGGAGCAGGGCGACACCTCGGTGGCCGAGGACCTGCGGGGCCGGTTCGCCACCTTCCTCGCCCTGGCCGGCCGGCTCGGCTTCACCCCCCTCGACGACCTGCCCGACCCGGCGGCCTTCCGGCCGGTCCTGGACCTGCTCCTCGACCTGCGCGAGCGGGCCCGGGCGGCCCGCGACTTCGCCGTCGCCGACGCCATCCGCGACCGCCTGGCCGCCGCCGGCATCCGGGTCGAGGACCGCCCCGGCGGCCCCCGATGGCACCTCGCCCTGTAGGCGACGGCCGCGGCCCCCGCCGCCACGGCCGCGGCAGCCGGGAGCGCGACGGCGGGGGAGAGGTCCGCCGCCCCCAGGCCCCCTCCGAGAAGCGCCGCGGCGGCGCCGGCGCCCGCTCCGGCGCCCGCAAGGCCAAGCAGTCCCGCCGCCGCGACCAGCTCGAGGCGGCCAGGCAGGCGGCCCGCCCAGGGCAGGGCCGGACCCTGATCGAGGGCCGCCGCCCGGTCGTCGAGGCGTTGCGGGCCGGCCGGCCCATGGACAGGATCCTGCTCGCCTCCGGCGCCGGCCGGGCCGCCCTGGGCGAGCTGCTCGACCTGGCCCAGCGCCGCGGGGTCGAGGTCCAGACCGTTCCCCGCTCGGTGATCGACGCCGAGGCCCGCAGCGGCGCCCACCAGGGCGTCCTGGCCGTCGTGGCCCCGATCCAGCCGATCGAGCTGGCCGAGCTCCTGGCCGTTCCCCTGGCCGGCCGCGAGCCCCCCTTCTTCCTCGCCCTCGACGGCGTCGAAGACCCCCACAACCTGGGCGCCCTGGCCCGCAGCGCCGAGGCCGCCGGTTGCCACGGCCTGGTCGTCCCCCGCCACCGCAGCGCCCCCCTGTCCGCCGTCGCCGTCAAGACCTCCGCCGGCGCCCTCGAGCACCTCCCGGTCGCCGAGGTCCCCAACCTCGCCCGGGCCGTCGAGCAGCTCCGCGACGCCGGCGTCTGGTGCATCGGCCTCGACGGCACCGCCGAGGACAGCCTGTTCGACCTCCAGCTGGCCGACGAGCCCGTCTGCGTCGTCGTCGGCAGCGAAGGCACCGGCCTCCACCGCCTGGTCCGCGACTCCTGCGACGCCCTCGTCCGCATCCCCATGTCCGGCAACGTCGAGAGCCTCAACGCCTCCGTCGCCGGAGCCCTCGCCCTCTTCGAGGTCCGCCGCCGCCGCCACTCCCCTCCACCCCCCTGATCACGTACCCTTTCCCCACCCGCTGGCGTGGCGCAACCGGCAGCGCAGCTGTCTTGTAAACAGCAGGTTGGGGGTTCGAGTCCCCCCGCCAGCTCCCAACACCGCTGGTCAACGGCCTGCAGCACTTGCCTTGCTTGTCTCGCGGTCATTCCGCGGTCATTCTTCAGCTCCAGAAGGAATGACCGCGGCAGCGGGAGCGGGCGTGATCAGGAAGCGACGCAAGGGCCTCCAAGTACAGGTGTTTGCCGGGCGCGACCCCCTCACCGGCCGTAAGCGGTG
>JBJMHP010000015.1:0-11222 GCA_045807325.1 Actinomycetes bacterium | reverse complement strand
CAGGCGCCGCGACCGCGGGCGCGCCGACGGCGTCGCCGACGACGGCCAGGCGCGTGCCGACCTCCACGGTCTCGCCCTCGGCCACGAGGATCTCGGTGACCGTGCCGCCGGTCGGCGCGGGCACCTCGGAGTCGACCTTGTCGGTGGAGACCTCGAACAGCGGCTCGTCGGCCTGGACCTCGTCGCCCTCCTGCTTCAGCCAGCGGGTGATGGTCCCCTCGGTGATCGACTCGCCCAGCTCGGGCATGGTCACCGTGGTCGTCTTCCCGTCGCCGGAGGCGCCCGCCCGCGGCGGCTCGGCCGACTGCTCGCTCGGCTCCTCCTCGGCCTGCTCCTGGGGCTCCGCGTCCTCGGCCGAAGCGGCGGTCGCCTCCCGCTCGTCCTCGGTGCCGGCCTCCTCGCTGCCCTCGTCGGGCTGGGCGGCCTCCTCGGCCTCCTGCTCGTCGGCGGACGACCCGGCCTGGGACTCTGCCTCGGCCTCGGGCTCTGCCTCGGCAGACTCGCCCTCGCCACCGCCGTCGCCGCCGGCCTCGCCGTCCTGGTCGATGATCGCGAGTTCGGCGCCGACCTCGACCGTCTCGTCGGCCTGGACCTTGATGGTCTTCAGGACCCCGGCGACCGGGGAGGGGACCTCGGTGTCGACCTTGTCGGTCGACACCTCGAACAGCGGCTCGTCGACCTCGACCCGGTCGCCCTCCTGCTTGATCCAGCGGGTGATCGTGCCCTCGGTGATCGACTCGCCGAGCTCCGGCATCTTGACTGGTGTCGCCATTGACCATCGTCTCCCCTGGTCGCGTGCCGGATCAGAGCTGGTGGAAGCGGCGGCCGGCGAGGGTCATGTGGGCCTCGCCGACGGCCTCGGACAGGGTCGGGTGGGGATGGATGAACTGGGCCACGTCGACCGGCAGGGCCTCCCAGTTGTAGATCAGCATGGCCTCGGCGACCAGGTCGGTCACCCGGGCCCCGATCAGGTGGACGCCCAGCACCGGGCCGTCCTTGGCCGCGACCACCTTGACCATGCCGCCCAGCCCGTGGATCAGGCCCTTGGCGGTGGCGTTGAAGGGGAACTTGTTCACCACCACGTCCTGGCCCTGCTCCTTGGCCTGGGCCTCGGTGAGGCCGACCGAGGCGACCTCGGGGGTGGAGAAGGTGACCCGGGGCACGCCGGCGTAGTCGATCGGCGGCGAGGGCTGCCCGGCGACCGTCTCGGCGATCAGGAAGCCCTCGGCGAAGGAGGCGTGGGCCAGGGCCAGCGACGGCGGGGGCAGCAGGTCACCCACCGCGTACACACCCTCAACGTCCGTCTCCAGGGTGTCCCAGCTCCTGGGGACGACGAAGCCGCGGTCCAGCTTGACCCCCAGCTCCTCATAGCCGAGGTCGCTCGAGACCGGGCCGCGGCCGGTGGCCACCAGCAGCAGCTCGGCCGACACCTCCGAGGTCTTGCCCTTGGCGTCGGTCACGGTCACCGTGACCTGCTCGTCGGTGACCTTGGCGTCCTCCAGCTTGGTCTCGACCATCGAGGCGATGCCGCGCTTCTTGAACGCCCGGGCCAGCTCACGCTGGATGTCGGCGTCCTCCAGCGGGACCAGGCCGGGCAGGACCTCGACGAGGGTCACCTCGGCGCCCATGGACCGCCAGAAGGAGGCGAACTCGACCCCGACCGCCCCGGCGCCGAGCACGATCACCGACTTGGGCAGGTAGTCCAGCTTGAGGGCGTGGTTGGAGTTGATGACCCGCTCTCCGTCGACCTCCAGCCCCGGGATCGACCGGGGCTGGGACCCGGTGCCCAGGACCAGGGCCCGGTTGGCGGTCAGGTCGCCGACACCCTCCACGGCCACGGTGCGGGGGCCGGTGACCCGGCCGCGGCCGCGGACGATCTCGATGCCGTCCTTCTTCAGGTGCCCCTCGAGGCCCTTGACGTTCTTGGTGACGATGTCCTCGCGGTTGGCCACGGTGGCCGAGTAGTCGATCGACTCGACCGTGGCCTTGATGCCCCAGCGCTCCGACGCCTCGTGGACGCCGTCCATCAGCTCGGCGGCGTGCAGCAGCGCCTTGGTGGGGATGCAGCCCCAGATCAGGCAGGTGCCGCCGCAGCGGTCCTCCTTCTCCACCAGGGCGACCTTGAGGCCCAGGTTGGCCCCCCGGATCGCGGCCGAGTACCCGCCGGTGCCGCTGCCGAGAACGACGAGGTCATAGGAGTTGTCCGCCATGGTCGTGGGCTCCTTCTGGGGTCAGGCTTCCCCGGCTGAGTCTAGCGAGGAGTAGGCTCGTGGTGAGAGGCCGGGCCGCTGTTGGTGGCCCGGCCGGTCCCTCTGAAGTCGCGGCAAGGAGGACTGCCACGTGGAGGTCTCGGAGGTCATGACCAAGGAGGTTGTCACCGTCGGCCCGCACTATAACGTCGCCGACGTGGCCAGCCTCATGGATGCCAAGGGCATCGGCTCGGTGATCGTCCTCGAGGAGCAGCGGGTGCTCGGGATCCTCACCGAGCGCGACATCCTGAAGGTGATCGGGGCCGGCGAGGACCCCAAGAACGTGGCCGCCCACGAGGCGCTGATCGGCGACCTCTACACCATCGCCCCCGACGCCCCGATCGAGGAGGCGGCCAGCCAGATGACCCGAGCAAGGGTCCGCCACCTGCCGGTGATCTCCGACGACCAGATCGTCGGCATCATCTCCATCCGGGACGTGGTCCGCTGGAGCGTCCGCGAGATGGCCGAGGCGACCGAGCTGCCCCACCTGGACGTGTCCCGCCAGGTCCTGTCCATCGTCCACCCCGTCGACACCGCCGCCGGCAACTCCAGTTGAGCTTCCTCGACAACCTCCGCATCCGCCGCGGCCGCGGCCGGAAGGTCGCCTCCATGGACCGGGAGGCGACCTCCGAGGACCTGGACGCGCTGCGCGAGTTCGCCCGCACCCGGGTCGGGGTGGAGTTCTTCGTCGAGCCCGAGACCATGGTCACCGACACCACCGCGGTCGCGGTGGCCGCCGACGGCGAGTGGACCCGCCGCCGGGTCGGCTCCCCCCAGGTGATCCGGCAGGTGGCCAAGCAGCTCCAGCTGCCCGTCTACGACGTGCAGATCGTCGGCTACCCCGAGCGCATGCGGGCCTACAACGCCAGGCTCAAGGCCAGCCGCTCCGAGCGGATGATGGGCGACCAGGCGCCGCCGCCGGTCCGGACCTCCCGCCCCCCAGGCCGCACGCCGAGGCCGCGGGAGGACCCCCGGTGACCGCCGGCACCACCGGGCTGCGTCGCTCCCCCCTGGACGCCGTTCACCGGCGCCTGGGGGCCAAGATGGGCGCCTTCGCCGGCTGGGACATGCCGATCGAGTACCAGGGCACCCTGTCCGAGCACAAGGCGGTGCGGGAGTCGGTCGGGGTGTTCGACCTCTCCCACCTGGGCAAGGTCGAGGTCGGCGGCGACGGCGCCCACGACGCCCTCCAGCACGCCCTCTCCAACGACCTGGACCGCCTGACCGGGCCGGGCGCCGCCCAGTACACCCTCTGCCTCACCGACGACGGCACCATCGTCGACGACCTGATCGTCTACCGCGAGGCCGACGGCTTCCTGCTGGTCCCCAACGCCGCCAACTGGCCCAAGGTCGCCGACGCCGTCCGCGCCTCCGACCCGGGCGGCACCATGGTCACCCCCCGGCCCGACATCGCCGTCGTCGCCGTCCAGGGGCCGCGCGCCCCCGAGCTCGTCGGCGCGCTGTTCCCGGTGGCCGCCGACCTGGACTACATGCACGCCGCGGCCGCCACCTACCGGGACGCCCCGACCCGGGTGTGCCGCACCGGCTACACCGGCGAGCGCGGGTTCGAGCTGCTGGTCCCCGGCGAGGTCGCCCCGGCGCTGTGGGAGGAGCTGTTCGAGCGGGGGGCGCCCCTGGGGGTCGTCCCGGTCGGGCTGGGCGGGCGTGACACCCTGCGCCTGGAGATGGGCTACGCCCTGCACGGCAACGACATCTCCACCGACACCGACCCGTTCGAGGCCCGCCTGGGCTGGGCCGTGGCCATGGGCAAGGGCGACTTCCGGGGCCGCGACGCCCTGGCCGCCCGCAAGGAGGCCGGGCCTAAGCGGCTGCTGGTCGGCCTGCTCTCGGCCGACCGGCTGATCCCGCGCCACGGCATGGCCGTGCTCGACGGCGACCGGCCGGTGGGCGAGGTGACCAGCGGCACCTTCTCGCCCACCCTGCGCCAGGGCATCGCCCTGGCCTACGTGCTGCCCGACGTCGCCGCCAAGGACACCGAGCTCCAGGTCGACGTCCGTGGCCGGCGCGGCCAGGTCAAGGTGACACGGCCCCCGTTCGTCGGGTCCTCGCCCAAGTAGCCGTGGCGACCGAGGTTGCCGAGGAGCTGGTCGTGCTCCTCGACCAGCGGGGCCGGCCGGCCGGGACCATGCCCAAGGCCCGCGTCCACGGCCCCGACACCCCGCTGCACCTGGCCTTCTCGGTGTACCTGTTCGACTCGGGCGGGCGGCTGCTCGTCACCCGCCGGGCCCTGGGCAAGCGGACCTGGCCGGGGGTGTGGACCAACTCCTGCTGCGGCCACCCGGCCCCGGGCGAGGACCCGGCCGACGCGGCCCGGCGCCGGCTCGGCCAGGAGCTGGGCCTGCGCCCGGCCCGGCTGGAGCCGATCCTGCCCGACTTCGCCTACCGGGCGGTGGACGCCGGCGGGGTGGTGGAGCACGAGGTCTGCCCCGTCTACTTCGCCCACCTGGACGACCCGGAGCCCGCCCCGACCCTCGACCCGGAGGAGGTCGCCGAGTGGCGCTGGGTGCCGTGGGCGGTGTTCAGGACCCTGGCCGCCACCGCCCCCTGGGCGCTCAGCCCCTGGGCGGTCGAGCAGGTCCGCCGGCTCCCCGAGGCCCCCTAGCGGACGTCGGTGGTGGCGTCGGGGTCGAGGTCGCAGCGCTTGATCGCCTCGGCGACCTTCTCGCGGTCGAGCTCGCCGGCCAGGGCCAGCTCCTGGAGGACGGCCACGGCGATGTTCTCGGCGTCGATCTTGAAGTGGCGGCGCAGGGCCGGGCGGGTGTCGGAGCGGCCGAACCCGTCGGTGCCGAGGATCGTGTAGGGCCGCGGCACCCAGCGAGAGATCTGGTCGGGGACCAGCTTCATCCAGTCCGTGACGGCCACGATCGGCCCCTCGACCTCGGCGAAGGTCCTGGTCACCAGGGGGACCCGCTGGTCCTCGGTGGGGTGCAGGCGGTTCCACTCCTCGCAGTCCAGGGCGTCCTGGCGCAGCCGCTGCCAGCCGGGGGCGCTCCACACGTCCGCGGCCACGTCCCAGTCCTCGGCCAGCAGTCGGGCCGCCTGCAGGGCCAGCGGCATGGCGCTGCCGCTGGTCACGATCTGGGCCCGCAGGGAATGGCTGCCCTCGGCGGCCTGGTAGCGGTACAGGCCCTGGACGATCAGCTGCTCGTCCAGGCCGTCTGGCATCGGCGGCTGCACGAACGGCTCGTTGTACACCGTCAGGTAGTAGAAGAGGTCCTCGGGCTCCGGTCCGTACATGCGGCGCAGGGCGTCCTCGACGATCGGCGGGATCTCGAAGGCGAAGCTGGGGTCGTAGGTCACACAGGCCGGGTTGGTGGTGGCGATCAGGGCCGAGTGGCCGTCCTGGTGCTGGAGGCCCTCGCCGTTCAGGGTGGTCCGCCCGGCCGTGGCCCCGATCAGGAACCCGCGGCAGCGCTGGTCGCCGGCGCTCCACATCAGGTCCCCGGTCCGCTGGAACCCGAACATCGAGTAGAAGATGTACAGCGGGATCATCGGCTCGCCGAAGGTGGCGTGGGCCGACCCGGCGGCCGAGAACGACCCCATGGCCCCGGCCTCGGTGATGCCCTCGTGCAGGATCTGCCCCTTGGTGTCCTCCTTGTAGGACAGCACCAGGTCGCGGTCCACGGCGTCGTACGTCATGCCCCGGGGCGAGTAGATCTTGAGGTTGGGGAAGAACGAGTCCATGCCGAAGGTGCGGGCCTCGTCAGGGATGATCGGCACGATCCGCCGGCCCACGTCCTTGTTGCGCAGCAGGTCCCTGACCAGGCGGACCAGGGCCATGGTGGTGGCCACCTCCTGCTTGCCCGAGCCCTTCTTGAGCTGGGCGTACAGGTCCTTGGCGGGCAGCTCCAGCGGCCCCGAGCGGTCGACCCGGGCCGGCACCGGCCCGCCCAGGCTGCGGCGGCGCTCCAGCAGGTACTTGTGCAGGTCCGAGTCCTCGGGGGGCCGGTGGTAGGGCGGGTAGCCCTTCTCCAGGGCCTCGTCGGGCACGTCGATGCCCAGGCGGTCCCGGAAGGTGTTGAGGGTGCCGCGGACGAACTTCTTCATCTGGTGGGTGGCGTTGCGGGCCTCGAACTCCCGTCCCAGCCCGCGGCCCTTGATGGTCTGGGCGATGACCACCGTCGGCTGGCCCCTGTGGTCGACCGCGGCCCGGTAGGCTGCATGGACCTTGCGCAGGTCGTGGCCGCCCCGGTCGACGGCCAGGGCGACCACCTCGGCGTCGTCCAGGCCGTCGATCAGCCGCCGCAGCCCCTTGGTGTCGAACAGGTGCTCGCGGACATAGGCGGCGCCCTCGGCGGCCAGGGTCTGGAGCTCGCCGTCGGGGACGGCGTTCAGCTTGGCCACCAGCTCGCCGGTGGTGTCCCGGGCCAGCAGGTCGTCCCAGCGCCGGCCCCAGATGACCTTGACGACGTTCCAGCCGGCCCCGCGGAACAGCGACTCCATCTCCTGGATGATCTTGCCGTTGCCCCGCACCGGGCCGTCCAGGCGCTGGAGGTTGCAGTTGAGCACGAAGGTCAGGTTGTCCAGCTGCTCCCGGCCGGCGACGGTCAGGGCCCCCTGGGCCTCGGGCTCGTCCATCTCGCCGTCGCCGATGAACGCCCACACCCGCGATGCGGAGGTGTCGGCCAGCTCCCGGTGCTGCAGATAATGGTTGAACCGGGCCTGGTAGATAGCGTTGAGCGCGCCCAGGCCCATCGACACCGTGGGGAACTCCCAGAAGTCGGGCATGAGCCGGGGGTGCGGGTAGGAGGACAGGCCGCCGGGCTTGCTCTCCTGGCGGAAGGCGTCCAGGTTCTCCTCTGACAGCCGGCCCTCCAGGAACGCCCGGGCGTACACGCCGGGGGAGGAGTGGCCCTGGAAGTAGATCTGGTCGCCGGGGCCGTCCTCCTTGCCCCGGAAGAAGTGGTTGAAGCCGACCTCGAACAGCTCGGCCGCCGAGGCGTAGGAGGCCATGTGGCCGCCGACGCCCAGCTCGGGCCGGTTGGCCCGCGACACGATGGCGGCCGCGTTCCAGCGCACGATGGCCAGCAACCGCCGCTCCAGCTCCTCGTCGCCCGGGTAGTCGGGTTCGGCCGAGGCCGGGATGGTGTTGACGTAGTCGGTGGAGGGCAGCGGGGGCAGGCCCACGTCGAGCGCGCCGGCGTGGGAGAGGACCTTGCGGAGGAGGAAGCGCGCCCGGGCCGGCCCCTCGCGCTCGACGACGTCGCTGAGGGAGTCCAGCCAGTCTCGGGTCTCGTCGGGGTCGGGGTCGGGGAGCTGGTCCAGCGCCCCACCCGCGGTGACCTTGTCGCGCTCGTCGCTCACCGTCGGCTCCCTGGGTCCTGGGGGGTTCGTCCTCCACCACCTACCTTAGTCGCCGACGCCGACCACTACCATGACCGCCGTGGGCGGGGTGCTGTGGCTGGGGATGCTGCTGGGCGTGGGGGCCGCGCTGTCGGTCGGGCCCATCTTCGTGGTGATCGTCCAGCAGGCCGCGACCAGCGGGTTCGCGGCCGGCCTGCGGGTCATCCTGGGGTCGGCGACCGCCGATCTGCTCCTGCTCGTCCCTGCGTTCGCCTTCGCCTGGGTCATCCGGTCGCTGGAGCGGGCGGCGCTGTGGGTCGGGGCCGTGGGGGCGCTGTTCCTGCTCTGGCTGGCCTGGCAGGCGGCCCGCGACGCCAGGCGGCTGTGGCATGGGGGCCGCCAGCTGCGCGTCGACGGCCGCTGGGCGTTCTGGAAGGGCGTCGCCGGGAACCTGGCCAACCCCCTCACCTGGACGTTCTGGCTGGCCACGGGCACGCCGGCGTTGCTGGCGGCCGAGCGGGCGGCCGGGCCGGCCGGGGTGGTGGTGTTCTGCGCCACCTGGTTCCTGGTCGCCTCGGGCCTGGAGGCGGTGATCGCGCTGGGTGTGGCCCGCTCGGGCCGGCTGGTCGGGGCCCGCGGCCAGGCCTGGATGACGGCCGCCTCGGCGGTGGCCTTCCTGTGCCTGGCCGTCACCCTGGTGGCCCGGGACGTCCTCCCGCGTCTGGGCTGACCGGGGCGGTCGGGGCGTGGCCGCGGGCGGCGGCCAGCTGGGCCAGGACGACCCCGGCCACGACCAGGGCGCCGCCGGCCAGCTGGGCCGGGGTCAGGTGCTGGCCGAGCAGCAGCCAGGCGAACCCGGCGGCGAACACCGGCTCGGCGGTGGCGGCGATCCCGGCGGTGGCGGCGTTGATCACCCGCACCGCCCCCACGGCCAGGGCGAACGGTAGCAGGGTGCCGACCAGCCCGACCCCGAGGACAGCCGCGGCCACCGCCGGGTCGGCCAGGGTGGCCACCGGCCAGGACCACCAGGGCACGGCCACCGCCCAGATGGCCACCGCGACCAGGAACCCCCAGACCAGGGTGGTCGCCGGCTCGACCCCACGCCGGCCGGCCCGCTCGGCGGCCAGCAGGTAGGCGGCGAACAGCACCGCCGAGGCCAGCCCGGCGGCCAGCCCCGGCAGCTCCAGCGCCCCCAGCCCCTCCAGGGCCCGGCTGACCAGGACCGCCCCGGCCAGGGTGAGCCCGGCCGCCGCCCAGGCCAACCGCCCCGGGTTCCCGATCCCCCCCGAACCCGCGTCCCGCGCCAGCAGCGTGGTCGCGGCCACCAGCATCGCCGGGCCGGTGTACTGCAGGGCCACCGCGACCCCGACCGGCAGGTGGTCGATGGCCAGGTAGTAGGCCAGGTTGACGGCGGCCACACAGGCCCCGAAGCCGGCCAGCACCGGCCAGGTCCCCGGCGGCGGTCGCAGCAGGTCGGGCCGCCGCCAGGCCAGGAACGGGGCCAGGGCGACCAGGGCGACCCCCACCCTGGCCTCGGCCAGCCGCACCGGCGGCACCCCCTGGCCGAAGGCGAAGCTGGCCAGCACCGCGGCCAGCGCCCAGCACGCCCCGGCCAGCACCACCCGGCCCAGGGCGCCCACGATCGCCCCCCGGTCGGGATGGGTCTCGGCACGCATGAGGCCAAGGGTAGGGGAGCGCGGCGCAGGGTTGTGGACAGCCGCGGGCCCGCTTCCCGAGGGCGGAGTGTGTCATATACTCGCCACGCCCGGCGCCGCCGCCGGGCGTCACGGGGACCAGCGAAGTCCGGTGCGAACCCGGCGCTGTCCCGCAACTGTGAGGCCCCGCCCTTCCCCGGGCGGGGACGAGCCAGGTCGCCTGCCTCCGTGGCCGCTAGCTCAGTCCTCGGAGGAAGGGCGGGTTGTGCCCCGGGTTCACCACGAGCCTCGCATCCTCCGACCGAGAGGAGGATGGATGAGGCGATCCCTACTCCCCCTGGCGCTGGTCATCCTGGCCGTGCTGGGGGCCGGCTGCGGCCGGGGCGGGTCCACGTCGCAGCCGGCCACGCCGCCCAAGCGGATCGTGTCGATGTCGCCCACGGCCACCGAGATGCTGTTCGCCATCGGCGCCGGCAGCCAGGTGGTGGCCGTCGACAGCAACTCCAACTATCCCAAGGAGGCGCCCAAGACCGACCTGTCCGCCTACCAGCCCAACATCGAGGCCATCGCCGGCTACAAGCCCGACCTGGTCGTCTACTCCGACGACCCCGGGGAGCTGGCCGCCGGCCTGAGCAAGCTCGGCATCCCGGCCATGAAGGAGCCGGCGGCGACCAGGCTGGACGACACCTACGCCCAGATCGACCAGCTCGGCCGGGCCACCGGCCACACCGCCGAGGCGGCCAAGCTGGTGGCGACCATGCGGGCCGAGATCGCCAAGATCGTGGCCGCCGGGCGGCCCGAACGCCACCTGACCTACTACCACGAGCTGGACAAGAACCTGTACACGGCCACCTCCAAGACCTTCATCGGCCAGCTGTACAGCCTGCTCGGCATGGAGAACATCGCCGATGCGGCCGACAAGCAGAAGTCCGGCTACCCGCAGCTCTCCGCCGAGTACGTGGTCAAGGCCAATCCCGACCTGATCTTCCTGGCCGACACCAAGTGCTGCGGCCAGTCGGCCAAGACGGTCGCGGCCAGGGACGGCTGGGACCAGATCACCGCGGTGAAGTCTGACGGCGTGGTCGAGCTGGACGACGACGTCGCCTCCCGCTGGGGGCCGCGGGTGGTCGACTTCCTCAAGACGATCTCGGCCAAGGCCAACACGCTGGAGGCGGTCGGTTCGTGACCGTCACCGAGCACCGGCCCGGGCGCGATGCAGCGGTCGCGCCCAGGCCGGGCGTGGCCCGGCTGCGGCCCGGGCCGCTGCTGGCCGCCTGCGCCGTCCTGGCCGGGGCGGCCGTGGCGGCCGTCCTGGTCGGGCCGGTGCGGCTCGGCCCCGGGGCCGTCCTGCTCGAGCTGGCCGGGCGGCTGCCGCTGGTCCACACCCACTCGGGGCTGACCCGGCAGGAGGCGGCCATCCTGTGGGAGCTACGCCTGCCCCGGGTGGTGCTGGGCGGGCTCGTCGGGGCCATGCTGGCCCTGGCCGGGGTCGCCTACCAGGGGGTGTTCCGCAACCCGCTGGCCGACCCCTACCTGCTCGGCGCGGCCGCCGGGGCCGGGCTGGGCGCAACCCTGGCCATCGCCTACGGGCCCGACACCTCCAGCTGGCCTGTCGACCTGCTGCCGATGGCCGCCTTCGCCGGGGCCGTCACCGGGGTGGCGGCCGCCTACGCCCTCGGGCGCTCCGGCGGGATCAGGAGCACCACCACCCTGATCCTCTCCGGGGTCGCCGTGGCCGCCTTCCTGACCGCCATCCAGACCTACGTCCAGCAGCGCCAGTCGGAGACGCTGCGGGAGGTCTACGGCTGGATCCTGGGCCGCCTGACCACCGCCGGCTGGCGCGAGGTGGCCCTGGTGGTGCCGTACGCGCTGGCCAGCACGGTGGTCATCCTGCTCCACCGGCGGCTGCTGGACGTGCTCGCCCTCGGCGACGACGAGGCCCGCAGCCTCGGGGTCAGGGCGGCCAGGGTGCGGCTGGTGGTGGTGGCCGCGGCCACCCTGGCCACCGCGGCCG
>JBJMHP010000014.1:0-3075 GCA_045807325.1 Actinomycetes bacterium | reverse complement strand
GCGCGTTCTTCCCGAGCTCCCAGCCTCGGGCCTGCCCGTCCCGGCCGATGCGATCGCGGCCGCGTCCAGGGTCACGGCGCCCATCCCTGGCCGCCGGGGCGGCCGGTCGGCCACTGGCGCAGGTGCGCCAGCAGCGGGCCGGCCAGCTCGGCCGCGTGCTGCTCGGGCAGCCAGTGGCCAGCCCCGTCCAGGACCTGGAGGTGGTAGGGGCCGGTGACCCAGCGGGCGGTGGCCTCGGTGGCCGGCCGGCCCAGAGCCGGGTCGCCCGACCCCCACAGGTGGCAGGTGGGCACGGCCACCTCCGGGGCCCGCAGGGTGGAGGGGCCGGTCGCCCGGTACCAGGCCAGCGCCGCAGGCAGCGCTCCCGGGCCGGCCAGGGCACCGGCGTAGGCCTCGACCCACTCGGGGCCGAGCCCGCTGCGGGCGAGCAGAAGCCGCAGCCCAGACAGTCCCCGCGCCCCCAGGACCAGCTCAGGCAGGCGAGGGGTGCGGAAAAAGGCGATATAAGCCGAGCGCAGCGGCTGGGCGCTGGAGCGCAGGGCGGCCGCCAGGGCGCGCGGGTGGGGGGTCGACACCGCGGTCAAGGTGGCCACCCGCTCGGGGTGCCGGGCGGCCAGATGCCAGGCCACCGCCCCACCCCAGTCATGGCCGACCACGTGGAAACGCCTCGCCCCGGCCCGGTCGGCCACAGCCAGGACATCGGCAACCAGCTCCGGCATCCGGTAGTCACGGACAGCCGCCGGCCGCGCCCCCGGCGAGTACCCCCGCTGGTCGGGAGCGAGCACCCGGTACCCGGCGTCGGCAAGCGCCTCGGCCAGCCGGGTCCAGCAGGCGGCGGTCTGCGGAGACCCGTGCAGCAGCAGCACCGGCTCCCCGGCTGGGTCGCCGGCGGCCAGGAGGTCGAACACCAGCCCGCGGGCATGCAGCGATCGTCGCTCCATCATGGTCGCTCCGGATTGACCGTTCCCCAGCTCTCGAAACACCGTCCGGGGGTTTCTCGGCCCGGGCGGCGGATAGCCGCCCATCCTCCCGCCTGCAACCACCGATCGGAGGCTCATGGCGTCCTGGATCCTGGCCCACGGTAACGGCCTGGACGAGCTGGCTGTCCTGGCATCGGGCATGGCCCTGGCCCTGGCCGTGCGGCTGCTGGTCGCCCACCGACGCACCCCCGACGACCCAGAGGAGCCCACCAATGAGTGAGCAGCAGCCTGACCCGCCCGCCCACGACGACCAGTTCGACCCGGCCGCCTCCCACGGCAGCGACCTGGACCCCCGCATCGGCAGCGACCGGGATCAGCCCGAGCAGACTCTGGACGCCGACGAAGCCGGCCCCTGACCGAAGCCGAATACAGATGCCTGTTGGAAGCATGATCAGCGGCCACATAGTGCCGGTCCGCAGCCGTAGGGCGGCATAACCGATGATCCGTCGCTGCTTCGCGGCCGGTTGGTGTGGTAGCCGTGGGGGGTGGAGAGGGCGGAGCCGCCGCGGGCGGGATCGCGACCGGGCCGCTGGCGGCCGGTCGCTGGCGTGCTGCTGATCCTGGCCGCCGTGGTCCTCGGGGGACGGGTGGCCGATTCGGCCCTCAGCGTGCCCGGGCAGCCGGTCCAGGTGGCCGCTGGGGTGAGCGTCCGCCCGCTGTCGGGTTGGCGGTCCGTCCGCCAGGGGCAGGGGGTGCTGCTCACCCGGGGCAGCGGCAGCCTGTCGGTGCTGCCCACCGCCGAGGGCGCCGACCCGGCCGGGCTGGCCGGCGCCTACGTCCGCCTGGTGCTTCAGCCAAACGCCCAGGGCCTGAGCCTGTCTCAGGGCCTGCAGACGATCCGCCTCGGCGGCGGCCAGGTCGGGGTCCGCTTCGCCTACCAGGGGACCTTCCGCGGCCAGGGCCGGGCCACGCCGCTCCAGGGTGAGGTCACGGCCGTGGCCGGCTCTCGAGCGGCGGCGGTGTTCGATGCCTGGGCCGCTCCTGAGGTGTACGAGTACGAGCGGGCCGACGTCCAGGAGATGGTCCAGACCGCGGAGGTGGGCTGAGATGGCGATCGAGGCCCAGCCCCGGCCCGGCGGCCTGCCTCGCTGGGCGTGTCGGGCGTCGCTGTTCCAGCCCCGCGAGCCGGCCTTCTGGCTGTATGTGCTGCTGCTGGTCGGGACCGGCCTGCTGGCGCTGGGCGAGCAGCGCTCGCTGCGGGAGATGTCCCCCTCGGGCTGGGTGCTGTCCTGGGCGCTGCTGGCGCTGTACCTGGTACCGATGTTCCTGCTGGTGTACCTGCTGGACGCCTACGAGCGTGAGCCGCTGTCGCTGGTCCTGGGGGCGCTGGCCTGGGGGGCGGTGGCGGCGACCTCGCTGGCCGGCCTGGCCAACCATGACTGGGGGGCGGTGGTCGCCCGTCTCGGCGGACCTGACCTGGCCGCTCAGTGGACGGCCGCCTTCACCGCCCCGTTGGTGGAGGAGACCCTCAAGGCGGTCGGGGTGGTGCTCATCTACCTGATCGCCCGCTCGGAGCTGAACGGGCTGCTGGATGGGTTCGTGTACGGGGCCATGGTCGGCCTGGGGTTCGCCGTGGTCGAGAACGTCTTCTACTTCGTCGGCCAGTTCGGCGGCCAGCCGGCCGGGGTGCTGGGCGGGTTCTTCGTCCGCGTCCTGGCCGCCGGCCTGTACGGCCACGTGCTCTACAGCGGCCTGACCGGCATGGGCATCGCCTGGTTCGTCACCCGCACCGACCAGCGCCTCGGCCGGCGCCTGCTGGCGGCCGGTGCGCTGTGTCTGGCCGCCGTGCTGGCACATTTCCTGTGGAACTCGCCCCTGCTCAACCTGTTCCCAACCGGGGAGCTCAGCCCGCTCGAGCAGTTGGTCGCCATCCCGCTGGCCGCCGCCGTCAAGGGCGTTCCGTTCCTGGTCCTGGTGGTGCTGCTGGTCGGGCTGGCCCGCCGGCAGGAGCGGCGCTGGCTGGAGGCGGCGGCCGCCGGGGAGTTGGACGGCCCGGCCCTGACCGTCGAGGAGCTGGCGGTGCTGGAACGACCGCGCCGGCGTTGGCGGCCCGGCGGGCCCTGCGCCGCCGCGCTGGTCGGCGGGCCGCCGCCCT
>JBJMHP010000013.1:0-5243 GCA_045807325.1 Actinomycetes bacterium | reverse complement strand
GGTGGCGCTGGTCCCGTTCGTCCGCACGGCCCTGCGCCGGCCCCCACACTCGGCCGCGGCCTGGATGCTGGGGGCCGGCATGGCCTGGCTCGCGGTCGCGGTCGTGGCCGACCTGGGCGCCGTGGCGGCCAGCCCCACGGTCGCCGACCTGGAGGCCCATGTGGCCAGGCCGGTCCCGGTGGTCGTGGCCGGCTTCGCCCTGCAGACCCTGACCGGCGCCCTCACGTACCTGCTGCCGGTGGTGTTCGGCCGCGGGGCGTGGGGCCACCGCCGCCTCGGCGGCATCCTCGAGCTGGGCTGGCCGCTGCGGGTGGCCGCCGTCAACCTCGGGGTGCTGTCGCTGGTCGCCGCGCCGGCGGTGCCTGGGGTCGTGGGGTGGTGGCTGATCGGCCTGGGGCTGGGGAGCTTTGTCCCGCTGGCCGTGATGGCGCTGGCGGCCTCGGCCCGCCATACACGACCAGCCCGGGACTCAGCCGGACCGGCTGGCGGCGCGGGCCTCGGCGGCGCTGCCGAGACGCCAGGCGGTGAAGACCAGGCCGGCCAGGGCGACGTCGCTCAGCAGCATCAGGCCGATCGCGTAGTCGCCGGTGGCCTGGTAGACCAGGCCCATGACGATTGGGGGGAGGAAGCCGCCCAGGCCGCCGGCCGCGCCGACCACGCCGGTGACGCTGCCAACCTGAGCCGCGGGGACGCGGGTGCCGACCAGGGCGAACACGGCCCCGTTGCCCAGGCCGAGCGCGGCCGCCATGGTCAGGAAGGCGACGGTGGCGGGCACGATCGGGGGCTGGAAGGCGGCGACCACCGCCCCGGCCGCGACCACCCCGAGGGCCCACTTGAGAATGGGGACGCCGGTGACGCGGTCGGCTAGCCAGCCTCCGACGGGGCGGGCCAGGGTCGCCAGGACCACGAACCCGGCCGCCCTGGTGGCCGCGTCGGTGGTCTCCAGGCCGTACACGGTCCTGAGGAACGTCGGCAGGTACACCCCGAAGGCGACGAAGCCGCCGAAGGTGATGGCGTACACCACGGCCAGGTCGCGGGCGATGGGCAGGCGGGCGGCGGCCAGGAACCGGGTCATGAACGGCTCGGTGGCCTGGGGGCGGTTGGGGGCGTCGCGTCCCAGCAGCAGGAAGGCGAGGCCGACAGTGGCCAGCCCGACGGCCACGATCAGGAACGCGGCCGACCGGCCGAGGGAGCTGGCCACCCGCGGGGTGACGAACCCGGAGATGGCGGTGCCGATGTTGCCCATGCCGTAGATCCCGAGCGCGACCCCGCGGCGCTCGGGCGGGAACCAGGCGTTGACGAATGGGACCCCGACCGCGAACGACGCCCCGCCCAGCCCCAGCAGGAGACCGCCGAGCAGTAGGGCCGGGTAGGAGGTGGCGAAGGCCAGGAACAGCACCGGAGCGATGACCGCGAACGACAGGGCGGCGAACACGATCCGGCCGCCGTAGCGGTCGGTGAGGGCGCCCAGGGGGATGCGGCCGAGCGACCCGACGATCACCGGCACGGCCACCATCACCGACACGGCCAGCGGGCTCAGGTCGAGCTGCTCCTGGTAGCGGGGAGCGAGGGGGCTCAGCAGCGACCACGCCCAGAAGTTGACCGCGAACCCGAGGGTGGCCAGGGTCAGGGCCCTGCCCCGGCCGGCGGCCGGCGCCCGCTTCGGGGACGTGGGCGGGGGCAGCGTCTCCTGGGTCATGGGCGTGCTCCTTGCGGGTCAGCGGTCGCGCGGCCCGGCCAGCCAGACGGCAGCGGCGATGGCGAACGAGAGGACCTGGAAGCCGAGCAGCAGCCACACCTGGCCGGTCCGGTGGTCGAGCCAGGCGTTGAGGGCGACCATCAGCCCCCACAGCTGGCCCACGACCACGGTGGCGACGATCGCGATGCGGGCGTTCAGCATCGCGACCCGGTCCGGCTCCCGCTCGGCCCCGGCGCCCGGGCCCGGTGAGCGGACGCGCGGGTCGCGGCTGCCGCTGCCCCGCAGCCCCGGGTAGCGGCCGGTGAGGCCGCTGTCGTGCAGCCCGGCGTCGCGCCGGTAGGGGGCGAGCTGACGGGCCCGGTAGGGGTGGGCCGGGTCAACGTCGCGGTCCAGGTCCCGCGGCTCCCCGGGGTCGCCGGGGGGACCGGGGTCGCGGGTGGCCATCAGATCGCCCCGGGTGGGCTGGCGGCTCTCACCATCAGCGGGGCTTGAACAGCCGGCCCGAGCGGGGTCGCCATCGGTGTCGTACCCGCCGGATAGGATTTGTGTGTCAAGGGCGATCCTCGTTTCTGTCGTTATAGTGACGAAGTTACTTCGCCTCGGGTCGTTGCAGCGACGGCGAATTGGGACTCGGATACCAGGGAGAGTCGGTTCGAGGGGGGCCTACAAATTCCGGCTTCGACCGACCGCTCGCTGTACAACGCCGCCCTCCAGGAACGACGAGACGCCTGGCGGCTGAGAAGAACCGGCGTCTCCTACGGGGAGCAGTCGGCTCCAATTCGTGTCGATCCTGGGCGCCAAAGCGGACGAGGCTGGACGTGTGGTGATCGACGTGGACCCCCGGCGCACCTCTGACCGCTGTGGAGCCTGCGGGCACACCCTCAACGCCGACCAACACGCGGCCCGCAACATCCTCCGGGCTGGACTGGCCCGTCTCGCAGCCGACCCAGCTGTGTGAAAGGAAGCCGCCGGCAGCCTCAGCCGTCGTCAGCGAAGTCACCAGTCGGTCCCCACGGCCCAGATCCCGTCGGCGTCCTCGCGCAGCCGTACCCCGGGCAGGGGGCGGGGCGGGGGGCCGGCGACGACCTCGCCGGTGGCCGGGTCGAAGACGCCGTCGTGGCAGGGGCACTCCAGCTGGTTGTCCTCCTCGCGCCACAGGACCGCGCAGGCCAGGTGGGTGCAGACGGCCGACCAGCCGACCAGGCGGCCGTCGGGGAGGCGGATGGCCAGGGCCCGGTCGTCGGTGCCGGGGTAGCGGAAGGCGACCGCCTGGCCGGGCTCCAGCCGGTCGGCCACCTTGGCCGGGGCGGCCGTGCCGCTGCCGTGGCGCCGGAACAGCCCGACCGCGACCCCGACGGCCCCGGCGGCCAGCCCGCCCGACACCGTGACCAGGATCCGCAGGTAGTCGCGGCGGGTGACCGGCGTGTCGGCCCGGATCCGGTCCAGCTGGGCCCGGTCGCTCACGCCATCCCTCCCGGGACCGGCCCGGTGAAGTCGCCCGGAGTGACCACGGCGCAGCCGGTGCGGACCTCGGCCTCGCCGAAGCGGAACACGTCGATGGCCTGGGCGCCGGGCCGGTCGGCCTCCAGCTCCTCGACCGAGCCGTAGAAGATGGCCGAGGTCGGGCAGACGGTGGCGCACATCGGGGCCAGGCCGACCGAGGTGCGGTCATAGCAGAGGTTGCACTTGTACTGGAGCATCTCGGCCACATCCAGCTTGGGCACCCCGAACGGGCAGGCGTCGACGCAGTTGCCGCAGCCGATGCAGCGCTCCTTGGCCGCCTCCTGGACCACCCCGTCGGCGGTGACCAGGATGGCATCGGCCGGGCAGACCTCGGCGCAGGGGGCCACCGGGTCCTCGCAGTGCATGCAGACCGTCGGCATGGCCGCCGCGGTCCGCCCGGGGTCGATGTAGTCGAGGTGGATCATCGACTTGCCCCGGTGGGAGTCGCACTCGCGGCAGGCGGCCACGCAGGCCTGGCAGCCGATGCAGCGGCCAGGGTCGATGAACAACGTCGTGCCCATCATGTCTCGGCGGTCCCCCTTCCCTGCGGCGAGGTCGGCGCGCCCGTGTCGCCGAGCGGCGCCGTCTCGGGCCGGTACGGGCGTTCCCCGGGCGGCATGGGCGGCTCGGGGACCGGGTCGACGGCCTGGCCGGCCTCGACCCGGCAGGCGCACACCTTGAACTCGGGCATCTTGGAGATCGGGTCGAGGGCGTCGATGGTGAGGACGTTGGCCGCGACCGGGCCGGCCCAGTGGTAGGGCACGAACACCGTGTCGGCCCGGATGGCCTCGGTGACCAGGGCCGGGTAGGTGACGGCGCCCCGCCGGGTGACGACCCGCACCGGGTCGCCGTCGGCGAACCCGCGCGAGGGGTGGACCTCGACCCAGGGCCGGGGGGTCTGCTCGACCAGCCCGGGCAGCCGGCGGGTCTGGTTGCCGGACAGGAAGTGGGCCACCGTGCGACCGGTGGTCAGCCGCAGGGGGAAGTCGGCGTCGGGGGGCTCGGCCGGGGGCCGCCAGCGGACCGGGGTGAAGCGGGCCCTGCCGTCGGGGTGGTAGAAGCGGCCGCCCTCGAACGGGCGGGGCGTGCCCGGGTGGTCAAGGGTGGGGCAGGGCCAGAACACCCCGCCGGTGGCCTCGACCTTGTCGTAGGTGATGCCGTAGTAGTCGGCCAGCCCACCCTTGGAGGCGACCCGGAGCTCGTCCAGGATCTCGGCCGGGCTCCTGAAGGGGAACTTGTCGCCCGACCCGAGCCGGCGGGCCAGCTCGCACAGGACCTGCCAGTCGGTCCGGGCCTCTCCCGGGGGCTCGACCGCCTTGTTGTACTTGATCACCCGGCCCTCGCCGTTGGTCACCAGGCCCTCGTCCTCGGCCCAGGCGGTGCCCGGCAGGACCACGTCGGCCCTGGCGGCCGTCTCGGACAGGAAGAAGTCCGACTGCACGTGGAATTCGAGCGCGTCGTAGCCGGCCCGGACCACCGGCTGGTTGGGCAGGGACACGAACGGGTTGTTGCACATGCCGAGCAGGCCGCGGATCTCCCCGGCGGCCATCTGCCAGACCATCTCCTCCATCGAGGTGCCCTTGTGCGGCAGGTCGGCCTCGTCGATCCCCCAGACGCGGGCGACATACGCGGTGCTCGGGGTTCTCGATGTCACGCCCGCCCGACAGCATGTCCGCCTTCTGGCCGTGCTCGCGCCCGCCCTGGCCGTTGCCCTGGCCGGTGAGGGTGCCGTAGCCGGCCCCGGGGCGGCCGATCTGGCCGGTGGCCAGGGACACGTTGATGCACGAGAGGACGTTCTCGACGCCCTGGAGGTGCTGCTCCAGCCCGCGCCCGTGGGCCGCCCAGCAGCGCCGGGCCCGGCCCCAAAGGTGGGCCACCCGCTCGATCTGGCGCGGGTCGAGCCCGCAGATCCCGCCCACCCGTTCCGGGGGTGTAGGCGGCGACGGTGTCGCGGACCGCCTCCCAGCCGACGGTGTGCTCGGCGATGAAGCGCTCGTCGGTCAGGCCGTCGCGGGCGATCACGTGCAGCATGCCGTTGTAG
>JBJMHP010000012.1:0-5343 GCA_045807325.1 Actinomycetes bacterium | reverse complement strand
GACCGGGCCGGTCGACCTGTACGGCGACTCCTACGGCAGCTACTTCGGGCAGGTCTTCGCCGCCCGCTACCCCCGGCTGCTGCGGTCGCTGACCCTGGATGCCACCTGGCCGGTCCTCGGCACCGACCCGTTCTACGTGTCGGCCATCGAGACGGCCCGGATCGCCTTCGACCAGACCTGCCGACGCAGCGTGGCCTGCGCACTGGCCGCTCCCGGGTCGTCGATGGCGCGCATCGGCGCCCTGGCCCAGCGGCTGCGCCGCGCCCCGGTTGTCGGCCGGACCCGCGAGCCGGGGAAGGCCCCGTCCACCTGGCGGGTCGACGTCGGCGTGCTGGTCACACTGGTCAACAACGCCGGCTCCGACGCCGGGGTCTACCGCGAGCTGGACGCCGCCGCCCGGGCGGTGCTGCGCCGCGGCGATGGCGCGCCGCTGCTGCGGCTGGCCGCCAAGTCGCTCTACACCGATGACGGCGGGCCGGTGCTGGAGTGGTCGGCCGGCGAGTACGTGGCCGTCGGCTGCACCGACTACCCGCAGGCGTTCGACATGCGCGCCCCACCGGCGGTCCGGCGGGCCCAGTACGAGGCCACCACCGACGCCCTGCCGACCGACGTGTTCGCCCCCTTCACCGTCAAGGAGTGGACGACCTCCCCGGTGGCCGAGTTCGACGACTGCGTCAGCTGGCCGGCCCCGGTCCGCCACGACCCACCAATCCCCCGATCGACCGGGGCACCCCCTCGGGGTTCCCCGGACCCCTCCGGATCGCCACCGCTGGTCCCGCCGACCCTGCCGGTGCTGGTGCTGTCGGGCGGGTTGGACACGCTGACCCCCTGGACCGACGGGGCCGTCGTGGCCGCGCAGCTGGGCCCGTCGGCCCGCTGGGTCAAGGTCGAGAACACCGTCCACGTGACCGCCCTGGCCGACCCCTACGGGTGCGCCAGCGGGCTGGTCCGCCAGTTCGTCCGCCGCCCCGAGCGGCTGCACTCGATGGACACCTCCTGTGCCCGCCGCATCCCCGAGGTCCGCGTGGTCGGCGAGTTCCCGCGGCGGCTGTCCGGGACCACCCCGGCGGCCCCCCGCAACGGCAACCAGGCCAAGGCGGCCGGGCGGCGGATGGCCGCCGTGGGGGCGGCCGCGGTCGGCGACGCCATCGCCCAGTGGTGGTACCTGCCCGGGTCGCGCGGCCACGGGCTCCGGGGTGGCTGGTTCTCCGCCGAAGGCGACGAGAGCGTCCAGCTGGACCTGCACAAGGTCCGGTTCGTGGCCGACGCCACCGTCGAGGGCCGGGCCACCTGGAACACCTCCACCGGCCTGGTCACCGCCCGGGTGGTCGTCAAGGGCCCGCGCCGCGCCACCGCCACCGTCCGCATGCGCTGGCGCGACCTGGCCCGCCACCCCCGCGCCACCCTGACCGGCCGCACCGGCGCCGGCGCCCGCCTGGCCGCCGTCCTGCCAGCCCCCTGACCGGCGTGGAGGTGGCGACCGGCACCGGGCCGGGGGTGATCACCCCGGACGGCTGCGCGGTCGACCTCTACGCGCTGCTGCCGCCCATGGGCGAACCTTGGATCGTGCATGCCGCGGTCCCGGCCGGAGCCTCGGTCCTGGAGCTGGGGGCCGGGGCCGGGCGGGTGACCCATCCGCTGGTCGCCCTCGGGCACCCGGTGGTGGCGGTGGACGAGTCGTCCGAGATGCTGGCCCGCATCCGCGGCGCCGAGACCGTCCGGGCCCGGATCCAGGACCTCGACCTGGGACGGCCCTTCGACGCCGTGCTGCTGGCCTCCCACCTGATCAACGTGCCCGACCACGGGCTCAGGCGGCGCTTCCTGGAGGCGTGCCGCGGCCACGTGCGCGACGGCGGCTGCGTGCTCGTCCAGCGGCACCCGCCGAGCTGGTTCGAGGAGGCCGCCGAGGGCGAGCGCACCGCCGACGGCATCACCTTCCGGCTGCGCGACCTGCGCCGGCCCGGGCCCGGCCTGCTCGCCGCCACCGTCGAGTACCAGGTGGGCGACCGGGTCTGGACCCAGTCGTTCACCACCGAGCGCCTCGACGACCAGGCGCTGGCGGCCGCCCTGGCCGAGTCCGGCCTGGCCGTCGACGCCTACCTGACCGGCGACGGCTCCTGGGTCAGGGCGGTCCCGGCGTCGCGGGGCAGCGCGCTCGGCCGCTCGCCCAGATAGGCCCGGGCGATCATCGTCACCACGTGGTAGACGGCGTCCTCGGCCGGGGCGAGCGGCCCCGGCTGGAAGTGGGGCGAGGCCATCCCCCGCTGCACCGACTCGCACGCCGCCCAGTCCTGGCGGTTGGTCCGGTCCCAGAACTCGACCGCGTACGACGGGTCGAAGCCGGGCCGCTCGGTCGCCTCCGGCGGGAAGTACCAGCTGCAGACGACGTGGCTGAGCGCCGGGCCCAGCGGCTCCACCAGGTGGGTCATGCCGTAGTCGGGATGCAGGCTGAGCAGGAGGTTGGGGAACAGCCCGAGGTAGGCGACGGTGCGCAGCCGCCCTGTGTCCAGCCCCGGGATGGGCACGCCGTCGCTGTGGCCGTCCAGCGACATGGTGACGGCGTGGTCCTTGAGGTCCATGGTCCCGCCGACCCAGGCCCCGTCGAGCTCGAAGTTGTCGCCGCTGGCGGGCGGGCTCACCTGGCACAGCTCGGGGTGGATGAGCGGGCAGTGGTAGCACTCGTGGTAGTTCTCGAGCACCACCTTCCAGTTGCAGGCCAGGTCGTACTCGTGGGTCGCCAGGGGGACCAGCCGCTCCAGCCGGTAGGGGGCGACCAGCTCGTCGAGGGCTCCGACGTGCTCAGCGAACGGCGGGGCGTCGCCGGAGCCGTTGACGAACAGGAACCCGTGCCAGCTCTCAAGGGGCAGCTCGACCAGGCCGTGGTCGGCGGGCCGGAAGTCGCCGTGGTCGCGGAACCCCGGGGCGACCCGCAGGGCGCCGTCCAGCTCGTAGGTCCAGGCGTGGTAGGGACACAGCACGGTCCGCCTGGTCGTCTGCTCGCCCACGCCGAGCAGCTCGTGGCCGCGGTGGCGGCAGGTGTTGGCGAAGGCCCGCACCCGGCCGTCGGTGGCCCGGACCAGCAGCACGCCCACCCCGCCGACCCGGACCGCCCGCTGGGCGCCCGTGCCCTCCTGGTCGCCCTCGCGGCCGACGCAGGTCCAGGAGCCGGCGAAGAACCGCTCCTGCTCGAAGGCGAACACCCGCGGCGAGGTGTAGGCGTCCCGCGGGAGCATGCGGCTCTGGCCGAACGGTCGCAGGGCCGGCTCAAGGTCGACCGGGTCGAAGGGCGGAGCGGTGGCGTCCAGCATGGTCGGACCTCCAACCTACTTCAACTGACTCTTCAGTCAGTATAAGGCGGGGAGGGACCCGGAGACCAGCGCGGGTGCCGAGTCGATACACTTCGGCGGTGGCGCGGATCAAGGCGGATGTCCGCCGGGAGGAGATCCTCAGGGCGACCTGCCGTGAGGTGATCGACCGCGGGTTCGCCAGCACCCGGGTGGGCGACGTCGCCGCCGCCCTCGGCGTCTCGACCGGGCTGGTGTTCTATCACTTCACCAACAAGGAGACCCTGCTCGGGGAGGCGTTCCGCTACGCCGCCGGCGAGGACCTGGACCGGCTGGCGGCCACGGCCGCCGGCGGGGGCAGCGCCGCCCAGCGGCTGGACCGGATCCTGCGCCTGTACTCCCCCGCCGGCTCCTCGGAGGCCTGGCTGCTCTGGATCGACGCCTGGGGCCAGGCTCTGCGCAGCCCCGAGCTGGCCGAGGTGTCGCGCCAGCTCGACCTGCGCTGGAAGCAGACCCTGGCCGCGGTGATCCGTGAGGGCGTGGCCGCCGGCGAGTTCACCTGCCCCGACCCGGACGCCGCCGCCTGGCGGCTCACCGCCCTCCTGGACGGCCTCGGCGTCCAGGTCGCGGTCCACCGCAGTGTCCCGGCGGCGCGGCTGGTCGACTGGGTGCGGGCGGCCGCCGCGGCCGAGCTGGCCGTCGACCCGGCCGCCCTGGCCGCCGACGGCCGGCCCTGACCCCGGCTGTCCGCACCCAGGCGGGAGGATCCCCGGCACCGCACTCGGTCCAGGAGGCGCCATGTCCGTCACAGTCCAGGTCACCTTCGACGCGGCCGACCCGCCGGCCCTGGCCGCCTTCTGGGGGGAGACGCTCGGCTACAAGGAGGAGGACCCGCCCGAGGGCTTCGACAGCTGGGAGGCGTGGGCGGCGGCCAACGACCTGCCTCGCGAGGAGTGGGGCAGTTACGCCTCGCGGATCGACCCGGACGGCGTCGGCCCGCGCCTGTTCTTCCAGCGCGTCCCCGAGCCCAAGACGGCCAAGAACCGGGTCCACCTGGACCTGGCCGTGGGCGGCGGGCGGAGCACCCCCATCGAGGAGCGCCGGCGCCGGGTCGCGGCCGCGGCCGAGCGGGCCTTCTCCGCCGGCGCCACCCGGCTGAAGGCCCACGACGAGCCCGGCGAGCACTGGGTCGTCATGCAGGACCCCGAGGGCAACGAGTTCTGCCTGCACTGAGCCGCGCCCGCCCCCGGTCCGGATGGCGGTGAGCTGACTCCTCGTGGGCCCCTTTGTGCCTGCATTCACAAGCGAGGTGTGGCCCCGACCGTTCCGGCATCGTTCCCACTACCGTCACGGCCGCATCGAGTGCCTCAGACCAGGTACCGGGCCTCCGGCTCGGGGGCGGTGAGGGCCGGGCGGTCGGGGGCGAACGGGGTGAGGTCGACGTCGGTGCCGCCGTGCAGGGCCAGGTCGGCCAGGACCCGGCCGAGCAGGGGGGCGAACTTGAAGCCGTGGGCGGCGCCGAGGGCGACCAGGACGCGGTCATGGCCGGGGAGGGGGCCGAGGACGAGGTCGCGGTCCGGGGTGAGGGTGTAAAGGCAGGTGGCGGTGTGGTCGTGGGCGCCGACGGCGGCGGGGAGGCGCGTGCGGAGGAACCCGGCCAGGCGCTCGGAGGCGGCCGGGTCGGGGTCGAAGCCGCGGGTGGTGGCCGTGACCCGGGGGCCGCCGACGTCCTGGGCGGCCTTGAGGGCGGTGTCCGGCCAGACCGGGAAGCCGTAGAAGCTGGGGTCGTCCATCCAGATCCACACCGGGAAGCGGCCGACGGCGAAGGCGGCCGGGTCGGCCGGGCGGTAGTAGCTGAACTGCTCCTGGGTGACGACCAGGGGCAGTTCGGCGCCGAGTGCGGCCAGCAGCTGGTTGGTCCAGGCGTCGGTGCAGAGCAGGACCCGGCCGGCCCGGAAGGTGCACTCGCGGGTGGTCACCTCGACCGCGCCGCCGCGGTCGCGGATGGCCGTGACCGGGGTCCCGGCGACCAGGGTGGCGCCGTGGCCGGCGGCCAGGC
>JBJMHP010000011.1:0-2709 GCA_045807325.1 Actinomycetes bacterium | reverse complement strand
GGCGGTGCCGCTGGACGAGAACCTCCAGATCGCCGACGAGCTGCTGGCCGAGTGCGCCAAGGCCCGGATCGTCATGGAGATGGAGATCGGCGTCGTCGGCGGCGAGGAGGACGACGTGGTCGGGGAGATGAGCGACAAGCTCTACTCGACCCCCGAGGACGCCCTGCGCACCGCCGAGGTCCTGGGCACCGGCGAGCGCGGCCGCTACCTGCTGGCGGCGACCTTCGGCAACGTCCACGGCGTCTACAAGCCCGGCCACGTCAAGCTCCGCCCCGAGCTCCTGGCCGAGCTCCAGCGGGCCGTGGGCGAGAAGGTCGGCAAGGAGAAGCCGTTCGACCTGGTCTTCCACGGCGGCTCGGGCTCCCTGCTGGCCGAGATCCGTGAGGCCATCGGCTACGGCGTGGTCAAGATGAACGTCGACACCGACACCCAGTACGCCCTGACCCGCCCCATCGCCGACCACATGCTCAAGAACTACGACGGTGTCCTCAAGGTCGACGGCGACGTCGGTGTGAAGAAGACCTACGACCCCCGCACCTACATGGCCAAGGCCGAAGGCTCCATGGCCACCCGGGTCTCCCAGGCCTGCGAGGACCTCATGTCGGCGGGAACCTCCCTGGCCAACGCCTGACAGGCGGTGCACCCCCGTCCCCTCGGCACCACCGGCCTGACCGTCACCCCGGTCGGCCTCGGCCTGGCCGCCCTCGGCCGCCCCGCCTACATCGACCTCGGCCGCCCCACCGACCTCGGCCCCGCCCGCGACGTCGAGGCCCTCGAACACCGCTGCCACCAGGTCCTGGACACGGCCTACGCCGCCGGCATCCGCTACCTGGACGCGGCCCGCTCCTACGGCCGCGCCGAGGAGTTCCTCGCCTCCTGGCTGCGCAAGCGCGGCCTCGCCCCCTCCGACCTCACCATCGGCTCCAAATGGGGCTACAGCTACGTCGGCGACTGGCGCATGGACGCCGAAACCCACGAGGTCAAGGACCACTCCCTCGCCGCCCTGACCCGCCAGACCGCCGAGACCCGAACCCTCCTCGGCGACCACCTCGACCTCTACCAGATCCACTCCGCCACCCTCGACAGCGGCGTCCTCGAGGACCAGGCAGTCCTGGCCGAACTGACCCGCCTCCACGACGAGGGCCTGGTGATCGGCCTGTCCTCCAGCGGCCCCGCCCAGGCCGCCACCATCCGCCGAGCCCTGGAGCTCACCACCGCCGGCCCAGCCCCGTTCGCCTGCGTCCAGGCCACCTGGAACCTCCTGGAACCCTCGGCCGGCCCCGCCCTCGCCGAAGCCGGCAGCGCCGGCTGGGGCGTGATCATCAAGGAGGCCGTCGCCAACGGCCGCCTGACCCCCCACGGCCACGGCAAGGAGACAGAAGCCCTCGCCCGGATCGCGGCCAACCACGACGTCGGCGTCGACGCCGTCGCCCTGGCCGCCGTCCTGGCCAACCCCTGGGCCGACGTCGTCCTCTCCGGCGCCGTCACCCCCGCCCAGCTGCAGTCCAACATCGCCGCCACCCGGCTCCAGCTCGACCCGGCGGAGCTGGAGGAGCTGACCACCCTGGCCGAGCCCCCCAGCCAGTACTGGCGGGAACGCGCCACCCTGCCCTGGGACTAGCCGGAGCGCCCGCCACGCCGCCCTCAAAGGAGACCCATGGACCTGGGACTCACCGGCAAGGTGGCCCTGGTGACCGCCTCCTCCAAGGGCCTGGGCCGCGCCACCGCCCAGGCCCTGAGCCAGGAAGGCGCCAAGGTGGTCATGTGCGCCCGCAACCAGGAGGCCCTGGCCAGGGCCGCCGAGGCCATGCCCGGCGAGACCCTCCCCATCCAGGCCGACGTCACCGACCCAACCTCCCCCCAGCGCCTGGTCGACGCCGCCGTCGACCGCTTCGGCGCCCTGCACGTCCTGGTCGCCAACGCCGGCGGCCCCCCTCCGGCCCGCGCCCTCGAGGTCGACGACAACACCCTCCAGGCCGCCCTCCAGGCCAACCTGCTCACCTCGATCCGCCTCGTCCAGGCGGCCCTCCCGCCGATGCGGGCGGCCGGCTGGGGCCGGATCTGCCTGATCACCTCCAGGGCGGTCAAGGAACCGATCCCCACCCTGGCCCTGTCCAACACCGCCCGCACCGGCCTGTGGGCCTGGGCCAGGACGGCCGCCGCCGACCTGTTCCCCGAGGGGATCACCCTGAACCTGGCCTGCCCCGGGACCCACGACACCGAACGGGCCCGCCAGGCCGGCCAGCTCGGCGCCGGCCCGGTGGGCGACCCGGCCGACTTCGGCAAGGTGGTGTGCTTCCTGTGCTCGGACCCGGCCCGGTTCGTCAGCGGCACCGCCCTCCTGGTCGACGGCGCCACCACCAAGGGCCTGCTGTGAACGGCCCCGACCCCACCGCCGCCGGGGCGACCGTCACCGTGGCCGGCGCCGGGTCGGCCACCGCCGTCCCCGACACCGCCCTGCTCCACCTGGGGGTCGAGGCCCGCGGGTCGACCCCGGTGGAGGCGCTGGACGGCTGCCGGCTGGCCCTGGACCAGGTCCTGGCCGCCCTGGACGCCGAGGGCGTCGACCCGGCCCGCCGCACCACCGGCGGCCTGGAGCTGCACGAGGACTGGGAGACGCGCCAGCCCGGCCAGGGTCCGGTCCGGTACCTGGCCAACGCCCGCCTCAGCGTCCGCCTGGCCCAGCCGGCCCGGGCCGGCCAGGTGGCC
>JBJMHP010000010.1:0-11151 GCA_045807325.1 Actinomycetes bacterium | reverse complement strand
AGATCCTTGTACTTCTGGAGGATCTGCTTGACGGTCTCGGCCACCTGGAAGTGCTCGTTCCCCACGTACGCCGGGGAGAGCAGGCGGGACGTCGACGCCAGCGGGTCCACCGCCGGGTAGATGCCGAGCTCGGAGATCGGCCGGGACAGCACCGTGGTCGCGTCGAGGTGCGCGAAGGTGGTGTGCGGGGCCGGGTCGGTGATGTCATCTGCTGGCACGTAGATCGCCTGCATCGAGGTGATCGAGTGGCCGCGGGTCGAGGTGATCCGCTCCTGCAGCACGCCCATCTCGTCGGCCAGCGTCGGCTGGTAGCCCACCGCCGACGGCATCCGGCCCAGCAGCGTCGACACCTCGGACCCGGCCTGGGTGAACCGGAAGATGTTGTCGATGAACAACAGCACGTCCTGCCGCTGCACGTCCCGGAAGTACTCGGCCATCGTCAGCGCGGACAGCCCGACCCGCAGCCGGGTGCCCGGCGGCTCGTCCATCTGCCCGAACACCAGCGCGGTCTGGTTGATGACGCCGGACTCGGTCATCTCCAGGAACAGGTCGTTGCCCTCGCGGGTCCGCTCCCCGACCCCGGCGAACACCGACACGCCCGAGTGCTCCTCGGCCACCCGGTGGATCATCTCCTGGATGACCACCGTCTTGCCGACCCCGGCGCCGCCGAACATGCCGATCTTGCCGCCGGCCACGTACGGCTCCAGCAGGTCGATGACCTTGATGCCGGTCACGAACATCTCGGTCTTGGGCTCGAGCTGGTCGAAGCTGGGGGCGTGGCGGTGGATCGGCCAGCGCTCGTCGGCCTGGAAGTCCGGGTCGTCCAGGGCATGGCCCAGCACGTTGAAGACGTGGCCGAGGGTCTTCTCCCCCACCGGCATGGTCATGGGCTGGCCCGTGTCCTGCACCGGCGCCCCCCGGACCAGGCCGTCGGTCGGCGACATGGCGATCGCCCGCACCATCGCGTCGCCCACGTGCTGG
Source organism: Actinomycetes bacterium (assembly GCA_045807325.1). Taxonomy (GTDB): domain Bacteria; phylum Actinomycetota; class CALGFH01; order CALGFH01; family CALGFH01; genus CALGFH01. The sequence goes on along the minus strand of JBJMHP010000010.1, from coordinate 10,170 downwards.
GCGACCTCGCAGGTGATGACGGTGGTCTCGTTGTCCAGGGTCCGCTCGACGGTCAGGGCGTTGTTGATGGCGGGCAGCTCGTCGGGGGCGAACTCGACGTCCACCACCGGGCCGATGATCCGGACGACCCGTCCGGTGCCGCCGCCGCTGCGGCCGGTGTCCCGCTCGTATGCGACCGTGGCCATAGGTACTCAGCTCCCGGTTGTCTGGAGGGCTTCCGCGCCCCCGACGATCTCCATGATCTCCTGGGTGATCTCGGCCTGCCGCGCCTGGTTGTACTCGCGGGTCAGGTCCTCGATCAGCTCGGTGGCGTTGTCGGTGGCGGCCTTCATGGCCCGGCGCCTGGCCGCGTGCTCGGAGGCGGCCGCCTCCAGCATGGCCGTGAACACCCGGGCCTCGACGTACCGGGGCAGCAGGGCGTCCAGCACGCCCTGGGCGTCCGGCTCGTAGATGTACATGGGAATGGGCTCGGGCGGCCGCTCGGTGGTCTCCTCCACCACCAGGGGGATGATGCGCCTGGCCACCGCCCGCTGGGTGCCGGCGCTGACGAAGTCGGTGAAGACGATGTGCAGGTCGTCGACCTCGTGGTCCAGAAATGCCTGCAGCATGGTGTCGGCGACCTGCTTGGCGTCGTCGTACTCGGGCCGGTCGGCCAGGCCGATCCAGCTGTCGGCCAGCTCGCGGCGGCGGAACCGGTAGTAGGCCACGCCCTTGCGGCCGGTGACGTACAGCCTGGGCTCGACCCCGTCGGCCTGGAGCCTGGCCATCAGCTCGCCCGCGGTGCGCAGCACGTTGGCGTTGTACGGCCCGGCCAGGCCCCGGTCGGAGGTGATCACCAGCACCCCGGCGGCCTTGATCTCGGCCCGCGACTCCAGCAGCGCGTGGGAGACCGTCACCTCGGTGCTGGCCACGCTGGTCAGCGCGTGGGTGATCAGGTTGGTGTAGGGCCGGGAGGCCTCGACCTGCTGCTGGGCGCGGAGCACCCGCGAGGCCGAGATGAGCTCGAAGGCCCTGGTGATCTTCTGGGTCGACTGGACGGTGCGGATCCGCCGACGGACGACCCGGAGCTGGGCGGCCATCGCTCAGGGGGTCTGGGCCGGGGAGCGGCCGGTCGGGCCCGCCTCGGCTCCGAAGTCCTCGGGGCTTCGCCGGTAGCGCTTGACCGAGTCCTGCTCCTCCTCGCCCTCGGCCATCGGGTCGGCGTCGCGCTCGTGCGGCGCCGGGCGCTCGCCCGACGGCCGGAAGCGGCCCTTGAACTCCTCCACGGCGTCCCGCAGCCTGGCCTCCACCTCGTCGGGCAGGGTGCCCTCGGTGCGGATGTGCTCGCCGATGTCGGGATGGCTGGCGTCCATGAAGTCGAGCAGCTCGGCCTCGAAGCGGCGCACGTCCTCGACCGGGATGTCGTCCAGGTAGCCGTTGCCCCCGGCCCAGATGACAATGACCTGCTTCTCGACCGGGACCGGCTCGTACTGGCCCTGCTTGAGCAGCTCGACCATGCGGGCGCCCCGCTCCAGCTGGTCCCGCGACGCCTTGTCCAGGTCGGAGGCGAACAGGGCGAACGCCTCCAGGGCCCGGTACTGGGCCAGGTCGATGCGCAGGGTGCCGGCGACCTGGCGCATGGCCCTGATCTGGGCGCTGCCGCCGACCCGCGACACCGAGGTGCCGACGTTGATGGCCGGCCGCACGCCCTGGTTGAACAGGTCGGACTCCAGGTAGATCTGGCCGTCGGTGATCGAGATGACGTTGGTCGGGATGTAGGCGGAGATGTCGTTGCCCTTGGTCTCGATGATCGGCAGGCCGGTCAGCGAGCCGCCGCCCAGGTCGTCCGAGAGCTTGGCACAGCGCTCCAGCAGCCGCGAGTGCAGGTAGAACACGTCGCCGGGGTAGGCCTCGCGGCCGGCCGGGCGGCGCAGCAGCAGGGAGATCTCCCGGTAGGCCTCGGCCTGCTTGGAGAGGTCGTCGAAGACGATCAGGGCGTGCTCGCCCTTGTACATCCAGTGCTGGCCCATGGCCGAGCCGGCGTAGGGGGCGATGTACTTGAAGGCGGCCGGCAGGTCGGCCGGGGCGCTGACGACCACGGTGTAGTCGAGGGCGCCGTTCTCCTCCAGGGCGCCGACGAACTCGCGCACGGTTGTGGCCTTCTGGCCGATGGCCACGTAGATGCACTTGACCTGCTTCTCGGTGCCCCAGTGCTGGCGCTGGTTGATGATGGTGTCAAGGCAGACGGCGCTCTTGCCGGTCTTCTGGTCGCCGATGATCAGCTCCCGCTGGCCCCGGCCGATGTTGGTCATGGCGTCGATGGCCTTGATGCCGGTCTCCAGCGGCTCCTTCACCGGCTGGCGCTGGACCACCGTCGGCGCCTGGAGCTCGAGGGCCCTGGTGGTCTCGCTCTCGATGTCGCCCTTGCCGTCCAGCGGGCGCCCCAGGGGGTCGACCACCCGGCCGAGGAAGCCGTCGCCGACCGGCACCGACAGCACCCGGCCGGTGTGGCGGACCTCGTCGCCCTCCTCGATCCCGGAGGCGTCGCCGAAGATCACGCAGCCGATCTCGCGGACATCCAGGTTGAGGGCCATGCCGAGCAGGTTGCCGGGGAACTCGAGCAGCTCAAGGGCCATGGTCGAGGGCATGCCCTCGACCCGGGCGATGCCGTCCCCGGTCTCGGTGACCCGCCCGACCTCCTCCCGGGTGACGCTCGGCCGGAAGGACTCGACGTTCTTCTTGAGCGCGGCCGCGATCTCGTCCGGCCTGATCGAAAGTTCGGTCATGTGATGCCCCTTCGCTCTCCGGTCTCAGGCGTGGACCTGGGTGATCCCCAGTGCCTCGCGGGCCTGCTCGAGGCGGCTGCGGATGCTGCCGTCGAACAGCTCGTTCCCGACGCGGACGACCACCGAGCCCAAGATAGCTGTGTCGACGGAGGTTTGAAGCACCACCGGCGTGCCGAGGACCCGGGTCAGGGCCTCGGCCAGCCGGGCCCGGCGCTGGTCGTCGAGCTCGACGGCGCTGCGGACCTCGGCCACGACCCGGTTGCGGCGGGCCGCCGCCGCCTCGGCCCACTCCTTGAGCACCGTGTCGATGTCGTGGCCCTCGTCCACCTCGACCAGCAGGTCGACCAGGGCGGCGGCGCGCCGGCTGACCCGCCCCTCCAGCAGATCGGCCATCAGGGCCCGCTTGTTGGCCACGGGCAGGCCCGGGTTGGTCAGCGCCGAGCGCACCGCCGGCTGCTGCTCGACCAGGGTGGCCGCGAAGAACAGCTCCCCCTCCAGCTCCTCGAGCTGGCCGGCCCGGTCGGCGCCGGTGAAGGCGGCCAGGGCGGCCAGGGCGGCCAGGAGCCCGGGGTAGTCCCGCAGCCGGACCCGCTGGTGGGTGGCGACGGTGGCCAGCAGCTCGACGCTGGCCTCCTCCAGTCGGCCCTGGCCCAGGTCGGCGAGCAGCGCCCGCTTGGGCTCGGGCGGCAGCCCCGGGTCGGCCAGGGCCTTGCGCAGCCGCACCTGGTGCACGAGCAGCCGGGCGAACTCGTCCAGGTCGGCCTGGACCTGGTCGATGGCCCGCTGCCCGCTCCCGGCCGCCTGGTCGAACAGCCCCTGGGCGTAGGCGGCCAGGGCCGGGCTAACCTCGGTCGCCATCGCCGCCCCGATCGGCCCCGTCCCCCTCGCGCCGGCTGGTCAGGGCGCCGGCCTGAGCCTGGTTGCCCAGCTCGTCGATGTACTCGTCGACCAGGCGCAGCTGGCGGTCCCGGTCGAGCGAGTCGCCGACCACCCGGGTGGCCAGCTCCACGGCGAGCGTGCCGACCTCGTTGCGGAGCTGGCGGATGGCCTGGTCGCGCTCGGCCCGGATGGCCTGCCGGGCCCGGTCGAGCTCCCGGCCGGCGTCGGCCTCGGCCTTGGTCAGCAGGTCGCGGCGGACCCGCTCGGCGTTGGACCGGGCCTCCTCCAGGATCCGCTGGGTCTCGTCCTCGGCGTCCCGCAGCCGCCGCCGGTACTGCTCCAGCAGCTGCTCGGCCTCCTCGCGCTCCCGCTCGGCCTGCTCAAGCTTGCCCTCGATGTTGTCCCGGCGGTCCTTGAAGGCCTTGTCCACCGACGGCCAGACCGTCCGGTACATGAGGAACACGAGCAGCAGGAAGGCGACCGTGCCCCAGATGAGCTCGTTGGAGGCCGGCAGGATGGGGCTCTGCTCGTGCTCGGCCGCCCCCTGGGCCAGGACGTAGGCAAGCTGCACGTGCCCTCCCCTAGGTGACGACGAACGCCAGGGCGAAGCCGAACAGGGCCAGCGCCTCGACCAGGGCGAGGCCGATGAACATCAGCGTGCGGACCTGGCCGGCCGCCTCGGGCTGGCGCGAGATGCCCTCGACGGTCTTGCCGACCAGGAAGCCGATGCCGATGCCGGGCCCGAGCGTCCCCAGGCCGTAGCCGATGATCGAGACGCTGCCGCTGACGGTGTCCGTGGCGGCCAGGATGCTGTTCAGTGCCAGGCTCATCTCGCGGTCTGCTCCTTTGCTAGTGCTCGGGCTCCAGGGCTCCGGCGATGTACACGGCGGACAGGATCGTGAAGACGTAGGCCTGCAGGCCGGCCACGAACAGCTCGAAGGCGATCAGGGCGACCGAGAAGACCAGCGCCCCGATGCCGAACAGCGCGCTGATGTTCAGGGAGGTCAGCAGGTAGCCGGTGGCCACGAAGAACACCGTCAGGATCAGGTGGCCGGCGATCATGTTGGCCAGCAACCGGATGGCCAGGGTGACCGGCCGGACGATGAAGGTGGAGACGAACTCGATCGGGGTCAGCAGGACGTAGACCGGCCACGGGATGCCCGGGGGGAACAGAGCGTTCTTGAAGTAGGCGGGGCCCTGGGTGGAGATGCCGACGCTGATGAACAGCAGCAGGCTGCAGATGGCCATGACCGCCGGCAGGGCCATGCGGCCGTTCAGCGGGAAGAAGACCGGCGGGATGACCCCGCCCAGGTTGCCGAAGAAGACGAACACGAACAGGGTCGTCAGGTACGGCAGGAACCGCAGCCCGTCGCGGCCGATGACCTCGAGCACGATCTGGTTGCGGATGAAGTCGACGATCGACTCCATGGCGTTCTGGAGCCCCGAGGGGACCAGCTTGGGCCGGCGGAAGCCGAGGTAGAACAGCCCCCAGACCAGCAGAACGACCACGAACATCTGCAGCACCACGCGGTTGATGCTGAGGTCGATGCCGGCGACCTCGATGTGGACAATGTCCGGCCACTGGAAGATCTCGACGCCGGGGGCGTGGAAGCCCTCCCGCTGGGCGAGGGGAAGCGTCGCTGCCGTCATGGTCGCCCCGTCAGCCGCTGCCGTAGCGCTTGATGATCAGGTAGAAGGCGCCGGCCATGCCGACGAGGATGCCCACCGCCACCAGGTACCGGGTGCCCAGCCAGCGGTCGAGCAGCCAGCCGATGCCGCCCCAGGCGAGCACGCCCGCGACCAGCGTGCCGAGGATCGACCAGACCATCTCGGAGCCGCGGCCGGAGGGCTCCCTGGGTGGGCCGGAGGGGCCGGATTCGCTCATGGGCGGGCGAATCTATCATCGCGGCCCCACCTGCTTCTCGTCGGTGACCACATAGGGGATCCGGGCCCGCATGGCGAAGCGGATCTCGGCCGCCAGGTAGATCACGGTCCCGGCGACCAGGGCGAGGGCGAACGCCGGCCGGTCGAAGGCGGTCGTGTTCCTGAGCAGGAACAGCAGCAGGCCGATGACGGTCATCTTGAACGCGAAGGTGACCACCGCCGCCGGCAGCATCAGCTCGGGCTGGACCCGGCCGGCCGCCCCCACCGCCAGCAGGGTGGCCGAGAAGAAGGCCACCGCGAGGGCCAGCCCGAAGGCCGCGCCGAGCAGGCCCTTGGAGCCGGCGAAGTACCAGGCGAGGCCGAGCGCGACCGGCGCTGCGGCCGCGGTGGCCAGGGCGGCCCCGCGGGCCATGCGTACCTCCTCGGTCATCGCACACCCGCCTTCCGGGACGGCTCGTTCCACGCAGGAGGGACCCGCCGCGCGGTCGCGGCACCGTCCCCGGCGTGGAAGTGGACGGAGAATCTACCAGGCACGACCGTGGTCGCGCCAAGCGCCTTCAGCGGTCCGGGGATGGTGCCGAGACTGGGGGGTGAGAGCACGCCTCCTCGCCCTCGCCCCGCTCGTGCCGCTGGCCGCCTGCGGCGGCGGAGCCTAGGGGGCCGGGCGGCGGCGCCAGCGGGGTGAGAGGAGGCCGACGATGCCGCTGACGACCACGACCAGGAAGAAGGGCAGGACCCGGCGGGCGCCGGTGAAGGAGAGGGCGACCACCGAGCCGGCGAGCAGGGCGCTCCAGGCGTAGAGGATGAGCACGGCCCGGCGGTGGGAGTGGCCGATCTCCAGCAGGCGGTGGTGGAGGTGCTGCTTGTCGGCGGTCATGATGCCGGCGCCCGAGCGCATGCGGCGGCCCACGGCCAGCAGGGTGTCCAGGAACGGCAGGGCCAGGACCAGCAGGGGGATGGCCACCGGGATCAGCAGGGCGAACTGGTCGCCGGCCTGGGGCTGGGTGGTGCGGCCGATGCCGGTGATGGTGGCGCCGGCGAGCAGCGTGCCCAGCAGCATCGAGCCGGTGTCGCCCATGAAGATCCGGGCCGGGTTGAAGTTGTGGGGCAGGAAGCCGACGCAGATCCCGAACAGCAGGGCGCTCAGCAGCGGGGCCGGCGAGTCCTCGGCGATCAGGCCGCTGGCCCCGGTGCGGTAGCTGTAGATGAAGTAGGCCATGGCGCCGATGGCGACCAGCCCGGCGGCCAGGCCGTCGAGGCCGTCGACCAGGTTGACGGCGTTGACGGTGACCACCACCACCAGCACGGTGATGGGGATGCCGAGCTCGGGGGCGAGGCTGATGACGCCCTCGTGCAGGGGGCCGAAGGTGGGCAGCCAGAAGAACAGCACCTGCACCCCGCCGAAGGTCATGGTGGTGGCGGCCAGGATCTGGCCGGCCAGCTTGACCGGCGCCGACAGGCCCTTGAGGTCGTCGACGATGCCGATGCCGACCATCAGCGAGGCCCCGATGGCGATGCCGGCCGCCTCCGAGGACACGAACAGCTGTGGGAACAGCAGCGATGACAGGGCGAGGCCGCCGATGAAGCCGAAGAACAGGGCCAGCCCGCCCAGGGTCGGGGTGGCGATGGCGTGCATCTTGCGGCCCCCCGGCCGGTCGACGGCCCGGATCCGGATGGCCACCGCCCGCACGAGCGGGGTCAGGCAGTAGGTGAGCCCCGCCGCCATCACGGTGACGAGGAGGTAGGCCCGGAGATCACCCACGAGCTCGGCAACCTATCACGTCGCCCCCGTGGTCCCGACCGGCATGGCCTTGGCCAGGGCGGCGATCACGGTGCTGACCAGGCCGTCCAGCCGCTCGGCGCAGGCCGCGTAGGCCTCGGTGGGCTGGCCCAGGGGGTCGTCGATGTCGTCGCCGTCCTGCTCCCGGGCGTGCTCGGCGGCCAGGGCGACCAGGCCGGCCGGGGAGGTGGCCAGCCAGTCCCACTCGCCGGCCACCCGGGCGAAGGTGGCCAGCAGGAAGGTCCGGTCGGCGGCCGAGCGGTCATAGCTGAGCACGAAGGGTCGGTGCTCGGCGGCCATACACAGGACCAGGTCGGCCCCGCGCACCCGTCGCCTGGTCAGCTCGCGGGCGAAGTGCCGCTCCAGGCTCGCCCCCCTGCGCGAGGCGGCCAGCATCGACCGGCTGGCCGCCGGGTTGCCCTCCAGGGCGTGGCTGCCGGCCGACGACACCTGGATCGGGACCCCCGGGTGGCGGGCCAGCTCGCGGCGGGCCAGGGCCTCGGCAGTGGGCGACCGGCAGATGTTGCCGGTGCAGACGAACAGCACGCCGAACGGGCCGGGCGGGCCGCCACGGTCGTCAGGTGGCATCGTCGAAGGGCTCCTCGAGCACGAGCTCCAGCTCCTCGGCGGGGATGGCGCCCTCGCGCAGCAGCCGCGGCCGCCGGCCGGTGAGGTCGACGATGCTGGACGCCGGTCCCTCGGAGGCCGGGCCGGCGTCGAAGAACACCCCGACGTCGTCGCCGAGCTGCTCGACCACGGCCGGGATCTCGTTCGGGGTCGGCTCGCCGGAGCGGTTGGCGCTGGAGACGGCCAGGGGGCCGGTGCGCTGGATGAGGGCCAGGGCGAAGTCCTGCTTGGGCATGCGGACGGCCACCGTGCCCCGCGACTCGCCCAGGTCCCAGCCGATCCCGGGGGCCTCGCGCAGGACCAGGGTGAGCGGCCCCGGCCACCAGGCCGCGATCAGGGCCTGGGCCTGGTCGGTGACCTCCTCGACCAGGCCGATGGCCTGGCGCCAGGTGTGGACCAGCACCGGCAGGGGAAGGTCGCGGCCGCGCCGCTTGGCCCGGAACAGGGCGTCCACCGCCGAATGGTTGAAGGGGTCGCAGCCGAGCCCGTACACGGTGTCGGTGGGCAGCACGACCAGCCCGCCCCTGGCGATGATCTCGCTGCCGACCTCCAGCAGCCCCGGCCACTGCTCCTCGTCCTTGGACACCGGGATGACCCGCGGGTCGTCGGCTCCCGCCTGCTCGTCGGTCACGGGCGGGTCCCCTCGAGGATGCGGTCGCGGCCGACCAGGTCGGGGTGCACGGCCACCTCGACGAGCCCGGCCGCGGTCAGCAGGGCCACGCCGGTCTCGGCCTGGTCCTCGCCGATCTCGCAGAGCAGGCCGCCGCCGGGGGCCAGCCAGTGGCCGGCCCTGGCGACCAGGCGGCGCAGCACGTCCAGGCCGTCGGGGCCGCCGTCGAGGGCCAGGCGTGGCTCGTGGTCGCGGACGTCGGTGGGCAGGGTGGCGATGGCCCCGCTCGGCACATAGGGCACGTTGGCGCAGAGCACGTCGACCCGCCCGGCCAGGGCGGCCGGCAGGGGCTCGTCCAGGTCGCCGGCCAGCAGCTCGACCCCGTACCGGTCGGCGTTGCGCCTGGCCCAGGCCAGCGCCCCCGGGTCCAGCTCGGTGGCCAGGACCCTGGCCCCCGGGACCTCGGCGGCCAGGAAGCAGGCGATCGCCCCCGACCCGGTGCAGACGTCGACCGCGATGGGTCTGACCCGGGCACCCCCCCGGGGTTCCCCGGACCCCCCCGGCGGCTCGGGCCTGGAGCGCAGCCGGGTGGCGGCCCGGTCGGCCAGGCCCTCGGTCTCGGGCCGGGGCACGAACACCCCCGGGCCCACGACGAGGCGCAGCGGTCCGAACGGCGCCCACCCGATCACGTACTGGAGCGGCTCCCCGGCCACCCGCCGGGCCACCATGGCCCGCAGGCTCTCCTCGTCGACGGCTTCCTCCAGCAGCCAGTCGGCCTCGGCCCGGGCCGAGACGCAGCCGGCCGCGGCCAGCTCGCGGGTCGCCCAGTCGCGCAGCTCGCGGCGGCGACCGACATCCGGGGCGGCGGTGGTCACGCCGTGGCCTCGGCGGCGGCCAGGGCGCTCTCGGCGTCCCTGGCGGCCAGCTCGTCGATGATCCGGTCCAGGCCGCGGCCCTCCAGCACCCCGGGCAGGTCGCCCACGGACAGGCCGATGCGGTGGTCGGTGACCCGGTCCTGGGGGAAGTTGTAGGTCCGGATGCGCTCGGAGCGGTCCAGCGAGCGGACCTGGGAGCGCCGCTCGGCGGCCAGCTGGGCCTGCTGCTCGGAGATGGCCCGGTCCAGCAGCCGGGCCCGCAGCACCCGCATGGCCTTCTCGCGGTTCTGGATCTGGGACTTCTCGTCCTGCATGGACACGACGATGCCCGAGGGCAGGTGGGTGATGCGCACCGCCGAGTCGGTGGTGTTGACCGACTGGCCACCGGGGCCGGTGGAGCGGTAGACGTCGATCTTGAGGTCGTTCGGGTCGATGGTGATCTCGACCGGGTCGGCCTCTGGGAGGACGTTGACCCCGGCGGCCGAGGTGTGGATGCGGCCCTGGGACTCGGTCACCGGGACCCGCTGGACCCGGTGCACCCCGGCCTCGTACTTCAGCCGCGACCAGGCGCCCTTGCCCTTGACGGCGAACACGACCTCCTTGACCCCCTCCAGGTCGGACTCGCTCTGGGACAGGACCTCGACCTTGTAGCCGTGCTGCTCGGCCCAGCGGACGTACATCCGGTACAGGTCGCCGGCGAACAGGGCCGCCTCGTCGCCGCCGGTGCCCGCCCGGACCTCGACGATCACG
>JBJMHP010000009.1:0-6292 GCA_045807325.1 Actinomycetes bacterium | reverse complement strand
GATCACGACGAGCGCGCCGAGCAGCATCGCGATGCCGGCCACCGCGCCCGCGGGGCGCGGCGCGACCAGCACCACCAGCGTGCCGAGCGCGGCGAGCAGGCCGGCACGCCCGGTCAGTGCCATGTCACCGCCCCGGTGGGTGCGGAACTCGTCTCGAGCCGCATGCTGATTACTCCCTCGGTCGACATCGACAGGCGCGCCTGCGCGAGGTCGCGCCGCGCGCCGGCGCGAAGGAGGGGACGCGGGGTTCCGACCGGCGAGATCAACGGGGCACCGGCACCGAGGCGAGGATGCCGTCCAGCACGCCGTCCGGGGTGGTGCCCTCGAGCTCGGCCTCCGGCCGCAACTGCACCCGGTGCCGCAACGCCGGCCGGGCCAGGGCCTTGACGTCGTCCGGGATGACATACGTCCGGCCGGACAGCCAGGCCCAGGCGCGAGCGGCCGCGAGCAGCGCGGTGGCGCCCCGCGGCGACACCCCGATCTGCAGCGACGGGGAGGTCCGGGTGGCCCGGGCCAGGTCCACCACGTAGCCAAGCACCTCGGCCGCCACGTGCACCCGGCCCACCGCTTCGCGGCCCGCCTCCAGGTCGGCCGCCGAGGCCACCACCTTGATCTCCGACAGGTCCCGCGGATCGAAGCCGAGGGCGTGCCGTTCCAGCACGGCGATCTCCTGCTCCCTGGCCGGCAGCGGCACGGTGAGCTTGAGCAGGAAGCGGTCGAGCTGTGCTTCGGGCAGCCGGTAGGTGCCCTCGTACTCGACCGGGTTCTGGGTGGCCGCCACGATGAACGGGTCGGGCAACGGGCGGGCCGTCCCCTCGACGCTGACCTGGCGCTCCTCCATCGCCTCCAGCAGGGCGGCCTGCGTCTTCGGCGGGGTCCGGTTGATCTCGTCGGCCAGCAGCAGGTTGGTGAACACCGGCCCCTGGCGGAACCGGAACGAGCCGTCGCGCTGCTCGAAGATCACCTGCCCGGTCACGTCCGACGGCATCAGGTCGGGGGTGAACTGCACCCGCTTGAACTCCAGGTCGAGGGTCCGGGCGAGGGCCTTGACCAGCAGGGTCTTGGCCACCCCGGGGACGCCTTCCAGCAGCACGTGGCCGCGGACCAGCAGGGCCGCGACCAGCCCCGACACCGCGCCGTCCTGCCCGACGACCGCCTTGGCGATCTCGTCGCGGACCCGGAGCACGGCCGCCCGTGCCCCCTGTGTCGCCGTCGTGTCGCTCACCGGCCCACCTCTCCGCGGTGCGGGTCGTGGTGCGAGACGGCTGGTGGCGAGGGCGCGCTCACCGCGGTGCTAGCGGACACGGGTGACCTCCCGGCGGATGGTGTCGACGGCTTGGCTGAGGGCGACGAGCTCGGCCTCGTCGCGGGGCGTGGTCCGGGTGAGCGTCCGGAGGACCCGCTCCCGCGGGATCCCGGTCCGCTCGGCGACGGTGTCGGCGACCTGGTCGGCCGGGGTCGAGGGCGGCAGGCCGAGCCGCTCGGCCAGGGAGCGGCGCAGGTCGTCGGTGAGCAGCCCGGCCGCCTGGCCACGCCCCTTGGCCCGCTGGAGCAGGTTGCCCACGGCCACCACCAGCTCGGCGCCGGGGAGCTGGACCGGCTGGGGCTCGGCCACCGGCCGCCCGAGCCGGCGAGCCCGCCAGAGCGCGAGCAGGACGAAGGCGACGACGAGCTGCCACAGGGCCAGCCGCACCCGGGGGGCGATCAGGTCGCCGAGCCCGGCGGTGCCCCCGCCGGGCAGGGGCGGCTGGAGCACCTGGACGGCCGTCCCCTCGACCGGGACGAGCAGGCTGGCCAGGAGGATCGCGTTGTCGGCCTCGCCCAGTTCCTGGTTGACCAGGGCGCTGGCCCCGCCCAGGCGGACCACGGTCCCGCCGCCGAGCGGCTGGACGAGCAGCCAGGCGCCGTCGTTGCGGGGGAAGCAGGCCTGGGTCGCGCCGGGGCGGTTCCCCGGGGCTCCCTGGCCCTCGGGGATCTCGAACACGACCCCACCGGGCGCGGCCACCCGTTCGGCGTCGCGGAGGGCGGGCACGGCGCAGCGCCGCTCGATCTCGGCGTCGAGCAGGCCGAAGCGGGTGGAGCCGACCGGCTCCACCCGGGTCACGCCGGAGCTGGGGTCGGCCACCACCAGTGTCCCGCCCCGGCGGACCCAGTCGAGCAGGCCCTGGCGCCGTCGGGGGGTGAGGTCGTCGCTGAGCAGCAGCGCCGTGTCGGTGCCGGTCCCGGGCTGGCCCGCCGAGACGGTCACCCGGCCACCCAGGCCCCGCAGCACCTCCACCAGCCCCTTGGTCCCGAGCGGCCCGGGCGACGCCGGGTCCAGCGGATTGCCCTCCTCGGCCCCTCGCCCCGCGACCGCCACCACCAGCGCCACCCCGAGCACCACGGCGACCCACGGCAGCGCCCCCCGCACCGAGGACCGGGCACCGGCCCCACCGCCCACGCCGCCGCTCACCGGTCCCACCCGGGACCGCGACCCAACCCCGCCGCTCATGCCGGCACCCGCCGCAGGACCCGGTCGGCCAGGTCGCGAAGGTGGGCCGCGTCCCCCGTGCCCGTGCTGGAGCGGCCGTACCAGGCGACCTCGAACAGCTCGGTGGCGCCGGCGAAGTCGGTGGCGGCCTCGGGGAGGGCGCGGCCGACCTGGCGGCGGTACTCGCCGGCGGTCCGGCCGGGGACCTCCTCGACCAGCCCGCGGGCGGCGAGGTCGGCCACCAGGGCCCGGTAGCGGGAGCGGACCGCCTCCCGCCAGGCGCCGGCCCGCTCGTGCGCCTCGGCCTCGGCGCGCCATTCGGCCGCCGACCGCCGCCGGCCGCCCGGCACGGCCGCCGCCACCTCGGGGCTGGGCGTCAACCCCCGCGAGAACCGGGCCGCCAGGACCCCCACCCCGGCCAGCACCAGCGCCAGCAGGATCAGCCCCACGATCCCGCCGGCCCCGCTGCCTCCCAGCGCCGCCAGCAGCCGCCCGATCAGCTCCAGCACCCAGTCGAACAGCCGCTCGGTCAGCGACCGCTGCGGCGGCCGGAACTCGGGCCTGGACAGGACCTCCCGGACCACCTCCCGCACCTGCTGCGGGTCCCGGACCGGCACCCGCAGCTCCCCCCGACCCTGGGCGAGCGCCAGCACCAGCCCGGCGGCGGCAGGCAGCGCCGGAACCAGGGACGCCGGGTCAGCGGGCCGGGGCACCGCGGGCCAGCTCGGCGGCGATCATCTGCAGGTCGAAGCCCTCGTTCCTGATCCGGAGGTCGAAATAGACCAGGGTGGCCAGGATCGACACGAACGGCGTCGTGATCAGGGCGGGCACGATGGCGCCGATCGCGGCCAGGATCCATCCCCAGCGGTAGCCGACGGCCAGGGCCGCGATCGAGAACGGGCCGGCCAGGATGTTCCCGAGGAACCCGGCCAGCACCCCGCTGCCGATCCCGATGGCCATCACCGGCCAGAACCGCGGCCGGACCAGGGTCACCGACCGGGCCATGGCCTGGATGGGGCCGACCTCCTCGACCATCACCGCCGGCGTGGTCACCAGGAGCAGGGTCATCGGGACCAGCGCCCCGACCAGGCACAACACCAGCCCGGCGAGCTTGAGCAGCAGGGTGAGGAAGAACACGGCCAGCAGGACCAGGAAGCGCCGGCCGGTGGCCCGCATGGCCGGGCCGGCCTTGAGCTCACCGCCCAGATAGCTGGCGGCGACCACCATGGAGGTGGCCCCGCCGATGAACGGGGTGACAAGGACGGTGGCGAGCGTGGCCACGAGGCTGCCGATGAGGGGGCCGTTGGACGCGCCGGGGCCCGCGGCCTCCTCGAGCAGCGACGGGTCCTGCATGAACTGGAGGAAGCCGTAGCCGCCGAGCAGGTCGCGCTGGAGGAACGCCGCCACCAGGTTGACCGGGATCAGGAACACGGCGGCGACCAGGACGATGGTGCCCAGGTTGGCCTTGAGCAGCCGGAACGACCCGTCGAGGAGGTCGCTGAACATCATCGGGTGCAGCGGCAGCGGCCCCGTCCGCGCCGACCCGGCCTTGGGCAGCGGCGGGTAGGGCGACGGCGTCGGCGGATACGGCGCCGTCGGGTAGGGCCCCGGCCCCCACCCCGGCCCGCCCGGCGGCGGCCCCCACACGGGCGGCGCCCCCGGCGGCGGCGTGCCCGGCGGCTCCCAGGGTGGTGGTGCGCTGCTCACGACCTTCCTTTCATCGGCGCTCGCGCGCATTGTCACGAGGCCACCCGGGGCGGTCAACGGCGTCTGTGACGTCTGTGGAGAACGCGGATACTCCACTGTTGGGCTGGGACATGACATCCTTGGCCGGTTGTCGTGCTGGGAAGGGGGCGGTATTGCGTGAAGGGCAGGGTACTGGTCGTCGACGACGACCCGTCGCTCGGCGAGATGCTCGGGATCGTCCTGCGCCAGGAGGGCTTCGAGCCGGTGTTCGTCCGCTCGGGCGACCAGGCCATCGCCGCCTTCCACCAGGCCAAACCCGACCTGGTCCTGCTCGACCTGATGCTCCCCGGCAAGGACGGGCTGGAGATCTGCCGCGAGCTGCGACTCGAGTCCGGCGTGCCCATCGTGATGCTGACCGCCAAGACCGACACCGTCGACGTGGTCCTCGGGCTCGAGTCCGGGGCCGACGACTACATCACCAAGCCCTTCTCGGCCAAGGAGCTGGTGGCCCGCATCCGGGCCCGGCTCCGCCGCCGCGACACCGACGGGGCCGAGACCCTGCGGTTCCACGACATCGAGATGGACGTCATGGCCCACCAGGTCACCAAGGACAGCAAGCCGGTCAACCTGACCCCGCTCGAGTTCGAGCTGCTGGCCACCCTGGCCAGGCGGCCCCGGCAGGTCTTCACCCGCGAGGTCCTGCTCGAGCAGGTCTGGGGCTACCGCTACGCCGGCGACACCCGCCTGGTGAACGTGCACGTCCAGCGGCTGCGGGCCAAGATCGAGCACGACCCGGAGAACCCTCGGGTGGTGCAGACTGTGAGAGGCGTCGGCTACCGGATCGGACCGGAGGGCGGCGCCAGCGAATCCTCGGCGCAGGCGGGTGATCAGGGATAGGACTGGGCCGCTTCAGCCTCGCCCGGCTCGACCTGCGGGCCAGGGTGGTGCTGTTCACGTCGGCGATCGTGGTGGGGGCGCTGCTGCTGCTCGGCGCGGCCCTGCATGCGCTGCTGGCCAAGTCCCTGTACAGCCAGCAGAGCAGCGAGGCGGTCGTGCAGGTCCGGAGCCTGACCGACCAGACCCAGCTCGACGACGTCAGCAGCTCCGACATCAGGCAGGTCCAGCGGCGGCTCCAGGACAAGCTGATCACCGGCCAGGGCGGCCCCCCCACCTTCACGGCCCTGGTCCTGCGCGGCCGCGACGGCACCGAGAGCCACTCCGACCCCAACCTGCGCTTCGAGCACGTCCCCCCCGGCCTGGCCCAGCGGGTCGAGAAGGACAACGAGCTGGCCTACGTGTACATCCGGTCGCCGGTCGGGCACGGCCGCATGCTGGTCGTCGGCGCCCCGTTCCCCATCGCCCAGAGCGACATCGGCATCCAGCAGGCCTACTTCTTCTACCCGCTGAACTTCCAGGAGGAGACGCTCGCCAAGCTCTCCAACTTCCTGCTGATCGTGGGCGCCGGGCTGCTGGCGGCGGTGGTCATCATGGCCGCGATCTCGATCGGCCGGGTGCTCAAGCCGATCCAGCGGGCCAGGGACGTGGCCGAGGAGATCGCGGCCGGCAACCTGGCTGCCCGGATCCCCCAGGCGACCAGCCAGGACGACTTCGGCAAGCTGGCCGAGTCGTTCAACCGGATGACCGACAACCTGGCCCAGAAGATCGGCGAGCTGGAGCACGTCGGCAGCCTGCAGGCCAGGTTCGTCTCCGACGTCAGCCACGAGCTGCGCACCCCGCTGGCCACGGTGCGCATGGCCGCCGACTACATCCACGCCGCCCGCACCGGCCTGCCGCCGGACGCCCAGCGGGCCGCCGTGCTGCTGGAACGGGAGCTGGAGCGGTTCGAGAACCTGCTCGAGGACCTGCTGGAGATCAGCCGCTTCGACGCCGGCGTGATCAACCTGGAGCCGGTCGAGGTCGACCTCGGCAGCCTGCTCGACGAGGTGGTCGACGCCCTGGACCCGATCGCCCACGGCCGCAAGGTCGACGTCGGTCTCGAGGTGGACCCCCGCCAGGGCCAGCCTCTGGTCGCCGCCGACCCCCGCCGGCTCGACCGGGTGTTCTCCAACCTGGTCAAGAACGCCATTGAGCACACCGTCGAGGGCGACGTCCGGATCTGGGTGGGCCGGCGGGGTC
>JBJMHP010000008.1:0-13883 GCA_045807325.1 Actinomycetes bacterium | reverse complement strand
CATGCGCCGCTGGGCGCGGGCCAGGCGCCGCTCGGCGGCGCGCAGGTACCGAAGGTTGGGGACCAGTTCGGTCGTGCCGTCGCTGGCCGCGACCGCCGCGAACGCGCCCAGGCCAAGGTCGACTCCGGCGGTCCGGTCGATCGGTGGCAGCAGGGCCGGGCTTCGCTCGACGACGAACGAGGCGTAGCAGCGGCCGTCCGGCTCGCGGATGATCGTGACGCTGGAGGGCAGCGACGGCAGCGGCCGTGACCAGCGGACCTTGAGGTCGCCGACCTTCGCCACGTACAACCGGGTCTCGTGCAGGGTGAACCCATTGCGGGTGAGCCGGATCGACTGGTGGCCGTGCTTGGTGCGGAACCTCGGGTGCCCGACCCGGCGCCCCCGCCGCTTGCCCGACAGGGAGTCGAACCAGTTCCGCCAGGCACGCCGGGCGTCCTGGCACGCCTGCACCAGCACGACGGAGGCGACCTCGCCCAGCCATGCCCGCTCCGGGGTCCGCTTGGCGAGGGTGACCACACGGCGCTGCACTTCGGTGTCGCTGAGCCGCTCCCCAGCCGCGTAGGCGTCCTGCCGAGCGCGCAGCGCGTCGTTGTAGACCACCCGCGCACACCCGAACGCTCGCGCGAGCGCCTGGCGCTGCCCCGGGGTCAGGTCGAGGCGGTAGCGGTACCGGACGAGCATGCCACCGAACATACTTGGCCTGTACGACAGGACGACGACTACCGCCGAGGCAGGCACGTTGTCTCGGCCCTCAGCGTACAGTTGGTCTTCGTAACCAAGTATCGGCGCGGGGTGCTGACCGACGAGCACCTGGACACCGTGCGGGAGGTGTTCGCCAAGCTGTGCGCCGACTTCGGCGCCACGCTGGTCGAGATGGACGGCGACGACGACCACGTCCACCTGCTGGTCACCTACCCGCCACAGGTCGCCGTCGCCCGGCTGGTGAACGCTCTCAAGGGCGTCTCCGCCTGCCACCTGCGTGCCCGCTACTGGGTCCGCACCCACCGCGAGCACCTGTGGTCCCCGTCGTACTTCGCCGCCTCGGCGGGTGGCGCCCCGCTGGAAACGCTCAAGCAGTACATCCGCCAGCAGCGCACCCCAGGCCGACCGGGCTAACCCCGCCCTGAACGGCGGGGCTTGCGCCCGGAAGATCATGGTCAGCTGGATCTCGGCGGCGGCCAGGCTGTAGGCGTGCTCGCGGGCCAGGGCCAGGGCGCGGGTGGCGTGGGCCATGGCGCGGTCGGGGTGGTCCAGGAACCACAGGGCCAGGGCCGCCCAGTCGTGGCAGGCGACGGCCGGGTGCTCCCCGTAGGGGGCCAGGAAGCCGCTGTCGCGGTCCTCGTCGTAGAGGGCCAGCCCGGCCTCGGCGTACCGGACGGCGGTGGCCGCCCTGCCCTGGTGGAAGGTGGAGCAGGCCAGCAGCTCGTGGGCCTCCACGGCCAGCGGGGAGTCGCCGGCCCCGAGCAGCTGCTTCAGGATCTCCTCGGAGACGTGGTAGCGGCCGCGGAACTCGTTGACCGCGGCCAGCCCGTGCAGCACCACCGCCAGCTCGGGCGGGTCGCCGAGGCGCCGGCACAGCTCGCGGGCCCGGAGGAAGGCGCCCTCGACGGCGGGGGAGGCGAACCCGTCGGTGGCGATCAGGGCCGGCCCGAGGGTCATGCGGGCCCGCAGCTCGGCCCGGTCCCGGTCGGGCCCCTCGGGCAGCCGCTGGACGGCCTGGAGCAGGGCGCCCAGGTGCTGGACGGCCTCGAGCTGGGCGCTGCGAGCCAGCGCCTGCTCGGCCGTGGATTGGAGATACTGCACGGCCCTGGCGTCGTCGCGGCCGAGCAGGAAGTGGCTGGCCAGCTCGGTCACGTGCTCGGCGGCGGCCGGCCCGTAGGCCCGCTCCAGCCGGTCGGCCACGGCCGCATGCAGCCGGGCCCGGCGGCCGGCCGGGATGCGGTCGTACAGGACCGTCCGGTGCAGGTCGTGGGCGAAGGCGAACCCGGCCGACACGGTGCCGTCCGGCCAGTCGACCGGATCCGCGGCCCGCAGGAGCTGGCCGTGGCGGGCCAGGGCCGCGCAGCGCCGCTCGACCTCCTCGGCGGGCTCGGCCGTGCCGGCCGCGGCCACGGCCGCGGCGAACTCCATCCCGCCGACCGCCGCCGCCTCCAGCATGGCCAGGTCGGCGGCCTCCAGCCGCTCCAGCTGGAGCTCGATCAGGCGCCGCAGGTCGTCAGGGACCTCGGGGTCGGCGCCGCCGGGCCGGGCCAGCTCCCAGCGGCCCGCCGCCGCCCGCAGCACGCCCGAGTCCACCCACGACTGGGTGAGCTGGGCGACGAACAGGGGCACGCCGTCGGTGCGGCGGCGCACCGTCCGGGCCAGCTCCTCGGGGACCTGGCCGCCGTCGAGCCGCTGCGCCAGCGCGGCCCGGACGGCGTCGGTGTCGAGCTCGCCGAGCCGCAGCTCGGCCGCCCGGCCCCGCAGGAGCAGGTCGGCCGCGGCCGCGTCGATCGGGTGCCCGGCGGCGCGGGCGTCGGCCGGGCGGTAGGTGCCGACCAGCAGCAGCCGGGCCCCGCCGTCGCGGCGGGCCAGCCACTCGACCAGGTCGACGGTTGACGGGTCGGCCCAGTGCAGGTCCTCCAGGTGCAGGACCAGGGCCCGGTCGGCGGCGACGGCCTCCAGCGCCTCGGCGACCTCGCGCAGCATCCGCTCGCGGGTGCTGCCAAGGGCCCGCCGCTCCACCGCCCCCCGGTCCCCGGCCGCCAGCAGCGCCGGCATCTGGACCAGCCAGGTCGGGGCAACCCGGCCCAGCAGCTCGACCACCCCGCCATCCTGGCGGCCCAGCCGACCCAGGGCGTCGAAGACCGGCAGGTACGGCTCGGGCGCCCCGCGATGCTCCAGGCACTGGCCACGCGCCACCACGGTCCGGCCGCCCTCCGCCCACCCGGCGAACGTCTCGACCAGGGTGGTCTTGCCGATGCCCGGCTCGCCGGTCACGAACGCCACCTGCGGCCGCCCGGCCGCGGCCAGGCCGAGCAGTCCGACCAGCCGTTCCAGCTCCGCCCCGCGTCCGGCCAGGCTCGGCGGTGCGGCCGGCGAGACCGGTCGGGTGGCCTCCCGGGCGGCCGCCGTGGACGGCCCCGTGGCCGGCGGCTGGACCGCGGCCAGGAACTCGTAGCCGCGGCCGTGGACGGTGCGGATGACACGCTGCTCGCGGCCGCTGTCGCCGACCGCCTTGCGGGCCGCCTTGATCCGGCTGGTCAGGGCGGACTCGCTCACGAACCGGCTGCCCCAGATCTCGTCCAGCAGCTCGGCCTTGGTGACGAGCCGGCCGCGGTTGCGGACCAGGTAGGCCAGGACCTCGAAGACCTGCGGCTCCAGGTGGCAGGGGACGCCGCCGCGGCGCAGCTCGTAGCGGCCCTCGTCGAGCTCGCAGTCGCCGAACCGGTGGATCATCCGGCCGCCTCTCCCCGGTTTCTCCATCCGCTCTCCAAGGTTGCCGCCCCACCCGGAGCTACCGTGACCGAACCGATAGCGTGCGTCAGGAGCAGGCGGTGAACAAGATGGCAGTGGAGCCGGCCCCACCGGCCGCCCAGCCCGAGCAGCAGCAGGCGTTCATGCAGGCCCTCACCACCGAGCACTTCACCCTCCAGACGGCCCGGGCGGTCGCGGTCAACGAGGGCAACGGCCGCACCGCCCTGTACATCGGGGCGCTGTCCAGCACCCTGGTCGCCCTGGCCCTGGTCGCCCAGCGGTCGCCCCTTGGCCACCTGTTCCACGTGGTCGCCCTGACCGTTGGACCGGCCGTGTTCTTCCTGGGGCTGGTGACCTACGTGCGGGTGCTGCAGAGCTCGATCGAGGACGTCCTCTACGCCAGGGCGATCAACCGGATCCGCCACTACTACACCGAGCTCGACCCCACCAGGGCCCACTACTTCCTGCTCTCGGGCCGCGACGACGTCCGCGGGGCGCTGGCCAACATGTGCCTGCGCGACTCCTGGACCCAGTTCCTGTTCACCCTGCCCAGCGCCGTGGCCGTGATCAACGCGCTGCTCGCCGGGGTCACGGTCGCGCTGGCGGTGGTGCTCGCCGTGGAAGCCCCGCTGCCGGTCACGGTGCTGACCGGGATGGCGTTCGGGACCATGGTCCTGGCCCTGCACCTGGTCTACCAGGTACGCCGGTTCGCCGGCATGAAGGCGAGCGTCGAGGCGGTCTTCCCCTCCTCGCGGCCGCGCCCGGAGCTGGTCGCGGGAATGGCCGCCCACCGGCCGGTTGCTCACCCGTGGCCGGCCAGGGCCCGGTCGATCAGGGCCTGCGTGGAGCCCAGGTAGCGGGCCGGGTCGAGGGAGCCCTCGCCCCCGTCCGCTCCCAGGCGGTCGGCCACCTCGGGCGCCTCCAGCAGCGTGTCGCGCAGGGGGCGGCCGGTGGCCGTGGCCCGCCGGGCCGCCTCGTCGACCAGCTCGCGGGCCCGGCCCGGGCCGAGCGGGCCGGCCAGGGCGGCCACCGCCGCCTCGGCCATGACCAGCCCGCCGGTCGCGTCCAGGTTGGCCCGCATCCGCGCCGGATCGACCTCCAGGCCGTCCAGCAGCTCCCGCGACCAGGCGGCGGCCGAGCCGACCAGCCGCAGCAGGTCGCGCTGGGGCTCCCACTCGGCGTGCCAGCCGCCGGCGGCCCGCTCGTGCTCCTGGGCCATGACCGCGAGGACGGTGGCGACCAGGCCGGGCGCCCGGGCCGTGCACGCGGCCACGGCCACGGCCGCCACCGGGTTGCGCTTGTGGGGCATGGCCGAGGACCCGCCCCGGCCGGGGCCGCCGCCCTCGCGGACCTCGGCGACCTCGGTCTGGGCGAGCAGGGCGACGTCGCGGGCCAGCTTGGCCAGCACCCCGGCGCAGGTCCCCAGGGCCGAGGCCAGGGCCGCCGGCCGCACCCGGACGGCATGCCAGGGCAGGGTCGGCTCGGCCAGGTCGAGCTCGGCGGCCAGGTTGGCCAGGACCGCCAGGCCGCGGTCGCCGAAGGCGGCCAGGGTCCCGGCGGCCCCGCCCAGCTGCACGGCCAGCTGGTCGCGGTCGACCCGGGCCAGCCGGCGGCGGGACTCGTCCAGGCCGACCAGCCAGCCGGCCGCCTTGAGCCCGAAGGTCACCGGGACCGCCTGCTGGAGCAGGGTCCGCCCGGCCATCACGGTGTGGCGGTGGGCGTCGGCCAGGGCGGCGCAGGCGTCGGCTGTCCCGGCCAGGTCGTCCAGCAGCGGCGCCAGCGCCCGCCGGGCGACCAGCGCGGCCGCCGTGTCGAGCACGTCCTGGCTGGTCGCGCCCTGGTGGACGTGGCCGGCGACCTCGGGCGGGAGCCGGTCGGCGAGCTGGCGGACCAGCGGCACCACCGGGTTGCCGGCGGCCGCGCCCAGCTCGCCCAGCTCGGCCGGGTCGAACCGGCCGGCCTGGCAGGCGGCGGCGATCGCCTCGGCCGCCCCGGCCGGGACCAGCCCGGCCTTGGCCGAGGCCCGGGCCAGGGCGGCCTCGACGTCCAGCATGGCCTGGAGGAACGCCCGGTCCCCGACCTCGGCGGCGACCCGCCCCCGGCCGAACACCCCGCTCAGCAGTGAAGATTCAGACGGCGAAGAAGACGGCATGACATCCTCCCGGGAGCATCCTATGCAAGGAGTGGCCATGCGTACCCAGGTAGGGATCGTCGGGGCGGGCCCGGCCGGGCTGCTGCTGTCGCACCTGCTGCATCTGGAGGGCGTCGACTCGGTGGTGCTGGAGCTGCGCGGCCGCGACCACGTGGAGCAGCGGGTCCGGGCCGGGGTGCTGGAGCAGGGCACGGTCGAGCTGCTGGAGGGGGCCGGGGTGGCCGAGCGGCTGCGCCGCGAGGGCATGGTCCACCACGGCATCGAGCTGCGCTCCGGCGGCCGCCGCCACCGCGTCCCCCTGACCGACCTGACCGGCCGGTCGATCACCATCTACGGGCAGCAGGAGGTGGTCAAGGACCTGATCCGGGCCCGCCTGGAGGCCGGGGGCCAGGTCCTGTTCGAGGTCACCGACGTGCGCCTGGACGGCGTCGACGGCGACCGGCCGACGATCCGGTTCCGGGCCGGCGGCCAGGACCGGGAGCTGGCCTGCGACGTGGTCGCCGGCTGCGACGGCTTCCACGGCGTCTGCCGCGACGCCGTCCCGCCGGCCGCCCGGAGCACCTTCGAGCGGGCCTACCCGTTCGCCTGGCTGGGCGTCCTGGCTCAGGTCGCCCCCTCCAGCGAGGAGATCGTGTACGCCTCCTCCGAGCAGGGCTTCGCCCTGCACAGCATGCGCACGCCCCAGCTGACCCGCCTGTACCTCCAGGTCGACCCCGACGACCCGATCGAGCGGTGGCCGGACGAGCGGATCTGGGAGGAGCTCCAGGCCCGGCTGGCCACCGACGACGGCTGGACCCTGGACGAGGGGCCGATCCTGGACAAGAGCATCACCGGGATGCGCAGCTTCGTGGTCGAGCCGATGCGCTTCGGCCGGCTGTTCCTGGCCGGCGACGCCGCCCACATCGTGCCCCCGACCGGCGCCAAGGGCATGAACCTGGCCGTGGCCGATGTCCGCGTGCTCGCCGAGGCCCTGGCCGCCTGGTACCGGACCGGCACCGAGGCCCTGCTGGACGCCTGGTCGGCGACCTGCCTGCGCCGCGTCTGGCGGGCCCAGGACTTCTCCACCTGGATGACCGGCCTGCTCCATCGGGCCCCGGACGACGACCCCTTCCAGCTCCGCGTCCAGCGGGCCCGCCTCGACTACCTGGCCGCCTCCGAGGCGGCCGCCCACAGCCTGGCCGAGAACTACGTCGGCCTGGACCGGGTCTGACCCGGCGAACCGGCGGCGGCCACCGCCGGGGTGGAGCACCTGGTCCTGGTGTCGGTGCTGGGCGCGGCCGCGGTGGTCATGAACACCGCCGACATGACCCTGGATGTGTCCACCATCTGGGACCGGTTGCCCACCATCCCGGTGACCAGCCTCGACGACGTCCTCAGGTGTCGACCCTCCGGTGGAGAACGTGCCGCGTTCGCCGGGGCAAGCGACTAGCATCCGCTCACCATGTCCGAGCCAGCACCCGACCCACCCGAGGCGACGAGCGCCGCCGTGGCCGCGGCGGCCGCCGCCGACGTCGTCATCCACGAGCTGCACCGCCCCGAGGAGCTCAAGGCGGCCCGGCGGCTGTTCGAGGACATCTGGCGGCCGGCCGAGGGCAACCCGCCGCCGATGACCGCCGAGCTGCTGCGGGCCCTGGCCCATGCCGGCAGCTACGTCGCCGGCGCGTTCGCCGGCACGACGCTGGTCGGGGCCAGCGCCGGGTTCTTCACCGCGCCGCCCGACCTTGGGCTGCACTCCCACATCACCGGCGTCGCGCCGGGGGGCCAGCACCGCGGGGTCGGGTTCGCGCTCAAGGTGCACCAGCGGGCCTGGGCCCTGGCCCGGGGGATCACCGAGGTGGTCTGGACGTTCGACCCGCTGGTGGCCCGCAACGCCTGGTTCAACCTGGCCAAGCTGGGGGCGCGGCCCACCGCCTACCTGGAGGACTTCTACGGGCCGATGACCGACGCCGTCAACGCCGGCGTGGCCAGCGACCGGCTGCTGCTGGCCTGGCGGCTGGACGACCCGGCGGTGGCCGCCGCCTGCGTCGGCCGGCCACTCCAGCCGCCGCCGGTGGAGGCCGAGACGGCCCTGACCGTCGGGCCCGGGCTGGAGCCGGTGACCCACCGGCCGGACACGCCGGCGGTCACGGTGGCCCTGCCGCCGGAGCTGGAGGCCCTCGATCCCGGGCAGCGCCGGGCCTGGCGGCAGGCCGTCCGCGAGGCGCTCGGGGGGCGGCTGGCCGCCGGGGCCGCCGTCACCGGGTTCCTGCGCCACCCCGACCGCTACCTGGTCGAGCCGTCAACGCCGGCGGGACGGCCGTGAAGCTCGCCGGGGTCGAGCTGCGGCGGGTCGCGCTGCCGCTGGTGACGCCGTTCCGGACCTCGTTCGGGGTCGAGCAGGAACGGGACGTGCTGCTGGTCCGGGCGGTCACCGACGGCGCCGAGGGCTGGGGCGAGTGCGTGGCCGCGGCCGAGCCCCGCTACTCCTCGGAGTACGCCGACGGCGCCGCCGACGTGCTGCGCCGCTTCCTGGTCCCGGCCGTCGCCGCGGCCGGGGACCTCGACCCCGAGGCGGTCGCCGCGGCCACCGCCTTCGTCAAGGGCCACCGTATGGCCAAGGCCGCCCTGGAGCTGGCCGGGCTCGACGCCTGGCTGCGAGCACGGGACCAGCCGCTGGCCGGCTACCTGGGCGCCACCCGCGACCGGGTCCCGGCCGGGGTGTCGGTGGGGATCATGGACTCCGTGCCCCAGCTGCTCGACGCCGTGGCCGGCTACCTCGACCAGGGCTACCTGCGGATCAAGCTCAAGATCGAGCCCGGCTGGGACCTGGGCCCGGTGGCGGCGGTGCGCGAGCGCTTCGGCGACGAGGTCCTGCTCCAGGTCGACGCCAACGCCGCCTACACCCTGGCCGACGCCGACCACCTGGTCGAGCTCGACCGGTCCGGGCTGCTGCTGATCGAGCAGCCGATGGCCGAGGACGACCTGGTCGGCCACGCCGAGCTGGCCGGGCGCCTGGCCACGCCGCTCTGCCTCGACGAGTCGATCACCTCGGCCAAGGCGGCGGTCGACGCCGTCGCCCTCGGCGCCTGCCGGATCGTCAACGTCAAGGCCGGCCGGGTCGGCGGTTACCTGGAGGCCAGGCGCCTCCACGGCCTCTGCCGGGAACGGGGCGTTCCCCTGTGGTGCGGCGGGATGCTGGAGACGGGGATCGGCCGGGCCGCCAACGTCGCCCTGGCCGCCCTGCCCGGCTTCACCCTGCCCGGCGACACCTCGGCCTCCGACCGCTACTACCGCCAGGACCTGACCGCCCCGTTCGTGCTCACCGACGGTCACCTCCAGGTCCCGACCGGCCCCGGGATCGGGGTCGAGCCCCTCCCCGAGGTCCTGGAGGAGCTGACCACCTCGACCGAGTGGGTCCCGGCCTGAGGTGGCCAGCCCTCCGGCGGTGCTGGAGCGTGGTGCTAGAGCAGGCTCAGCCCGTAGGTGCTCAGGGCCTCGTCGGCGGGCTGGAAGAAGCTCTGGAAGCTGGGGCTGCAGCCGCCGATGGTGCCGCCGGAGGTGATGCCCTGGGCCAGGCTGCCGGCGAACATGGCGCCGCCGCTGTCGCCCGGCTGGGTGCAGATGTTGGTCCGGGTGAGGCCGAACACCGTGCCTTCGGCGTAGCGGACGGTGACGTTGTAGGCCTGGACGGTGCCGCAGGTGGTGCCCGTGGTCGACCCGGTCTTGCAGGCCTCGGCGCCGACCGTCACCCGGCCGGCCCCGGTGATGTCCCGGAAGTCGCCGTCGTCGAGCACGCCGCCGCGCGGGTCGAGGGCGGCCGGGTTGCTGATCCGGATGGCCCCGTAGTCGTTGCCGGGGAAGCTGGAGGCGGCCACCGGGCCGATCGTCTGGCCGCCGGAGGTGGTCCAGGTGCCGCCCAGGTTGGTGCAGTGCCCGGCCGTCAGCACGTAGTCGCGGCCGCTGCCGCTGCGGGTGATGAACCCGGCCGAGCAGCGCGACCCGCTGTGGAGGATGGCCTGGCCGCCGTAGAAGGCCTGGGTCTGCACGGCCGGGGCGCGCTGGACCCGGACCGCGGCCCCGTAGGACTGCGCCCTGGTCACGAAGGCCGCGCCCCGGCCGGCGGGCACGCTCACCAGCACGGTGTTGGTGGCCACGTCAACGCCCCAGCTCGCCCCGACCGGGGCGTTCCGGGCGGCGGCGTCGAGGGCCGCCTTGACCCGCTCCAGGCGGGCCATGCTGCGGGTCACCTGCCGCGGGGTCGCCCCGGCGGCCCGGACCTGCCCGGCCGCCCGGGCCCCGAGGACGTTGACGGTCAGCCGCCCCGAGGCGTCGAGGTAGGCGCCGGCCCCCTGGGCGCCAAGGGCCCCGGTCAGCCGGTCCGCGGTCGCGGCCGCGTCCTTGCTGGCACCGCGAGGGGCGGCGCCGGCGGCCGGCGTGGCCAACAGGGCCGCCATCGCCAGCAGCAGGCCGACGACCAGCAACCTACGGACGCTGGGACGGGATGGAAGGAATGGCGACATTGCCCACCTCCTGGGGTGCCGTCGGGACGGGGGAGTGACACGGGCCGGGGGACACGTGCCGTCCCGGTCGGTGACCGGAGCCCAGGAGGGGCCAGACGGGACGACTAGACATAAACCGTATGTCTTACAAAAGGCTTATAAAGCTAGCGAGACACGCTGTCAAGACAGCGCGAGGGCGGCCTCGGCGCTGACGTCGAGCAGCAGCAGGTGACCGGTGCGCGGCGGGCGGGCAGGGGACGTCGCGCGCGGGCGCTTCGAGCTTCATCATGGCCCCCGACGATACCGGCCCCGGCGGAAAGCCGGCGTAAATGGGCGCGAGGTTCGCCTTGCCAGGACGGCGCTCCAGGGTCACGGTCGCGCTGGCGGTGATGGCCGCCTGCGCCCTGGCCGGCTGCGGTGGGTCCGGGCCGGCCCTGGTCGACTCCTCGACCACCCGGCCGGTCCCGACCACCACCCTGGCCACCACCCAACCGCCGACGACGGCCGTGCCCACCACCGAGGCCATCCCGACCACCACCGGCCGGGTGCCGCTGACCACTGGGCAGACCGGGCCCGCCGGCCGGCCCCTGACCTTCCGGGGCCTCACGCTGAGGCTGAAAGGCTCCTGGCGGGCCGGCGGCGGCGGCGACCACGTCGAGGTGGTCACCGGCCGGGCCTGCCGGCGCAGCGCCGGCGGGGTCGACTGCCCCGGGTTCCTGCTGCTCGGCCCCAGCCAGATCGCGATCGCCAGCGAGCTCGGCCCCTTCGACCCCGAGAAGGTCTGGCACCCGGGCGCCGGGGTGGAGGGCTGCCCCCAGGACCGCGACGGGCTGATCGAGACGACGCCCAGCCGACCCGACAGGCGGGGCACGGCCAAGGTCGGCGGCCGGGACGCCGTCTACCGCGAGTGGCGCATCCGCTGCGTCGACGCCCGGACCGGCAAGCCCAAGGCCAGCTACCGGCAGCGGCTGTGGTCCCTGAAGCCGTCCGGGATCCTGGTCGTGGACGAGTGGTCGACCCTCGGCCTGGCCGAGGTGCTGGCCTCGGCCAGGTTCCGCTAGGCCTGGCCCCAGGGGCCGGCCTCGGCCACGTCCGGATAAGCCGGTTGAGCGACACGAATGTCAACGGGCGGGCCGCATGCGCTAGGCTCGGCGAACGATTGACACAAGGCACCCACGTCGGCCCCGGCGTCGGCGTGAGGAGGCACGTCCATGGGGGTCTGGGACGACCTCGCCGGTGCCGGCCGGTGATGCTGTCGGCCCGTGATGTCGAGGAGGCGCTCAAGGAGCGCCTCCTGCGCGGCGCCTACCCGCGCGGCGGCACCCTGCCGTCGGTCCGGGCCCTGGCCGCCGAGCTCGGGACCAGCCCGAGCACGGTCGGCCGGGCCGTGCAGGAGCTGGCCCGCCAGGGCTGGGTCACGGCCACCAGCCGCCGCGGGGCCGTGGTCAGGCGCGACCTGCCGGCGGGGGAGACCGGCGTCCGCGACGCCGAGGCCGCCATCCGCCGGCTGGCCGTCCGCTGGCGCCTGGTCGGCGGCGACCGCACCGAGTTCCACGAGCTCGTGGCCCGGGTCGCCGACGAGGTCTTCCAGCCGACCCCGCGGACCGTGTTCCTGGAGTGCAACCCGGTCGACCTGCAGCGGGGACTCGACCAGGTGCAGCGCCAGACCAGCGTGCGGGTCGAGCCGCTGCTGCTGGAGCAGGCGGCCGCGTCGGGCGAGCTGGAGGACGTCAACGTCCTGCTCACCCCCTACTTCCACCTGGCCGAGGCCCGCGAGCTGGCCCCCGACGGCGCCCAGGTGGTGCCGCTGAACTTCGTCGCCTCCGAGGAGGCCAGGCGGGCCCTGGCCGACCTGCCGGCCGTCACCCTGGTCGGGGTCCTGGCCGCCGACGCCCGCTCCCGGCGCCGGCTGGAGGTGATCGTCCAGCAGTGCTCGTCCGCGGCCGTCCTCGGCGCCCTGCTCGGCGACCCCGAGGCGGCGGCCACCCTGGTCGAGGCGGCCGACGTGGTCCTGGTCACCAACGCCACCAGGCTCCCCGGGCACCTGGCCGCCCGGGCCAGGCGGCTGGTCCGGGTCGGCTGGGAGCTGGAGCCGGGCGGCCTCGGCGGCTGGCGGGTCCACCCGGAGCCGTCCCAGGGGACCCGATAACCTATGCCCGCGGCCGAGGTGGTGGTCATCGGCGGCGGGCACAACGGCCTGGTCTGTGCCTGCTACCTGGCCAGGGCCGGGCTGGAGGTGGTCGTGCTGGAGGCCGCGGCCACCCCGGGCGGCTGCATCCACACCGTGGAGCTGCCCGGCGGCCGCGGCCGCCTGGAGGTCGGCGCCTACGAGCACGGCGGCATCCGCGGGAGCGGGGTCGCGGCCGACCTGGAGCTGGAGACCCGCTTCGGGCTCCGCTTCCACCTTCGCGACCAGGTCACCCTGGCTCCCTGCGACGACGGGACGGCGCTGGCCTTCGACGCCTCCCTGGAGCGGACCGTCGAGCACCTGCGGCCGGTGGTCGGCGACGCCGACGCCGACGCCGACCGGCGCTTCGCCGGCTGGGTCTCGGCCGGGGTCGCCCTGCTCGGCCAGACCGAGCACGGCCCGCCGCCGACCCGGCGCGAGCTGGCCGCCCTGGCCGAGACCCAGCCGGCGGCCCCCAGGCCGACCGGTTCCTGCAGGCCCTGCTCGGGTCGGCCTCCAACCTGGTCCGTTCGGTGGTCGCCGACGAGCGCCTCCGGGCCCCGCTGGCCCACTGGGCGGCCCACAGCCAGCAGTCCCCGGCCGACCCGGGCACCGGCGCCGGCGCCCTGCTGCTGGCCGGGGGCCATGGACGGCCGGCGGCCCGGCCCGCCGGCGGCTCCCGGGCACTGGTCGACGCGCTCGTCCGGTGCCTGGAGGCGGCCGGGGGGAGGCTTCACTGCGGGCTGGCCGCGACCCGGGTCGAGGTCGCCGACGGCCGGGCGGTGGCCGTCCGTGCCGGCGGCGAGCGGTTCGCCGCCACCAGGGCGGTCGTCTCCTCCCTGGACGCCAGACGGCTGCTGCTGGAGCTGGTCGACCCCGGCGCCGTCCCGCCGTGGCTGGCCGCCGAGGCCGGGCGCATCCACGTCGGCCGGCGCAACGTCTCGGAGCTGAAGGTCGACGCCACCCTCGCCGCCATGCCGCCGCTGCCCGGGCCGCCCGGGTTCGACCGCGCCTTCCTGCTGTCGGCCAACACCACCGGCGACCTGGAGCGGGCCTTCGCCAGCATCCAGCTGGGCGAGCTGCCCGAGCGGCCGCCGCTGATGCTGGCCTTCCCCTCGGCCCT
Source organism: Actinomycetes bacterium (assembly GCA_045807325.1). GTDB lineage: Bacteria > Actinomycetota > CALGFH01 > CALGFH01 > CALGFH01 > CALGFH01. The sequence continues at coordinate 507 of JBJMHP010000008.1, read as the reverse complement.
CGAGGACGGCTGGGCGCCGCCGGGCCGGGCCGCCCTGTGGCTGTCCACCTTCGTGCCCTGGGCGCCGGCCGGCGGCCCCTGGGACCAGGGCGCCCTTGAGCGGGCCGCCGACCACGCCTGGCGGACCGCCGAGAAGGCCCTTGGGACCACCCTCGAGCCGGTCGAGCGCCAGCTCACCGGACCGCCGGACTGGGTGGCCCGCCACGGCAACCCCAACGCCAACCCCAACCACGTGGAGATGAGCCTCGACCAGCTGCTGGCGTTCCGCCCCTCGCCCAGCCTTTCCGGCTACCGGACCCCGATCGGCGGGCTGTTCCTGACCGGGGCCGGCACCCACCCCGGGGGCGGGGTCACCGGCATCCCCGGCCGCAACACCGCCGCCGTCGTCCTCGACACCCTCGGCGGGACGGGCGGCAGGGCGAACCGGGCCCGGCGGCTGCGCCGCCGTCTGGCCCTGGTCCGCGACGCCGCCCGGGCCCTGGGCACCCTGCGGCGCGGCGGGCCCCG
>JBJMHP010000007.1:0-23221 GCA_045807325.1 Actinomycetes bacterium | reverse complement strand
CTGGCCGCAGCGCTCGCAGAGGCCGTAGGTGCCGGCCTCCATCCGGCCGAGGGCCTGCTCGACGTCGCGCAGGGTGTCGCGCAGGCTCCGGACCAGGGTGAGGAGGTTGGCCCGCTCGGCGGCGGCCTGGCCGGCGTCGGCGAAGCCCTCGTCCAGCTCCGGGTCCTCGATGCCCTCGGCATCGGGATGCGCGCCGAGGTCGTCGAGCTGCTTGCGGACCTCGCCCCGTTCGGTCTCGAGGCGTTCCCGCAGCCGGTCAGCGGTCTGGTGGTCCATCCCGGTCCTCCGTCGCGCGTCTCCCCCGCCGCGGCCACCGACGGCGCGACGGACGAGTTCCGAGAGCAGGAGTTGCAGGCTACAGGATCGGCGAGCGGCTGGGCGGATGGTTGTCCGGCTTGACCGGGCTCAGTCGCCGGGAGCGGCGCGGCGGGCTCGGGGATGGGCGCGCAGGTACACCTCGCGCAGGCGGTCATGGGTGACGCGCGTGTAGACCTGGGTGGTGGCCAGGCTGGCGTGGCCGAGCAGCTCCTGGACGCTGCGGATGTCGGCCCCGCCGGCCAGCAGGTGGGTGGCGAAGGAGTGGCGCAGCACGTGCGGGGACACCACCGCCTCCAGCCCGGCGTGCCTGGCGTGGCGGCGCAGGATCTTCCAGCAGCCCTGCCGGGTCAGCCGGCTCCCCTGGGCGTTCAGGAACAGGGCTGGTCCTGAGCGCGGCCCGGCCAGCAGCGGGCGGGCCCTGACCAGGTAGGCCTCGAGGGCCCGGCGGGCCGAGCGGCCGAGCGGGACCAGGCGCTCCTTGGCCCCCTTGCCGAAGGCGCGCACCGTCCCGTCCTCCAGGTCGAGGTCGTCGACGTCAAGGGCGGTGGCCTCGCTGACCCGCAGGCCGGCCGCGTACAGGGTCTCGAGCAGGGCCCGGTCGCGCAGGGCCAGCTGGTCGTGGCCGGCGATGGCGCCGAGCAGCGCCTCCACCTGCTCCACCGAGAGCGCCTTGGGCAGGCTGGCCGGGACCCTGGGGGTGCCCAGGTCCCGGGACGGGTCGGCGCCGGCCAGCCGCTCGCGGACCAGGAACCGGTGGAAGCCGCGCACCGCGGCCAGGGTGCGGGCGACGCTGGAGGCGCGGTAGCGGGTCCCGACCGGCGTGCTCCCGGCGCGCAGGGCGCCGAGGAAGGCGACCAGGTCGGGCTCGCCGGCCTTGGCCGGGTTGTCGATCCCGGCCGCGGCCAGCCAGCCGGCGTAGCGGTGCAGGTCACGGCGGTAGGCGCTGAGGGTGTTGGAGGCCAGCCCGCGCTCCACGGCCAGGTAGTCGAGGTAGCGGCGGACCGCCGCCGCGGCCGCCGGCCCCACCGGCGCGGCCGGCACCGCGGCGGGGACGGGTGTTCGTGCGTCGGTCTGGGGTGGGCTGGAGTCGACCAGGTCGGCCGGCACCGTCAGCGACCCCCGTTGTCGGCCAGGGCGGGGATGACCTCGGGGAGGGGGCGCCAGTCCAGGCCGTGGGCCTCGGCGACCTGCTGGTAGGTGAGCTCGCCACGGTAGACGTTGATGCCCTTGGCCAGGGGCGCATCGTCCCTGACGGCCTCCTCGAGCCCGGCCGAGGCGATCTCCACCGCATAGGGCAGGGTGACGTTGGTGAGGGCGTAGGTCGAGGTGTGCGGCACCGCCCCCGGCATGTTGCCGACGCAGTAGTGGACCACCCCGTCGACCACGTAGGTCGGGTCGCTATGGGTGGTCACGTGCGAGGTCTCGAAGCAGCCGCCCTGGTCGATCGAGATGTCGACCAGGACCGCGCCCTGCTTCATGGCCCGGACGTGCGCGGCGGTGATCAGCTTGGGCGCCTTGGCCCCCGGGATCAGCACCGAGCCGATCACCATGTCGGCCCCGAGCACCAGGTCCTCGATGGTCTGACGGTTCGACATCAGGGTGACGATGCGGCCCTTGTGGATCTGGTCGACGTAGCGGAGCTTGTCGACGTTCTTGTCCAGCAGGGTGACCTCGGCCTCCATGCCCTGGGCGATCCAGGCGGCGTTCTGGCCGGCCATGCCGCCGCCGAGCACCAGCACCTTGGCCGCGGCGACGCCCGAGACGCCGCCCATCAGCACGCCCCGGCCGCCCGACTCCCGCTCCAGCAGGTGGGCGCCGACCTGGGGGGCCATGCGGCCGGCGACCTCGCTCATCGGGGCGAGCAGGGGCAGGCGGCCGTCGGCCAGCTCGACCGTCTCGTAGGCCACCGCGGTGGTGCCGCTCTTCAGCAGGGCCTCGGTGACCTCGCGGCTGGCGGCCAGGTGCAGGTAGGTGAACAGCACCTGGTCCTTGCGGAGCCGGTGGAACTCCTCGGGGACCGGCTCCTTCACCTTGAGGATGAGGTCGGCCTCGCCCCAGACCTCGTCGGCGGTCTCGAGCACGGTGGCCCCGGACTTCTCGAACTCCTGGTCGGCGATGGAGCTGCCCAGCCCGGCGCCCTGCTCGACCACGACCCGGTGGCCGGCGTCGGTCAGCTCGCGGACGCCGACCGGCGTGATCGCGACCCGGTACTCGTGGTCCTTGAGCTCCCGCGGGATGCCAACGTCCATGGTCGCCGCCTTTCGTCTCCCCGACCCACCGTCGGGCCCGGGCAGACCAAGTCTACGAGACGGGGCCCGGCCGGTCAGGCAGGCCGGGCGGCCGCCCGGCGGGCCGGGGCGTCCGGCGGCGGCCGGTCCGCCGGGTCGGGTGTCCACGTCCCGGCCAGCTTGAGCCCGTACAGGCCGAGCGCGACCAGGGTCTTGGCGTCCCCAGGGGGGCCGGTGGCCCGCCGCAACGCCTCCTCGAAGGGGAGCCGCACCACCTCGATGCCCTGCTCCTCCCAGTCGGCCTGGGGGGCCTCGCCCTCGATCGGCTTGACGCCCTCGGCCAGGTACAGGTCGAGCACCTCGTCGCTCCACCCGGGGGTGGTGTGGAAGCTGGCCAGGAAGGTCAGGGTGCCGCCCTCGACCCGCAGCTCCTCGGCCAGCTCCCGGCGGAGCGCGTCCTCGACCTCCTCGCCCTCCACGTCGTACTTGCCGGCGGCGATCTCCAGCACCCTGGCCCCGACGGCGTGGCGCCACTGGTCGACCAGCACCACCTGGCCGTCGTCGTCGACCACCAGGGCGGCGACGGCCCCGTTGTGCTCGACCACCTCGCGCTCGCCGGTCCGGCCGTTGTCGTCGGCGATCCGGTCGGTCCGGACCGTGACCACCCTGCCCTTGAACGGCCGGCTGCTGTCGAGGACCCGGAACGGCGGGTTCGTCGGGGCCTTGCTCACCGGGGCACCCTCCCGGGGCTCCCCGGACCACCTCCGCGGCTCATGGGCGGCCGGGCTCGCCGGCGGTGACGGGCCCGGCGGGCACCGACGGGTCGTCGTCGTGGCGGACCGGGTCGGCCAGGTCGTCGTCGCCGCGCAGGACGGTGGGGACGGCCGGCCGCTCCCTCGCGGCCTCGGCGGCGGGCGCGGCATCGGCCGAGGCCGGCGCGGCGAACCGGTCGCTGGGGTCGGGGCGCGGGTTGGCGTCGACGATGGGCTCCCGCGGGACGGCCGGGCCGGCGGCCCGCTCCGGCTGGGTGTGCTCGCCGCCGTTGCGGTGGGCCGGGACGCCGCCGGCGCGGACGCCGGGCCCCGGCACCGGGGCCGCGGCCGCCCGGTCGCGACCGTCGGCGAACGCGGTGGCCGCGCCCACGAAGTCGCGGAACAGCGGGTGCGGGCGGGTCGGGCGGGAGCGGAACTCGGGGTGGAACTGGCTGGCCACGAACCACGGGTGGTCGGGCAGCTCGATCATCTCGACCAGGCGGCCGTCGGGCGAGGTCCCGGAGAAGACCAGGCCGGCCGCCTCCAGCCGGCGGCGGAAGCGGTTGTTGACCTCGTAGCGGTGCCGGTGGCGCTCGAACACCAGCCCGTCGCCGTAGGCCCGCTCGGCCAGCGTCCCCTTCAGCAGCCGGCACGGGTCGAGGCCGAGGCGCATGGTGCCGCCCTTGTCGGCGACCCGGCGCTGGTCGGGCAGCAGGTCGATCACCGGGTAGGGGGTGTCGGCCTCGAACTCGCTGGAGTTGGCGCCCTCCAGGCCGGCCAGGTTCCGGGCGATCTCGATCACCGCGGTCTGGAGGCCGAGGCAGATGCCGAGGTAGGGCACCCGCTGCTCGCGGGCGAAGCGGATCGCCTCGACCTTGCCCTCGACCCCCCGGATCCCGAAGCCGCCGGGCACCAGGACCCCGTCGACGGTCTCCAGCACCTGGCGGGCCTGCGGGTCCTCCAGCTCGTCGGAGGCGCACCAGACGACCTCAACCTCGACTCCATGGTGAAACCCGGCGTGCTGGAGGGCCTGGGTGACCGAGAGGTAGGCGTCGGGGAGATTGATGTACTTGCCGACCAGGGCGATGCGGACGCGGCGGCGGGGGCTGTGGATCCGCTCGACCAGGGCCTGCCACTCGGCGAGGTCGGGCTCGCCGGCCCTGTCCTCGAGGCGCAGATGCCGGACCAGGTAGTCGTCCAGGCCCTCGGCGTGCAGGACCAGCGGGATCTCGTAGATCGAGTCGGCGTCGGGGGCGGACACGACCGCCTCCACGTCGACGTCGGACAGCAGTGAGATCTTGCGCTTGAGGGCGTCGGTGATGGGCCGGTCGGTGCGGCAGACGATCGCGTCGGGCTGGATGCCGAGCGAGCGCAGCTCCCGGACCGAGTGCTGGGTCGGCTTGGTCTTCAGCTCGCCCGAGGGGCCGATGTAGGGGACCAGGGAGACGTGGACGAAGACCACGTGCTCGCGCCCGATGTCGTGGCGGAGCTGGCGGATCGCCTCCAGGAACGGCAGGGACTCGATGTCGCCGACGGTGCCGCCGACCTCGGTGATGACGACGTCGGCGTCCTCGGCCACCCGCAGGATGCGGGCCTTGATCTCGTTGGTGATGTGCGGGATGACCTGGACGGTGTCGCCCAGGTACTCGCCGCGACGCTCGGCCGCGATCACCGTCGAGTAGATGGCCCCGGTGGTGACGTTGGAGTCCCGGTACAGGCTCTCGTCGATGAACCGCTCGTAGTGGCCCAGGTCCAGGTCGGTCTCGCAGCCGTCGTCGGTGACGAACACCTCGCCGTGCTGGAACGGGTTCATCGTGCCCGGGTCGACGTTGATGTACGGATCCAGCTTCTGCATGGTGACCCGCAGGCCGCGCGCCTTCATCAGGCGTCCGAGCGAGGCTGCGGTGAGACCCTTGCCGAGCGACGAGGCGACCCCGCCCGTCACGAAGATGTGCTTCGCCAAGGTGCTTGACCCCCTTTGGGCCCATCGGGGGGACCGGGTGCTCCCTCCCTGGCCACCCGGCCATCTGCGGGCCCTCCGGGATGCCAGCGTAGCACGAATGGCGGAGGCCCCTGCGCAGGATGCGCGAAGGTCCTGGTACGGGTGATCAGTCCCCCCGGCGGCCCAGCCGGTCGGCGGCGCGAAGCACCCGGTTGCCCTCGATCACCCTGGTGAACGACACCCGCTCGGCGGCCAGCTGGAGGGCGAGGAGGACGGCCGCGGCCGCCCACAGCAGCCACATCGGGCCGGCCAGGAGCAGCGTGCCGACCACGGCGCCGAGGGCGTTGGCGCCGGCGTCGCCAAGCATGCCCTCCTCGCGCAGGTCGAAGGGCAGGGCGGCCAGGGCGGCCCCGGCCAGCCCGGCCGACCAGGCGCCGCCGCCCGGGTCGAGCAGGCAGCCCACCACCCACAGGGGCAGGAACACCTTGGCGCAGCGCCCCGGGCGCAGGTCGAGCAGGTTGGCGGTGTTGGCCGCCGAGGCGACCACCAGTCCGCCGAGCAGGACGGCCCAGGCCGGCCGGTCGCCCGGGAGGGCCAGGCCGGCGACCAGCAGCCCGGCCAGGGCGCCGCCGAGCAGCTTGATCCCCCCGCCGGTGAGCCGCCCCGAGGCCAGGGCCCGCAGGTGCCCACGGAACCCGCGGCTGCCCCCTTCGTCCTCGACCAGGTCATCGACCAGCCCCAGCACGACGAAGGCCAGCCCGGCCACGACCACCGCCAGCCCGGAGGGGGCCAGCAGCCCGGCCCGCACCGCCCGCAACGGGTCGACCCTGGCGGCCACGGCCAGCGGTGCCGCCCACACCAGCAACCCCAGCGGCAGCAGCAGCCCGAGCCCGGCCACCACCTCCCGCTTGCGGTAGTTCACCCTGGCCAGGCTGGACCGGGCCAGCCCCGCCAGCACGTGCGGCGCCGCCCAGAACCCGATTCCCCACCCGACCAGCACCCCACACAGCGCCACCGGCAGCGCCCGCATCAGCGACTCCCGTCCGCGGGGCCGGGGCGGTCGGGAGAGGAGCGTGGAGGGGGGGGCTGCGGGGGCGGGGGCTGTGGAGACCCGCCGTCCCCCTCCCGGGCCCCTGGGCCACCCTCCCGACCGGGGCTCCCGGCACCGCCGGGGGTCTCTGCGTCGCGGCTACGGGGGCTCCCGGCGTCGCCGAGTGTCTCCGCGCGCCTGGTCTCGCCGCGTGCCCGGCCGTTGGGGGTGGGGCGCCAGGCTCTGCGGCGGGTGAGCTCGCGGGCGATGGCGCGGGCTTGGCGGGCGCGGTGGAGGAGGCCGGAGAGGTCCTTGCCGGTGGCGTTGTGGTGGAGGTCGACCTCGACCTCGACCACGCGGAGGCCGGCTCGGAGGGCGTCGATGGTCATGGCGACCTCGACCCCGAAGTCGGGGGCGAACGGCAGCAGGGCCGGGAGGGCCTCCCACCGGACGGCGCGCTGGCCGGACAGGGGCTCGGACATGCGGCGGCCGGTGGCACGGGCCATGCCGATACGGGCCAGGCCCATGGCCACGCCGAAGCCGCCGGCGCCCTGCTGGGCGGGCAGGTCGGCGATGGCCAGGTCGGCCTGGCCGTCCAGCACCGGGTCGAGCAGCCGCCCGAGCCGCCCGGCGGTCTCGGCCAGGTCGGCGTCGGCCAGCAGCAGCACCGCCGGCTCGGGGCTCAGTCGCTCGGCGACCCGGCCCATCAGGGCGGCCAGGCCGGCGTTGAGGGCGCCGCCCTTGCCCAGGTTGCGGGGCAGGTCCAGGCAGTGGGCCCCTGCCTCCAGGGCCCTGGCCGCGGTGGCGTCGGTCGAGCCGTCGCTGACCACCAGCACCTCGGCCACCCCGGGCAGGTCGCGCAGGGCCCGGACGGTCGCCCCCACCCGCTCGGCCTCGTCCCTGGCCGGGACCAGGGCCAGCACCGACCCGGTCTCCCCGCCTGGGTCCTCCCCCGGCACCTCCGGGTTCATGAGCCCTCGGTCCGCTCGGGGAGGAGGCCGGAGGCGCCGTCCTTGATGCCGTACTGGCCGGCCGGGAGCTGCTGGAGGCTGCCCTGGAGCGCCTGGACCAGGGCCAGCTGGCCGTAGACGGTATCGACCGAGTCGATGCCGGACACCCGGCGGCTCACCGCCCGGTTGTTGCGCAGGGCGGTGATCCAGGAGCTGGCCGCGGGGACGGCGGCCGGCTCGCCGCCGGCCACCGGGGCGCCGGTGCGGGCCGAGACCTGGTCGGCCAGGGGGACCAGGAACGCGTCCGGGGCCACGGCGGTCGCGGTGGCGGTGGCCGACGGGCCGAGCAGGACGAACAGCGAGCCCTGGCGCGGGAACGGGTCGGTGCCGGCGGCCAGCGGCCGGCTGAGCTTCAGGTCGGCCAGGAAGTCGGCGTCCTGGAGCCCGGTGAGCATGTCGGAGGCCCGCTGGCTGCCCTCCTGGGGGATGGCCGCCGGGGTGGCCAGCCGGTTGGCCAGCCGCCGGATCAGCTCGCCGCGCAGGACGTTGGGGGCGCCGGCGTCCACGGCCAGCAGCCGCCCCAGGGCGGTGCGCTCGGCGTCGGCGGCCAGGGTGAGCCGGTCGTCGGAGAAGGTGATCTGGCCGTCGACCTGGGCCCCGGCGTCCTCCAGGACCTTGCGCACGGCGTCGCGCATGCCGCTGTCGACCTTGTCGGTGTCGACCAGCACCACCGACCGGCCCTTGAGCCGGCCCTGGACCAGCTCGGGCAGGACGGCGGCGCCGAAGCTCTGCAGCCGGGCCTGCTCCTGCTTGAGGGCGACGTTCTCGCGGCTATTGCGCTCGCTCTCGGAGCGGACCCGCTCGCTGGTGGCCCGCAGGACCGACACGGTGCCCTCCTGGAGCACGGTGCTGCCGACCACGATGCCGAGGGCCAGGGCGAGGAACACGGCCACCAGCGACACGATGTGGTAGCGCAGGCTGATCACGTCGGGCACACCTCCGCGCCGGAACGGGTCGTTCCTGCGCCTGTCAGACGAACAACGAACGGATACGGTTGAAGAACACCTGGAGCAGCTCGAACAGGTCGCTCCAGACCAGCCTAACCGGCTCCGACACCAGCGAGATCACCAGCATGGCGGCCAGCGCGGCCACGACCAGGAAGATCAGGTCGCTGCGGCGGATCCCCTGCCGGTAGAGGCGGTTCACACCCTTGGCGTCCACCAGCTTGGGGCCGACCTTGAGCCGGGTCAGGAAGGTCGAGGCCATCCCCGGTCGGCCCTTGTCGAGGAACTCGACCATGCTGGCGTGGCTGCCCACGGCCACGATCAGGTCGCAGTCGGACTCGTAGGCGAGCAGCATGGCCATGTCCTCGCTGGTCCCGGCGCCGGGCAGGACCAGCGGCTCCAGCCCCAGGGCCTCGACCCGCTCCTTGCCGGGGGCGCGGCCGTCGGGGTAGGCGTGGACGACGATCTCGGCCCCCGAGGTCAGGGCCTCGTTGGTGACCGAGTCCATGTCCCCCAGGATGATGTCCGGCTTGAGACCGACCCCGAGCAGGGCGTCGGCGCCGCCGTCGACCCCGATGAGGGCCGGGCGGAACTCCTGGATGTAGCCGCGCAGGGTGGACAGGTCCTTCTTGTAGTCGTGGCCCCGGACCACCACCAGCACGTGCCGGTCCCGCAGCCGGGTCTCGAGGGTGGGGATCTCGAGGCCCTCCAGCAGCAGGTCGCGGTCGCGGCGGACGTAGGACAGGGTGTTGAGGGTGAAGTCCTCCAGGGCGGCGGCCAGGTTGTCCTTGGCCGCGTCCATCCGCTTGCGGACGTCCTCGGGCTGGAGCCACTCGCCGCTGGCCACCTCGGCGCCGTCGCGGCGGACCACCCCGTCGGGGTCGACCTCGACCTGGTCGCCCTCGGAGAGCTCGAACACCCCCTGGCCGACGGCGTCCAGCAGGGGGATGCCCGCCTCGACCAGGACGGCCGGGCCGGCGTTGGGGTAGCGGCCGGAGATGCTCTGGGCGGCGTTGACGACCACGACGGGGGCCCGCTCGACCAGGGTCTCGGCGGCCACCCGGTCGATGTCGAGGTGGTCGATGACGGCCACGTCCCCCGGCTTGAGCCGCTTGACCAGGTTCTTGGTGCGCTTGTCGAGCCGGACCGGCCCCGACAGCCCGGCCGGCTCGGGGACGGCCGGGCGGGCGCCCTGGAGGCGAAGGGGGCGCAGCCTCATGCCGGCTCCCCGTCCTTGGCGTCGGTGGCCGCCGCCAGCAGCTCCTCGGCGTGGGCCTGGGCCAGGCCGGAGCCCTCCATGCCGGCCAGCATCCGTGACAGCTCCCCGACCCGGCCGGCGTCGTCCAGCAGGCGGACGTGGGTGCTGGTGGTGCCCTCGGCCGAGTGCTTCTCGACGGTGAAGTGGCGGTCGGCGTGGGCGGCGATCTGGGGCAGGTGGGTGACGACCAGGACCTGGTGGCGGCGGGCCAGCTGGGCCAGGCGGCGGCCGACGGCGGCGGCGGTGCGGCCACCGACCCCGGCGTCGACCTCGTCGAAGACCAGGGTGGGGGTGCGGTCGACAGCGGCCAGCACGACCCGCAGGGCGAGCATGACCCGGGACAGCTCGCCCCCGGAGGCGGCCCGGCCGAGTGGGCGCAGGGGGGCGCCCGGGTGGGCGGCCAGGCGGATGTCGACCCGGTCCAGGCCGTCCTCGGTGGCGGCCAGGCAGCGGCCGTCGACCTCAAGGCCGTCGTCGTCGGGGTCCTGCTCGACCGCGACCTCGACCCGGGCGCTGGGCATGGCCAGGTCGGCCAGCTCGGCCCGGAGGGCCTCGCCGAGGCGGGCGGCGGCCTGCTGGCGGGCGGCGGTCAGGGCGGCCCCGGTCACGGCCAGGTCGCGGCGCAGCTCGGCCGCCTCGGCCTCCAGGGCCTCCGAGCGCAGGGTCCCGCCCTCCAGCTCGGCCAGCCGGGCGGCCGCCTTGCCGGCGAAGGCGAGCACGGCCTCCTCGTCGTCGCCGTACTTGCGCTCCAGGTCGCGGAGCAGGGCCATGCGGACGTTGACCTCCTCAAGGCGGCCCGGATCGACCAGCACCCCCTCAGCGTAGGCGCGAAGGCTGGAGGCCAGGTCGCCGACCTCGGCGGCCAGGGACTGGGCCCGCTCGGCCAGCTCGCCGAGGGCGCGGTCGTGGGCGCCGGGGCCGTGCACGGCCCTGGCCGCCGCGCCGAGGGCGGTGGCCGCCCCGGCGTCCTCGTCGTCCTCCAGCAGCTGGTGGGCGAGGGCGGCCGACTGCAGGAGGGCCTCGGCGTTGACCAGGCGCTCGGCCTCGGCGGCCAGCTCGGCCTCCTCCCCCACCCGGACCTGGGCGGCCGCGATCTCATCCAGCTGGTGGCGGAGCAGGTCGATCTCGCGTTCGCGCTCGCGGGCCCTGGCGACCAGCTCGTCCAGCTCGCGGGTGACGGCCCGCAGCCGCCGCCAGCCGGCGGCGAACGCGGCCCGCGGTCCCAGGACGGCCTCGCCGGCGTAGCGGTCGAGCAGGTCGCGCTGGACGCCGGGGCGGAGCAGGTCCTGGAACTCGTGCTGGCCGTGCACCTCGACCAGGGGCCGGACGACGTCGGCGACCGCGGCCACGGTGGCCATGCGGCCCTGGAGCTGGGCCCGGCTGCGTCCCTCGACCAGGACCTGGCGGGCGACCACGACCTCCCCCTCCTCGTCATCGACCCCGGCGGTGGCCAGGGCGGCGGCGACCTGGGCGTCGTCGCCGGTCTGCAGGCGGCCTTCGACCAGGGCGGCCGGCCGGCCGGCACGGACCGCGCCCGGGTCGGCCCGCCCCCCGAGCAGCAGGGCGAGGGCGTCGACGACCATGGTCTTGCCGGCGCCGGTCTCGCCGGTGAGCACGTTGAGGCCGGCCGAGACCTCGAGGTGGGCATCATCGATGACCCCGAGGTCGCGGATGCGAAGCTCGGCTAACATCACCTGCGATTCTAGCCTGGCTGGACGACCCCGAGCCCGGCGCCGTCCACAGGGTCAGGTGGCGTCGGTGGCGGCGGGGTCGGCCAGGCGGAACTTGGAGCGGACCAGGCGGTAGAAGTCGGACCGCTCAATCCGGACCAGGAGGGCGTCGTGGCGGCCCCGGCGCACCTCCACGACCGCGCCCGGTGGGAGCTCGCGGGCGGGCCGGCCGTCGACGCTCACGATCACCGGGTTGTCCGGCAGCACCTCCAGGCGCACCACCTCGTCGGGGTGCAGGACCAGGGAGCGGTTGAAGACCATGTGGGGCGCGATCGGGGTGAACAGCATCGCGTCCAGCCGCGGGGAGACGATCGGGCCGCCGGCCGAGAAGCTGTAGGCGGTCGAGCCGGTCGGCGAGGCGACCATGACCCCGTCGGCGGCGTAGCGGGCGAACGGCCCGCCGTCGCCGATGCGGACCGCGACGTGGGCCAGCCGCTCCCGGGCCGCCTTCTCGAGCACCACGTCGTTGACGGCCAGGTCCTCGGCGACCTCCCGGCCGCCGACCATGACCCTGGCGGCCAGGGAGGTGCGCCGCTCGACCCGGTAGCTGCCGGCCCAGACCGCGTCCAGGGCGGCACCGAGCCCGTGGGGCTCGACCTCGGCCAGGAAGCCGAGCCGGCCGGCGTTCACCCCCAGGGCCGGGACCTGCTCGGTCAGGACCAGCCCGAGGGCCCGCAGCAGGGTGCCGTCCCCGCCAAGCGACACCACCAGGTCGAGCCCGGGGGCGAACTCGGGCTCGTCGACGCAGGGCACGTCCTCACCGATGCAGCCCCGCTCCGAGGCCAGCGTCCGCAGCTCGATCCCGTGCTCCTCGGCCCACCCGGCCAGCAGCTTGCCCAGCTCGACGGCGGGCGGCCGCCCCGGGTGGACCACCACCCCGACCTTCTCGATCCGGCTCATCGGGGCACCCTCCTGGGTCTGCTGGGATCTCCGCGGCTCACCTGGCCGCTCCGGGGAGGGCGGCGCCCTCGGCCAGGGCGGCCCGGAGCTCGGCCTCGTCCAGGGGGGCGCCGTCGGCGCGGAGCTGGAGGAACAGCTCCAGGTTGCCGGCCGGGCCGGGGAGTGGCGAGGGGCAGATCCCGGCCACGCCCAGGCCGAGGGCCGCGGCGGCCCCGACGACCCCGCGGACGGCGGCCGCCCTGGCGGCCGGGTCGCGCACCACCCCGCCGCGGCCCACCGCCTCCCGGCCGGCCTCGAACTGCGGCTTGACCAGCAGCATCAGATCGCCGTCGTCGCGGGTCAGCCCGGCAAGGACGGGCAGGACCAGGCGAAGCGAGATGAACGACAGGTCGGCCACGGTCAGCTCGACCGGGCCGCCGACCTGCTCGGCGTCCAGGGCCCGCACGTTGGTCCGGTCCAGCACCCTGACCCGCGGGTCCTGGCGCAGGCGCAGGTCCAGCTGGCCGTAGCCGACGTCGACGGCCACCACCTCGGCCGCCCCCGCCGCCAGCAGCACGTCGGTGAAGCCGCCGGTGGAGGCGCCGGCGTCCAGGCAGCGCCGCCCGGCCACCGGCACCTGGAGCCGCTCCAGGGCCGGGGCCAGCTTGTCGCCCCCGCGGCTGGCCCAGCGACGCGCCGGACCGGCCAGGGCGACCGGGTCGGCGGCCGACACGAGCGTGGAGGGCTTGGCCGCGACCGCGCCGCCGACCAGGACCCGCCCGGCCCGGATGGCCGCGCCGGCCACCTCCCGGCTGGGGGCCAGACCACGCCGGACCAGCTCGCGGTCCAGCCGCACCCGGGTCGCCACCGGCGCCCTACAACGCCTCGAGACGCCGGAGCTCGGCGAGAATGGCCGCGTTGACCGCCTCGAAGACGTCCGCATGCTCGGCCGGGTCACGCTCGTCCAGCCCGGCCAGGGCGGCCTCGACCTCGCCCGCCGGGTCGGCGACACCCTCGTCCTGAGGCAGCGACCCATCCGACCCGCTCACGACACCTCCCGCGATGGCAACAGCACGGCCAGTATAGGTGGCCCAGAGCGCTCTCCGGCGGCCCACGGTTGTGGACAGCCAAGCGCACCTGGCACCGCGGTCGGCTACCCTCCCAGAAGGGGCCCCAACAGCGGCGGGTCTGGGTGAGCCACGCCCGGCCCGGGCTAACTCGCGGCTAGCCCGGTGGGCTCCCCGGCGGCTCGGGTTAGCTCGGCGTGCTCTCCGCGGCTCGGGCTAGCCCGGTGGGCTCTCCGGCGGCCCGGGCTCGCTCGGCGGGGCCTCCGGCGACCCGGGCTCGCCGCTGGCTCTCGTGCGCCGGGTGCCGGGTGAGGACGCGGTCGAGCGGGAGCTGGCCCCGCTGGCACGGGTCCGGGTCGAGAGCCTGGCCGCCCCCCCCGCGGTCTTCGCCCTCGAGGTGCGGGTCGATGGCCTTGAGCTGCCCGACCCGGCCGACGCCGCTCTCGAGGTCCGACTCGTCGTCGACCCCGCCGACGCGGCTCTCGTGCGGGTCGTGGTGGTCGCCCCGCCCGAGGCGGACCTCGCCCCGCGGCCGGACGTGCCGGCGGAGCTGGACGTCGCCGTCTGGCTGGAGCGTTCGACCGCCTGCTCGAGGGCGCGGACGCGTTGCTGGAGGCGGGCGACCTCGTCCCTGGTGGCCATGCCGAGGAGGCCGAGCTGGCGCTTGACCTCCCGCTGGACCAGGCGGGCCAGGATCTCCCGGTTCTTCTGGGTGCGGCGCATCATGTCCTCGGCCACCCGGCCGACCTGGGCCGACTGCACCTCGCCCTGCTTGGCGAGCAGGCCCGCCACCCGCTCGGCCTGGACCCGGGTCAGCTCGCTGAGGCCCGCCAACGCCTGCAGGTACTGCTCTCTCCCGCTCGGCACCTCACCACCTCCAACGCGCGTCCGGCCCTCGGATTCTGGCAGCGGCCCCAAAGCCGGTCAACGAAGTCGGGTTGGCGACGAGCCCGTGTGGTAGAACCGGTCAGTCGGAAGCGGGCGAGGAGGTGGCGTGGCGACCAAGGCCGAGGTGGAGCGGCAGCTCGGGCTGCTCATGTCACGCCTGGACGGCAACGAGGCCAACGTGCGCTCGGCCATCCCCACCCGCAAGGTCCTGCGCTGCCACGTCCCCGACCTGGCCGCCGACTGGTACTCGGTGGTCGACAACGGCCACGTCTCCCAGCCGAGCGAGACCCCGCCCAACGGCCGCGCCGACATCACCCTGCGGGTGGGCTCCGACGACCTGGTCGACCTGGTGGAGGGGCGGACCTCGTTCCTGTCCGCCCTCACCTCCGGCAAGGTCAGGGTGGACGCCAGCATCGTCGACCTGCTGCGCCTGCGCAGCCTCCTGTAGGGCCAGATGCTCGGCCTCATCCCCATCCACGACGACAACCCGACCCGCCGACCGGCGGTTGTCAACTGGACGCTGATCGCCATCAACGTGGTGGTGTTCTTCATCTCGCCCATCTCGCCGCTGGACATCTCCGGCAACGCCAGCACCCCGGCCGGCGTCTGCCGCCAGCTGGCCTTCTTCCGCGAGTGGGCGGCCATCCCGGTGGAGCTGACCCACAACGACCCGCTGGACCTGACCGCCGGCCCGCCCACGCGCAACGGCGACGGCTGCGTCGCCGTCCGCCCCGGCTACCACAAGATCCCGGCCCTGTCGGTGCTGTCGGCCATGTTCCTGCACGGCGGCCTGCTGCACCTGGCCGGCAACATGCTGTTCCTGTTCGTCTTCGGCAACAACGTCGAGGACCGGCTCGGCCCGGTCCGGTATCTGATCTTCTACCTGGTCTGCGGGTACCTGGCCACCTATGGGTTCGCCCTGGCCGACCCCGGCAGCACCGAGACCCTGGTCGGGGCGTCGGGGGCCATCGCCGGCGTCCTCGGGGCCTACCTGGTCCTGTTCCCGCACGCCCGGGTGACCAGCCTGGTGCCGTTCCTGTTCTTCATCCCGGTCTGGCTGCCGGCCTGGGTCGTGCTCGGCTCCTGGTTCGTCCTCCAGTGGCTCTACTTCCAGGGCGCCGGAATGGGCCAGGGCGCCGGCGTCGCCTACCTGGCCCACGTCGTCGGCTTCGCCGCCGGCGTCATCCTGATCCTGCTGTTCGGCGGCCGCCGAGCCCGGCGCCCCCCACCGCCATCCCCACCGGCCTGGTACTACGAGCCCCGCTAGAGCTCCCGGACCATCGAGGCCCCGTCGCCGGCCGGCCGGAACCCCAGGCGGGCCAGGAACGCCTCCCCGGCCCGGGGGGCGGTGACCCGGACCAGGCCGTCGGCCCTGGCCCGGATGCAGGCGGCGACGACCAGCCGCGTCCCCACCAGCCGGCCTCGCCAGGCGTGATCGACCACCGGGCCGTCCAGCTGCCCGTCGGTGCCGACGCAGCGGACGGCCACCGCCCCCACGACCCGCTCGTCGTCCACCGCGACCAGCCGGCGCTCGCCGTCCTCCCCCCCCACCCCGAGCAGCCGGTCGGCCGCGGCCCGGTCGGCCCGGCCGGCGGGACGGACGGCCGGGCCGGGCGGGTCGAGCAGCCCGCCCACGTCGGGCAGGAGATGGTCGGGGACGATGGCCAGGTCGGGCAGGTCGGCCGGCCTGGTCACGCCGCTGAGGACCAGGGCGGTCGACCAGCCGAGCCGGTGGGCGCCGTCCAGGTCGGTGTCGGCCCGGTCGCCCACCATCAGGTAGGGGCCGGAGCCGATGGCCGCCGCGGCCGTGTCGAGCAGGGCCCGCTCCGGCTTGCCGGCGACCTCGGGCCGGACGCCGGTCGACGCCTGCAGCAGGGCCAGGGTGGCGCCGGCGCCCGGCCACAACCCGTCGGGGGCCGGCAGGGTGGTGTCCGGGTTGCTGCCCACGAACCTGGCCCCGGCCCGGATGGCCAGGGTCGCGTCCCGGACCCGCGCATAGGTCAGGTCCGGGTCGAACCCGACCGCCACCACCTCGGCCTCGCGCCAGGCCGACCCGTCGACCAGCCGGGCCCCGGCCGCCTCCAGGGCCCCGCGCAGCCCGGGCCCGCCGACGACCATGACCCGGACCCCGTGCAGCCCCGCCGACCCTCCGAGCAGCCGCACCAGGGCCTGGGAGGAGGTCAGCACCTCCTCGGGTGCCGCCTTGACGCCCATGCGCTGCAGCTTCTCGGCCACCAGGTCGGGGGGCCGGTAGGAGTTGTTGGTCACGAAGGCGACCGCCACCCCAAGGGCCCGCACCTGGTCGAGCGCGGCCGGTGCCGCCTCGATGGCCTCCTCGCCCAGGTAGACGACGCCGTCGAGGTCGAACACGACTCCCCGGAACCGGCTGGCGAGCGCCGCGTCCTCAGCCACGGGCGTCCAGTCGCTCGACCCGGTCGAGGGCCTGGCGGTAGGTGTCGAGCTCGGGGCGCATGGCCACGGCCAGCCGGAGGTGGCCGACGGCCCGTGTCCGCCGGCCGCTGCGGGCCAGGCACAGGCCGAGACCGAAGTGGGCGTAGTCGTTGCTCGGGTCGATCTCCAGGGCCGCGGCGAACTCGGCCGTGGCCGCGTCCGTCTGGCCGGCGCCGTAGTAGGCGCGGCCGAGGGCCTCGCGGACCGAGCCGTGGCCGGGGGCGGCGTCGCGGGCCTGCTCGAGCGAGATCACCGCCTGGTGGGCGTGGCCCGCGGCCAGCAGCTGGCTGCCCCGCTGGAACAGCTCGTAGGTGTCGACGTCGATGGTCTTCCTCCGGATGGACGGGGCAGGGAGCAGCCCGGCTGGCGACCGGCCGGCCCCGCTTGCTACAAACACGGCCATGACCGACAACCCGAGCCCGGCGGCACCATGGTAGCCGCCGCCCCCTTCCGCGGCCTGCGCTTCGATCCCGACGTCGTCGGCGACCACGCCCAGGTCACCGCGCCTCCCTACGACGTCATCTCGCCCGAGGCGCGTGACGCGTACGAGGCCATGAGTCCCTACAACGTGGTCCGGCTGATCCTGGCCCGACCGGACACCGACGACGGCGCCACGGCCGAACGCGACGGCACCGGCGACTACGGCAACGTGGCCGACCTGCTGGCCCGGTGGCGGGCCGACGGGGTCCTCCGGCGCGATGAAGCGACATGTCTCTATCTCTATGAAGAGATCTATGACCTTCGAGGCGCTCGCCGGGTCCAGCGGGGGGTGCTGGCCAGCGTCGCCCTCGACGACACCGGGACCTGGGTGGTGCCGCACGAGCGGACGATGGCCGCGCCCGTCGCCGACCGCCTCCGGCTGCTGGAGGCGACCGAGGTGAACCTCTCCCCGGTGTTCGGCGTCTACGCCGGCAACGGCGCCCCGGCGGCCGTGCTCGACGACGTGACCGAGACCGAGCCGGCGCTGGACTGCACCGACGAGACCGGGGTCCGGCACCGGCTGTGGGTGGTCGCCGACCCGGACCGGATCGCGGCCTGGTGCGAGCGCATGGCGACCCAGCGGGTGCTCATCGCCGACGGCCACCACCGCTACCGGACCTCACTCGCCTACCGCGACGCCGTGCGGGCCGCCAACGGCGACCGGCCCGGGCCCTGGGACGAGCTGCTCATGTTCCTGGTCGACGCCGATCTGCACGGCCCGGCGGTCCTGGCCATCCACCGGCTCCTGGCCGACCTGGACGGGGCGAGTGTGCTGGCCGGCCTCGAAGGCGACTTCGACGCCCGGCCGGCCGCCTCGCCGGCCGAGGCCGAGCGGCTGCTGAGCGGGCTGCCCGAGCGGGCGGTCGCGTTCGGCCTGTACTCGGGCGGGTGCAGCTGGCTGCTGGTCGCCCGCGACCCGGCCGGCCTGGCCGCCGAGGCCGGCCGCGACCGCCGCATGCTGGACGTCGAGGTCCTGCACGGGCCGGTGCTCTCCAAGCGCCTGGGCGTGAGCGACTTCGAGGGCCGGGTCTCCTACGAGAGCGACCTGGCCGCCGCCGTGGCCGCCGTGGACCAGGGCGCAGCGGCCAGCGTGCTGATCCTGCGCCCGGCCCGGTTCGGCGCGGTGGCCACGATCGCCGCTGGCGGCGAGACCCTGCCCCAGAAGACCACGTTCTTCTACCCCAAGCCTCGGGACGGGTTGGTGTTGAGGCCGCTGGAGGTGGACACGGGAGGATGACGATGGCACAGGTCGCACAAGGCTCCGGTCCCCGTTGAGTGTGCTCGACGCCCTGCCCGATGGGATCACCGGGATCGACACCTACATGGGGGGCACGTCGGAGATCACCGCCGGATTCCTGCTGGCCGGGGAGCGGCCGGCGCTGATCGAGACGGGGCCGGCCAAGGTGGCCGCCGCCGTCGCCTCCGGGGTCGCCGAGGCCGGCCTCGACCCGGCCGAGCTGGCCTGGATCGTGGTCACCCACATCCACCTCGACCACGCCGGCGGCGTCGGCGACCTGGTCCGGACCTTCCCGAACGCCACCGTCGTCGTGCACCCGGCCGGCGCCCGCCACCTGGCCGACCCCGAGCGGCTGCTGGCCAGCTCGGCCCGGGTCTACGGGCCCCTGATGGAGACCGTCTACGGCGGGCTCACGCCGGTCGAGGCGGCCCGGATCAAGGCGGCCGAGGACGGGGAGGTCCTCGACCTCGGCGGGCGGCGCCTGGAGCTGCTGCACGCCCCCGGGCACGCCAAGCACCACCTGGCGGTCTTCGAGCCCGACCTGGGGGCGCTGTTCGCCGGCGACGGCGTCGGGGTCCTGCTGCCGTCGACCGGGGTGCTGCGGCCGGCCACGCCCCCGCCGGACTTCGACCGCGACCTGGCCGTGGCCAGCCTCCACCGGTTCGCCGAACGCAACCCGGCCCACCTGGTCCTCACCCATTTCGGCCCCATCACCCCTCCGGCCGACCGCCTCGCCGAGGCCGAGGACAAGCTGCTGCGCTGGTGCGAGACCGCCGAACGCGCCGCCCAGGAGCACGGCCCCGAGCTGGACCACATCGAGGCCGCCCTCCGCGAACGCTTCGAGCAGGAGGAAGGCCACAAGGCGAGGGACCCCGAGCGCTTCGAGCTCCTCAACAGCTACGGGTCCAACGCCGCCGGCCTCCTGCGCTGGATCCAGCAACGCCAGCCCAAGCCGGAGGGGTAGGGCTCGACCAGCATCCCCGTTGTGCTCCCAGGCTGAGCGTGCCGGCCTCGTTAACGGGTGCGGTTGGCGTCCGATCTGGGAGGGCCGAGCCGCTCGAGCCGCTCAGCGGCGTCATGGAAGTCGGGGTCGGCCTGGACGACGCGGGCGAAGGCGGCGCGGGCGCGGGTCGGGTCGCCGGCCTGCTCGGCCAGGGCGCCCTCGGCATAGGCCAGGCGCAGGTGGTGGTCGGCCAGCTCGGCCGGCCAGCGGGCGTGGCGGCGGATCAGGGCCACGCCGGCCGCGGGCTGACCGAGGTCGCCGTAGGCCGAGGCGGCGACCAGCAGCAGCTCGGCCGCGGTGTCCGGCTCCATCTTCGACCGGTTGCCGCGCTCGAAGATGGCGATCGCCCGCTCCGGGCGGCCGAGGGCCCGTTCGATGTCGGCCAGCATCGCGTCCAGGTCCCCGCGGCCGGAGATGCGCTGGGCCGCCGCCAGCTCGGTCCGGGCCCCCCGGAAGTCCCCGGCCTGGTAGAGGGCGATGCCGAGCGCCTCGCGGACGCTCGCCGCCCTGGGCGCGGCCCGCTTGGCCGCCCGGGCCGCCCGCACCGCCGCCTCGGGGTCCTCGCCCTCCGACAGCGCCACCACCGCATCGGCGAGCGCCCTGGCCGCGTCCGCGAAGGCATGGGGTCGCGCCGTCTCCCGCAGCTCGTCCAGCGCCTCCGCCGGCAGCACCTCCCCGACCCCGGGCCCCTCGACCACCGGCTCCTCCCCACCGCGCCGGCGATCCGGCCGGTCCGGTTGACCCGATCGGGTGCTCCGGGCCGGTCGGTCGGTTCGGTCGGAACGGTTGCTGCGGGGGCCGCCGGCACGGCGGGCCGGGCGGCTGGGCGGTCGGCCGGGCCCTGGACGGCCGCTGGGCCGGCGGGGGTCCGGTCGGGATGGGTTGTCCTCCACGTGGCGCATCTTGCCCGAACCCGGGGGAACACGCACGCCAGACACCACGAAGCGCCGCACAATGGCGGCGCTTCGTGAAGAGTCTCGGCGGCGACCTACTCTCCCACCCAGCTTCCCGGGCAGTACCATCGGCGCTGGAGGGCTTAACTTCCGGGTTCGGTATGGGACCGGGTGTCTCCCCTCCGCTATGGCCACCGAAACGCTCTGGAGCCTCCGGTACACCGGAAACCTCCAGAACTACACAGCGAGCGCGTGCAACAAGAAGTTGGTTGCCAAGTCCTCGGCCTATTAGTACCGGTCAGCTCCACACATTGCTGTGCTTCCACTTCCGGCCTATCAACCCGGTCGTCTAGCCGGGGGCCTTACCAGGTCGACCCTGTGGGAGATCTCATCTTGGAGCGAGCTTCGCGCTTATATGCCTTCAGCGCTTATCCCTTCCGAACGTGGCTAATGAGCAGTGCCGTTGGCACGACAACTCACACACCAGAGGTTCGTCCGTCCCGGTCCTCTCGTACTAGGGACAGCTCTCCTCAAATCTCCTACGCCCACGGAGGATAGGGACCGACACGTCTGTTACCTCCGGGTGGGCTTGTCGCCACCCGGCGGCCAGGTCGTTTCTGTTCCGCCTGGCTCCCCATGTCGCCATGGGGGTCGGACCATCTCTTCACGGGCTGATGCCCGTGTTCGGCGTATGGCCTCTGAGGATTCTGGATGACCAATCGAGCCTTCGGTATCTACCTCCACCGTTCATCTTGACGGCGAGGTCGAGGAGCCGATGGAACCCCTCCGCTGAGAGATGCTCCCGGTTCTCCATCGCCGTCACGATGACAGCGAAGGTTTCGAACTCGAGGCGCTTCTCGCTGAGGATGGGGTGGGCTCGAAAGAACGGGATGACCTTCGTCAGAAGATCGTTGCGGTTCCGTACCACATAGACGAGCGATCTGTCCCGACCTCCAGCCTTGGCGTTGGGCCGGACCCGGCCGCAGCCGAGTCTGGCTCGCAGGAGCTCGAGGATCGAGGCTCGCTCAGGGTTCTGGCTGACGTGGAACTCGGGGACGAGTTGCCAGCCGAACCGTGTGGACGGGTTCCGTTGGATCGCGACGTGGAAGCTTCCTTCCCCGTCGACGTATCCCGCGAGGTAGTCGTCCAGCCTTTCCTGCTGATTGTCCGGCGCGGTCACTTGGACCACCCACCTGTCGGATTGTCACCCCTCTTGTCGTCCCGAACTCTACCGCTCGGGTGTGACAATGGAGGTACCGCAGGATGCATCCGGAGTTTCCAGCATTTAGCCGAATTTACAGACAGCGCGATATTCACTGTCTCACGACGTTCTAAACCCAGCTCGCGTACCGCTTTAATGGGCGAACAGCCCAACCCTTGGGACCTACTCCGGCCCCAGGATGCGATGAGCCGACATCGAGGTGCCAAACAGTGCCGTCGATATGGACTCTTGGGCACTATAAGCCTGTTATCCCCGGGGTACCTTTTAGCCGTTGAGCGACAGCGCTTCCACATGCCACTGCCGGATCACTAGGCCCAGCTTTCGCTCCTGCTCGACATGTCTGTCTCGCAGTCAAGCTCCCTTGTGCCCTTGCACTCGACAGCTGATTGCCAACCAGCTTGAGGGAACCTTTGGGCGCCTCCGTTACATTTTGGGAGGCAACCGCCCCAGTTAAACTACCCACCTGACGCTGTTCCAGATCCGGGTTCACGGACCGTGGTTAGAAGCCCAGCACAAACAGGGTGGTATTTCAAGGTTGACTCCACCGAGACTAGCGTCCCAGCTTCATAGTCTCCCACCTATCCTACACAATCCGTACCAAACTCCAACATCAAGCTGTAGTAAAGGTCCCGGGGTCTTTCCGTCCTTCCGCGGGTAACGAGCATCTTTACTCGTATTGCAATTTCACCGAGCCACTGGTTGAGACAGCGCCCAAGTCGTTACGCCATTCGTGCAGGTCGGAACTTACCCGACAAGGAATTTCGCTCTAGAGCTCCCCATGTCGCCATGGGGCTAGGACCATATCTTCAGCTCGATGTCGGATCGAGCTGGTCGGCGTATGGCCTCTGAGGATTCCAGGTATCGAGACCGCGCCCGCCGGTTCATCCGCTCTGTGACAGCGGCGATCCGGCGGAGGCCGTCCTCGTGGAGATGCGCTCCCGTCCGCATCATCTGCAGGACGGAGGCGAACGCCTCGAAGTCGGCGCGTTTCGCGGTGACCAGTGGATACGCCTCGAAGAACGGCACGACGACCTCGACCAGCTCGCTCCTCCGCTTCACCGAGAAGCGAAGCAGCGAGTGGCGATGGTTGTCGTGGCGCCGGTTCTCGATGATCTGCCCGCACCCGAACACCTGCTGGAGGAGTTCGAGCGCTGGTCTGGACGGCGCGGCCTGGGTGACCGAGAACTCGTGCTGGACCTGCCAGCCGAGGAGGCACCCGGGATTGCGCACGACCGAGATCGAGAAGCAGCCTTCGCCGTCGACGAAGCCGACGACCCACTGCTCGAGACCTGGCCTTTCCTGCTGATTGCCCGCACCGGACGGATTTTCACTGCCCATGCCGGCACCCTACGAAGAGGGTGTGACATGAACGAGTACCGCCGGATGCTCGGGGTTTCCAGCATATGGCCAGCTGCACTTCTGGGATCACTCCCAGAAGGGGCAACGCCCGGGGCACGTCCCGGGGCTATTACCTTAGGACCGTTATAGTTACGGCCGCCGTTTACCGGGGCTTAGGTTCAGAGCTTCGCCCTTGCGGGCTAACCCTTCCCCGTAACCTTCCGGCACCGGGCAGGCGTCACAGCGTATACGTCGTCTTACGACTTAGCACGCTGCTGTGTTTTTAGTAAACAGTCGCTTCCCCCTGCTCTCTGCGACCCCTTCGAGCTCGGGGCGCGAAGCCCTTCACCCTAATGAGGCCCTCCTTCTCCCGAAGTTACGGAGGTATTTTGCCGAGTTCCTTAACCACAGTTCTCCCGATCGCCTTGGTATTCTCTACCTGCCCACCTGCGTCGGTTTGGGGTACGGGCACCGTGCCAGCTCGCTAGAGGCTTTTCTCGGCAGCATGGGATCAGTGACTTCGCCTGTATCGGCTCGGCATCGCGTCTCGG
>JBJMHP010000006.1:0-3913 GCA_045807325.1 Actinomycetes bacterium | reverse complement strand
GGGCGATCAGCTGCGGCTGGTCGACTCCACCCCGGTGCCGTGCGCGGCCTCCCGCGAGACGGTCCGCCGCTCGGCCCTCTGGCCCGATGCCGGCTATGGCTACTGCAAGAGCCACCACCGCTTCTTCTGGGGCTTTCGCCTGTAGGTGCTGGCCGCCCCCGACGGGCTCCCGGTGGCCTGGTGCCTGGCCAACCCCAAGCTCGGCGAGCGTGAGGTGGTCGCTGGGTTGCTGGACCACGAACGGCACCGGCTGCGGCCGGGGTTGGTCATCCTGGCCGACAAGGGGTTCGCCGGCCGCCAGTTCGAACAGCTGGTCGCCGGCCATGGCGCCAGGCTGCTGCGCCCTGACCGCACCGACGAACCGGACCGGCACGGCTCGCTGGGCCGCTGGCGCCAGTGGATCGAGAGCACCTTCGACACCCTTAAAGTCCAGCTTGGGCTGGAACGGCACGGCGGCCGCACCCTGGCCGGGGTCTGGGGCCGGGTCGGCCAACGGCTGCTCGCCCTGGCCGCCGCGATCTGGTGGAACTGGGAAATCGACGCGGCCGACAAGCGCTCCCTGGTCGCCTACGACCACTAAGAACCCATCCACCCAATCGGAAGCAATCATCTGGCAACGGCCCCGCCACTGAGATCTCCGGCACGCTCTAGAGTTGGCCCATGGCCACTCAACCTGTGCTGGAGCTGCGTGGGGTCCGCAAGTCCTACGGTGAGCTGGTGGCGGTCGATCTGCTCGACTTAGAGGTGCGGCCAGGCGAGTGCGTCGTCCTGATCGGCCACAACGGCTCGGGCAAGACGACCACCCTGCGGCTGGTCGCGGGCCTGCTGGAGCCTAGCGAAGGGCTGGTGAGGGTGGCCGGTGGCGACTTGGCGGAGGAACGGTCGCGGGCGGCGCTCTCGTTCGTGCCCGACAGCCCACTGCTGTATCCCGACCTGACCGTGCGCGAGCACCTGGAGCTTGTCGGCCTCGCCCACAGGGTCGGGGACGACCTCGACGCTCGCGTGGCCGAGCTGCTGGAACTGTTCGAGCTGACCTCCAGAGGCGACTTCCTGCCGGGGCAGCTGTCCCGGGGGATGCGCCAGAAAGCCCAGCTGGCCTGCGCGCTGGTCCGACCGTTCCAGCTGCTGCTGCTGGACGAGCCGGTGGTCGGGCTCGACCCGCCCTCCCAGCAGGCGCTGCACCGGATCCTGGTGGCGGCCAAGCAGGACGGGGCGGCGATCCTGCTCTCCACCCACCAGCTCGCCTTCGCCGCCGGCCTGGCCGACCGCGCGGTGGTGCTGCATGACGGCCGGGCGGTCGAGCAGGGGGCGTATGCGTCGGTGGTCGGCGGCCCCAAGGCCCGCCGGCTGGGCCTGCGGTGAACCAGGCCTCGGCGGCGACGCTCGGGTTCCTGCGCCGGCGACGGCGGGCGCACCGCTCGCCGCAGCAGCGCTCGGACCGGTTCACCGCCCTCTACACGGTCGGGCTGTATACCGCGATCGGCGCCTGGGCCGGGTTCCAGGCGCTGCGCCAGGGCCCGGCCCGGGGCGGGTCGGTGGTGTGGCTGACCGGCGGCGGGCTGGCCCGCGTCGCCACCGTGGCCCTGCTGCTCGGGCTGCTGGCGGCGCTACGGCACGCCACCTGGCAGGGCCCAGTGGTGTTCACCGCCCCGGAGGTGCAATTCCTGCTCAGTTCACCGCTGCCCCGGGCCGAGCTGGTCCGGGTCCGGCTCGGCCGCGGGCTGCTGGTCGGCGCGGCCGCCGGGGCGGCGCTCGGGCTGGCCGCGTTCGTGCTGCTGGAGGCCGAGCTGGCGGTGCCCGCCTGGCCGCTGCTGGCCGCGGCGCTGTGCGGACCGGCGGCGTTCGGCGTCCTGGCGGCGGCCCTCGGCTGGCTGGTCGAGTCGTCTCCGGTCACCGCCCGGGTGGTGCTGCTGGGCAGCCCGCTGGTGCTGGCGGCGGCTGTGGCCGCCTGGGTCGGCGGTGCCGCAGCGGTCGGGGCCGACCCGTGGTCAGGGCCGTGGGGGTGGGCGGCCGGGCCGCTGGTGGCGGCGGCGGGCGGGCGCGACCCGGCCTGGCCCCTCCAGGCGGCTCTGCTGGCCGCCGTGACCGTCACCGCCGTGGTCGCCGCCTGGCGGACCGCCGCCCGGGTGACCCTGGAGGAGCTGGAGCGGCGGGCCGGCACCCGGGCCGGGCTGGGGGCCAGCCTCTTCATGGCCGACCCGCGCGGCGCGGCGCTGCTGCGGCACCAGGCCGTCCAGAGCCTCGTCGGCGTGCGGCGGCTGGGGCTGCCCCACCCGCGCCGACGCTGGCTGGCCGTGCCCTGGCGGGACGGGCTCAGCCTGCTACGCGCCCCCGGCCGGGTCGGCTGGGCGCTGGTGCTGTGCGGCAGCGGGGCGCTGGCCGCTGCGGTCACGCCAGGCCGCCGGCTGTTGTCCGCCGGAGCGGTCGTGGTCGCCTACCTGGGGGCGGCCAGGCTGGTCGAGCCGCTGCGGGGCGAGGCTGACCAGCCCGACGCCAGCCGTCAGCTGCCGTGGCGCTGGGGCGACCTGATCCTGCTCCACACGGTCACCCCGATCCTCGTCCTCACCGCGATCGGGCTGACCGTCACCATCGCGCTGGCGCTGGCTGGCCTGGTGCCGGCCCCGGCCCTCGGCATGGCCGCCGCCGCCTGCCTTCCGGTCGCCGCCGCGCTGGTGTGGAGCGCCGCCATCGCCGGGCAGCGCGGCCGCCTGGGGCTCGACCAGTTCCTGACCGCCTCGGCCATGGGCGAGCTCGCCGGGCCCATGTACCTGCTGCGCTGGTTCGCCACCGGCCCGCTGGTTGCCCTGGCGGCCCTGCTGGGGCCGACGCTGGTCCTCCAAGGCGCCGCCGGGAGCCCATCCATGCGTGCCCAGGCGGCCACCAACGCCGCCTCCCTGCTGGTCACCGCCCTGGCGATCCAGGGAGCCTGGCTCCGCAGCCGTCACCCACCCGACTGACCCCCCATTGAGGTGCCCCAATCTCCGGAGGAGCGTCCCCACAGCTAATGGCGGATGCGGTCGTCGACCTCCGCGGCCTTGAGTGCATCCAGGACCTCCAGGGCACACTCATTACCCGCCAGAGGCGTGGGTAGGGCGGCCAGGGCCACGCCGCCAGGCGGCACCACCGTAGCGCGGCGAGCAGCCGTGCCACCGGCACCTACCACTCACGCGTCGACCCGCAGACACGGAACCGGCGTCACCGCGCGTTCATGCCCTGCCCGTCGACCGAGCGACCGTCCCGGATCGGCAGCATCGTCCAGATCCCGAACCCGATGCGGACGCGTTCCAGGATGAAGGTGCCGTGGGTCTGGTACACCATGTGGCCGTCGACGCGCCAGGCCGCGGTCGATCCGCTCCGGTCGAGCGTGATCTCGGACGAACGAAGCCGGGTGAAGTCGTCGTCGAAGTCCTCGTACGGCGACTCGACGACGTGGTAGAACGGCTCGCCTGCTCCCCACGCGCCCAGCTGCTCGGATCCCCGCCGATGCTCTCGACCGCGAGGTCGACGGCGAACGTCGCGGGCCGATCCGGCGGCAGCTCGAACTCGCGGGTCGAGATGATGAGGTACTTGGCGCTGTCGGCAGGCCGAAACGTGTCGTGCGCCAGCGAGAAGCGGGGGATCGTCACTCGGACCTCGCCCTCGCCGACGGCCAGCTCCGCGTTGGGGTCCAGCGGGATGTGCTCGCCGCCCGTCGGGAGCGGCAGGCGCGCCGGGCTCCAGCGCGCAGCGTCGAGGTCCGGCCCCCTGAGCTCGTCGTATGTGACGAAGCCGTCGCGGGTGGCAGCTGCGGCCTGCGTCTCGGGCGTCACGGCTTCCGCCCCCAGAGCAGATGGGTCGCGATAGGTTGCCACGATCCGTCTCCTCTCGTCTTGCGGCCTCAAGGGGAAGACCCCCCGGCGGCACGGAGACGTGA
>JBJMHP010000005.1:0-3753 GCA_045807325.1 Actinomycetes bacterium | reverse complement strand
GGCGGCCCCTGCCGTAGGTGGTCCAGCTAGTTCAGAATGCCGCGGTCGACGAACGCCCCGCGGACGACGTTCCTCGCGGCGTTTCCATACAGCTGCTGCGCGGCGTCCACGGTGCGCTGCGCCAGGTCGGGCATCGTCGTGCCCGGGAAGTCGAACGAGCCCTGCAGGATGATCGTGTCGGCCTTGACGTGGCCGAGGCCCCGGCGGATGTCCCAGAGCGCGCGGGACCAGATCTCGCCGTCGTGGTGGACCTCCCCGTTCAGATCGCCCGGGTAGTGGAGATCGAGATCGACCCGCCGCAGGCAATGCGGAACGCGGCTCGTGTACGAGGTCGAATCCCAGTCCGCGACGCACGGAAGCGGCTCCAGCTCGGGCACGCCGAGCTGTCGCGCGACGACGTTGGAGACGGTCACCGCCCAGTAGTCCCCGAAGCCCTCGCTGATCGCGCCGGCCTGCTCGGAGGCAACGAGAAGTTCTGCGACGAATGGATCGCGTCGCCGTACTCGTGGAGGATCACCTCGTCGTCCTCCGCGTCGTCGACCCCGCCTTTTCCGAAGCGCAGCTCGAGCGTCGGATGATCGGTCTCGAACGAGTTGTCGTAGCCGAGCTGGTTGATCCGCACCCGCTGCGGCTGGTTGTCGATCGGCCTGCGCGAAACGCCGAAGCCGAGGCCGTGGATGTATTTCTGCGACTCGGTCACCCAGTAGTAGGCCATGACCTGCTCGAACTCGTCCTGGTGGCGGGTGTAGCGGAAGGTGTTGGTGGGCGAGTAGGCGGGGTTGCCGGTCTCGCTGACCACGGTGGCGTAGTCGCCGTGCAGGAACCCGCTGCCGTCGAGGTTGGTGAGGGTGACGTCGTGGTAGGCGGCCGCCGGCACGGCCGCGTCGGCGTCCTTCTGGTCGGTCAGCGACTCGTCACCCAACGACTGGACGGGGTTGGGGACGAACACGGACCCGACCCCGGTGCCGGTCCCCGGGCCCGGCTTGGCCGCCGAGGCGCCGGTTGCCGTGGCGATCAGCAGCCCGATCGCCGTCAGGATGAGGAGCAGCTTGCGCACGACCCGACCTCCCCGTTGAGATCCGAAGCCGGTTCACCGTAATGCCGGACCGCCCGGAACGTCTATGCCCGGCGGGCTCGGCCCTCGCCGGAGGGGTTCAGGCGCAGCGGCGGGAGGTAGTCGCCGAGGAGGTCGCGGGACCACCAGGCGCCGGTCTGGCGGCGTTCGGCCGGGGTGGTGAACCGGTAGCGGTACAGGCGGGCCCGGACGACGGCGGGCGGCTGGTCGCCGAAGGGGTTGCCGCCGAGCAGCTTGAGGGTTGGCCGGTCGTGCTCGAGCAGGCGGGTCACCAGCGTGGCCATCCACGGGTGGGCCGACGGCGGGGCCATGGCCGCGAACCACAGCAGCCAGTCCAGGCGCAGGTGGTAGGGGGCGACCTGGCGGGGGCGGCGGCGGGGGTCGCCCGGCTTGGCCTTGAACTGGTACTCGGCCCAGACCGTGTCCGGGCCGGGGGAGGGGTCGTCGGTCCCTTCCAGGACGACCTCGCGGCGCACCCGGGTGATGGCGCCGAAGGCGCCGTAGGTGTTGACCAGGCGCAGCGGGTCGAAGCTGGCGTTCATGAGCTGGCGGCGGCCGATCAGGTTGCCGGCCGGCCGGACGCTCAGCACGGCGACCAGCAGGGCCAGGGCGACCACGGCGGCCAGCTGCCAGCCGGCCGGGGCGGCCAGCCGGTCCGGCGGGTCGACCGGCAGCACGGCCCGCAGCAGCGTGTCGTCCAGGGCGGAGGTGGCCAGCACGATGGTGATCAGGTTCAGCCAGGAGAAGTTGCCGCTGACCAGCAGCCAGGTCTGGGTGACGATGATGACCAGCCCGGCGACCCGGGCGACCGGCTGGGGGGCGAACAGGCCGAACGGCACCACCAGCTGGGCGGCGTGGTTGGCCAGCACCTCGACCCGGTGCAGGGGCCGCGGCAGGTGGTGGAAGTACCAGCTGAGGGGGCCGGGCAGCGGCTGGGTCTCGTGGTGGTAGTCCAGGCAGGTGAGGTCACGCCAGCAGCGGTCGCCGCGCAGCTTGATCAGCCCGGCTCCGAACTCGACCCGGAACAGCAGCCAGCGGTACAGCCACAGCACCAGGGTGGGCGGGGCCTGCGCGGCCGGGCCCAGGAAGACGGCCAGGAACCCGGCCTCCAGCAGCAGCGTCTCCCAGCCGAAGCCGTAGAAGGTCTGGCCGACGTTGACAACCGACAGGTACAGGGCCCACAGGGCGAGCCAGACGGCCATCGACACCCAGGCCGGCCCCTGCTCGGGCAGGCCAGCCACGGCGGCGCCGGCCAGCCCGACCCCCGCCCAGGCGACCATGGTCAGGAACCGGTCCGAGTAGTGGAGGTGGAACAGGCTGGGGGCGCGGGCGAACGGGACGGCGGCCAGGAACCGGGGCGCCGGCTGGAGGCCCCGCTCCCCCAGCAGGGGGCGGAACTGGTTGGCCGTGACCAGGAACGCGACCAGGTAGATGGCCGCCAGCCCCCGCTGGAGGAGGAGCCGGCTCAGCCAGTCGTCGGGTGACTGGAGCCAGTCCGTCGGTCGAACCTCCGGTCGTCGGCATGCTCGACCAGGTAGTCGACATAGCGGATGCGGAGCAGGTCGGCGACCTCGGGGTCGGCGGCCTCCTCACGGAAGTGGGTGACCAGGTGGCCGAGCTCGCGGATGGCGTCGATGGGGTCGTAGGCGGCCCAGTCGCGGTTGACGTCCTCGGTGGACGGCAGGTGCTTGGCCACCTCCCAGTAGAAGCCGACGTCGCGCTTGTCCCTGGCCACCTCCAGGGCCCAGTCGCGCAGGGTGGGCACGGGCTGGGCCTCCAGGAAGGTGCGGTAGTCGCCGGTCTGGGCGTCGGTGGTCATCGGTGCGGCTCCTCGGTGGCTGCGGATATGGGCTTGGCGCTGGCTCGGATGATGGGCTCCAGGACGGCGGCCAGGTCGGGCTGGCCCTGCTCGACCAGGTCGTAGCGGACCCGGGTGGCCGGGTGGGCGATGTCGGCGATGCCGCGCAGGTCGATCGGGGTGCCGATCACCACCGCGTCGACCGGGGCCCGGTTGATGACTGTCTCCAGCTCGCGGATCTGGGCGTCGGAGTAGCCCATGGCCGGGACCAGGGCGCCGATGTGGGGGTAGCGCTCGTAGACCTCGGCCAGGGAGCCGACCAGCCACGGGCGGGGGTCGACGATCTCGGCCGCGCCGAGGCGGCGGGCCGCGACCACGCCGGCGCCGTAGCTCATCTCGCCGTGGGTCAGGGTGGGCCCGTCCTCGATGACCAGGACCCGCTTGCCGGTGACCAGCTCGGGGTCCTCGACCCGGACCGGGCTGGCCGCCTTGACGACCACGGCGCCGGCGTTGAGCTGCTTGAGCTGCTCCTCGAGGGCGGCCACCTGCTCGGCCGTGGCCTCGTCGACCTTGTTGATGACCAGCACGTCGGCGGCGCGGGCGTTGGCCTCGCCGGGGTGGTAGCTGGACTCGTGGCCGGCCCGCAGCGGGTCGGCGACCACGATGTGCAGGTCGGGACGGTAGAACGGCAGGTCGTTGTTGCCGCCGTCCCACAGCAGGACGTCGGCCTCGGCCTGGGCCCGCTCCAGGATGGCGTGGTAGTCGACCCCGGCGTACACGACCGTGCCCGCGGCCAGGTGGGGCTCGTACTCCTCGCGCTCCTCGATGGTCGCCCTGGCCGCGACCAGGTCGTCCATGGTGGCGAACCGCTGGGTGGCCT
>JBJMHP010000004.1:0-2550 GCA_045807325.1 Actinomycetes bacterium | reverse complement strand
CGGTCCGGGGCCTGGGCGTGGGAGCGCTCGGCCCAGACGGCGAGGTTCGCGGCGGCGTTGCGGTCCCGGTCTGCGACTAGGCCGCAGCCGTCGCAGTAGAGCATCCGCTCGGCCAACCCCATCTGTCGCTTGACCAGCCGGCAGCGCGAACAGGTCTTGGTGGATGGGAACCAGCGGTCACAGACGACCAGCTCGGTCCCGAACCAGGCCGCCTTGTAGCCGAGTTGGCGGGCGAGTTCGGCCCAGGCGGCATCCCCGATGGCGCGGGCCAGGTGCCGGTTGGTCATGAGGTTGGCGACGGCGAGGTCTTCCAGACACAGCCGGTCGTGGGTCTGGACGAGCTGGCTGGAGACCTCGTGGAGGAAGCTTCGACGGGCATCGGCGATGCGGGCGTGCTGCCGCGAAAGCCGCCGGGTCGCCTTGGCCCGATTGTACGAGCCGGGCTGGGCGCGGGAGGCCGCACGAGACAGCCGCCGCAGGCGCACTATCCCCCGCGGCAGCGGCGTGGGCGCCGGGAAGCGGCCGACCTCGGTCCCGTCCGCGGTGGCCGCCACCGCGAATGCGGCAAGGCCGCGGTCCACCCCGACAAACCCGCCGCTGTCGTCGGCGGGGTGGGGCGGGTGGCGGCGCTGGGCGTGGAAGTCGGGGGCTTGCACGTTGAGGCTGACATACCAACGGGAGCCGTGCCGGCTGACCGTGGCGAACAGCACCTTGGCGCGCGGCGCCACCACCGGCTGCCCGGTGTCGGGGTCGAGGTGCCCGACCGGGCGGAGCAACCGCCGCAGCATGCGGGTGTCGTCGTGCACCCGGACCACGCCGATGGTCGGCAGGCTCAGTGAGCGGGGGTGGCCCTCACCGATCCGAATGTAATAGCGGCCGCCCTTGCCCTGCTTGTTGCGCAGTCGGAAGCTGTCCCGACACCGTCCCTTGCGTTTGCGCCTCGGGAAGCCGACCCGGTCCTTCCGCTTTCCGGCTTTGGCCTCGGCGTAGGCAGAGAGTGCCCGACCGAGGTCGACCGCGGCCTCCTCGAACACCTGCGCGGAGACTGCATGCCGCCACGCCAGGCCCGTGACCTGCTTGGTGATGGTGCCGTCCGGGGCGGCGACGAACATGCGCCCGGCGGCCTCGCTGCGCTTCCAGCCGTTGTAGGCATTGATCAGGTCGAATCCCGACCACGGGACCCTGACCTGTGGATCGGTGCGCTTGCTGGCGAGGGCGTCGGTGACCAGCTGAAGGCACTGGTTGTAGGCGAATCTCGACGCCCCGGCGTGCCGGGCGAGCATCACCACCTGTGCGGGGGTGGGAGCGAGCGCGAACCGGAAGGTGGTGTGCCGCATGGCACCCAGGATCGTACCCGGCGGACGCGACAGTCGAGAACATACGTTCGAGTTCGCAGGGCTGCCGCGCCAGCGCTACCCCGCATCTGGCCGACCCCGCATGGCAACGCCTCTCACCTGCTGATCCAACCCCGGCCCAAGAGCGGGCGGCCGTGCCCCGCATGGCGTCGGCGCGAGTATGTCGCCGCAATCTTGTACGTCAACGACCTCGGCGGCACCCGACGGATGCTGCTCCACAATGGGCGCCGTCTCCTGGTCGGCGACCCACAAGCACTTCCTGCGCTTGCCCCGCGACGGCACCTGAGACCGTGACCTCGCCCCGCTGTACCACGGGGCCTGGCCATGGCCTACGGCCGCGACCCCCCAAGCCCTCGGGTAGGTGATCAATTCCTGCTCGAGCAAGGCATGACCCGTTCGTGGGTGCGGACTTCCACCGGGGGGAGGGCAGCCGTCGAGTTGGGGTGGCCGTGGCGCCGAACAGCGCCGGGTCGCTCTCGGGTCGTACCGCAGGCCGCGACCGCCTTCGGCGGCCCGGTCCGGGTCCATGAGGTTCTCACCAAGGGTCGCCGGCGCGCAGGGTGCGCAGGGCGTGGGCGGCGTCGCGGACCAGGGCCAGTTGGCGGCGCAGCCGCCAGGCCCGGTTCCCGCGGGCGGCGCCGAGGCTGTCGAGGACCACGGCGGGGGCGTTGCGGCCGGGCAGGCCGGTGACGCCACCGCCCGGGTGGGTGCCGGCGCCGGTCAGGAACAGCCGCCCGATCGGGGTCCGGTAGCCGGACAGGCTGGGCGAGGGGCGGAACGACAGCAGCTGGTCGAGGCTCATCTCGACATGGTTGGGGTTGGCCTGAGGGCTGCCGTGGCGGGCGACCCATTCCAGCGGGCCGGTGAGGTGGCGCTCGACCGGGTCCAGGGCCGTCCCCAGGGCCCTGGCCGTGGCCTGCCAGGTGTGGTCGGCGGCCCGCTCCAGGGCGGTCCGGTCCCACGGCCCGCCGGCCAGCCGCCAGGGCACGAAGGTCGACAGCCAGATGGCCGCCCGGCCGGGCGGCGCCCAGCCGTCCTCCAGGGCGGAGGGGAAGGCGAGCATCAGTGGCGGCCGCTCGGGCAGCTCGCCCAGCTGGATGCTGGCGAAGGCCCGCTCCAGGTGGCCGGTGGTGTTGGCCGACAGCAGGAAGGCGCGGTCGAACCCGGGCGGCCCGGGCAGCGGCGGCATGGCGGC
>JBJMHP010000003.1:0-4500 GCA_045807325.1 Actinomycetes bacterium | reverse complement strand
GGTTGCCAGCCGCACCTTCGACGGTCGGCTGCAGTTGCTCGAGTATGTCCCCACGGTGCTGGCCGGGCCGCCCGGCACCACCAAGGCCGACGCCTAACCACACCCGCCCTTTGCGAGGCTGGAAGTAGCGATTGGGGTCCGTGGCCGCAATCAGACCAACCTGAGAAGGCGTCGGAGCTGCACGACTCCTGCCACCTCGACACCTGCTATCGTTACTCGTACACCAGTTCGAGCATCGGGGGTGCGGAGTGGGGCGGCATTGTTCCATCTGTGGCACCTTCACCGGCCCCTTCAGCCAGGTCGAGGGCCTGTTCACGGTCCCTATCTGTATCCCCTGTCTGGAGGTCCGCCGGATGCGGCCAGACACCCTGCTCGGCTTCCACGACCCTGGCCAGCCCTGGGACAAGTGGGGCTGTCCGATCGACGGCTGCGGTCGCTGGTTCCTCGGCCCCTGGGATCTGGAGTGGCATACCGAGGCCGAGCACCCGGACTGGACGGCCACCTACGAGCTGCTGCGGCCCTATCCGAACCAGCGCCAGCGGGTCGTGTACCGCCGCAGCGATCGGCCACCGGCGAGCTGACCCGACCGGTCTCTGGTGGCCCGTCGCTGAGGTCTTTGACGCTTGAACCGCGTGCCGCCCGAATGTCCGGTTCGGTGCTGCCAGGTCATTCGTAACGATCTTGGGACGGTCCCGCGGTGGAACGTGGCCCGGTTCGCAGGATGCGGTTCAGGGCGACCAAGGAGCGAGGCGGCACCGTGCGCAGGTGCTGGACCTGGGTGGCCTTGTCGCTGCTGGCGCTGTTCGTCATCAGCATGGTCGTCACCACCATCCTCTCGGTCGCCAATGGCAGCTTCCAACAGGAGCCTGCCGGCTTCCTGGTGCTGCTGGTGGGCGTCAGCGCGTTCATGGTCATCGGGGCCTTGATCGTGGCCACCGACCCGGCAACGCCATCGGCTGGATCTTCACGGCCATCGGGCTGCTG
Source organism: Actinomycetes bacterium (assembly GCA_045807325.1). Classification (GTDB taxonomy): domain Bacteria; phylum Actinomycetota; class CALGFH01; order CALGFH01; family CALGFH01; genus CALGFH01. The sequence goes on along the minus strand of JBJMHP010000003.1, from coordinate 3,516 downwards.
GCAGCAACCTGGGCACCAGCAGGGAATACATCATCTATGCCTACTGGACCCGGTCCGGGTCGCTGCCGGGCGCCATCCTGGTGGCCTGGGCCATGTTCGGCGGGTCGTGGCATCTGACCATGGCCCTGGCGCTGGTGTTCACCCCCCTGCTGTTCCCGACCGGTCGGCTGCTGTCGCCTCGCTGGCGGCCGGTCGCCTGGCTGGCCGGGCCGCGACGGCGGCCTTCATGGTGCTGGCCGCCCTCAAGCCGGATCTGGACCGGGCTCCGGGTCGCGTCATCGCCAACCCGATCGGGGTTGCCTGGCTGGGAGACCCTGAGGAGGGCCCGGTCGGAGTGGCGCTGCTCTTTCTCACCCGCAGCCTGAGGCTTGCGGGCCGCAGGAGGCCGCTCGTGACCGTCCAGTGGCCCGCTGTGACGATGGCCTCGGCAGAGGCCTCCGCAAGACCCCCGACTGGCTGCCACAAGGTCTACGGCGTCGCCGGAGGAAGCTGACGGCTCACACTGCCGGCCAGGACCGGCCGGGCATCAGGAAGGGCCTACCACGAACGAGGCAGCCGTGGGCTTCGCCGGTGGTGCCCGAGCCAGGCCGGACCCATCGGAAGCGTGGTGCCGCCGCTGGAGCTCGGCCCGCCCATGCCGTGGCGTTGCTTGCCGCAGCCGCGGCATTCGCGGTACCAGCCGCCTTCGGGATTGCGCAGCCGCTGCCAGCGGTGCCTGCCGATGCGACACAGGAAGGGCTTAGCCATGGTGGCCTCCTCGGATAGGAGCCGTTCCGGCTCGCTGAGGGCCATCCGGAGGGTTACGACGCGGGAGACGATCCCGGTGGCGTGACGCCGCTGCTCGGCCGGGGTCATGCCGTACAGCTCAGAAAGGAACTCCTGACGGTAGCGCCAGCGGTGCTCAGACGGTAGGGGCAGGGCGGCCGAGCGCACCACCAGGCTGGCCCGCCTGGCCGGTCCACCAGGACCCCATGAGGGCGGTCATGACTCCTCCCCCAGGGGTCGCAGCCAGGCGGGCCGAGCGGTGGCGCTGTAGGCGCGGGCCAGAGCGGCCCGGGCCAGCTCCATCCCCTCGGGGGTCAGGCGGTAGTAGCGGCGGCCGGGCGGCCCTCGGCCCTTGGGTCGATGTCCTCCCAGCCGGAGGTCAGCCAGCCGACGCCCTCTATCCGGGCCAGGATGGGATGCACGGTCCCGCTGGGCAGCCCGGCCGCCTGGCCGATCTCCACCCCGTACAGCTCTTGTGCGGGGTCGGCGAGCAGGGCTCGGAGGACGAGCTGGGTGGGGATGGTCATGCGAGGGGCCCGGTTCGCTTCCATGCCCGAGTCGCCTCCGCTACCGGTGGCGACCCTGGATCCATGCCGCCACCGTCACGGCCAGCGGCGACCAGTCCATCCCAGCGGCGCCCCCCAGTAGATCCCAGCCATGGCCCGCGTCATCAGCCATCACCACCAGCCGCTTGGCCCGAACCGGCGCAGCCTCATAGAGCTGCCGCATCGTGCCCACGCTGACATAGCTGTCCCCCGGAGCGACCGCGAACAACGCCGGCACCCCCAGGCGCCGAGCGGCCGCCAGCGAGTCCAGCCCCATCCAGCGCCGCTCCCCTGACAGGTCGACCAGGCCATCCACCGGCGGGCGGATCGAGGCCGCGACCTGCAGGGCCACGACGCCACCGGCCGAGGCCCCCACCAGGGTGATCTGACCGGCGCCGTGGGCCCGGGCCCAGGCCACCGCGGCCGTGGTCACAGCCAGCCACTGGTCGGCCGCATCGCCGGGGGGGCATTGGGAGGCACCAGCGCCGCACTGGCTGAACAGCACCGACCGCACCCCCTTGGTCCTGGCCAGCCAGGCGGCATAGGGCCAGAAGCCGCACAGCCCTGTTGGGCCGGCCTCATGCACGAACACGGCCGTGGTCGGCCCGGTCCCAACCACCGCGGCATACAGGACTGCTCCTCCGGGGGCGGACAGCCAAAAGCTCTGGGCTGGGGTAGCTGGTCCCCCGCACAGCTCGGCCGGTGGAGGCGGTGGCGGGGTCGCTGGCGGGGCTGCGGTGGTCGCCGTGACGCTGGTGGAAGGCCACCACCCGTCCCCGGTGCAACCGGCGAGCATGATCGACAGCGCGATGACGGCGGCCAGCAAGGACCGCCGGCTTGCTGAGCTCCTCACGGTCGCGACACCACCCTCCCACCGGCGCACGGTGTGACCATCCTTGGCCACTGTCAAGCCTCAGCTGAGGCCCACCTGGCAAGCATCACCCGAGACCACACATGCGGCGGCGATGATGGCTGTTAAGAAGTTTCTCTACATCCTCAAGGCCGGCCCTGCGGGCGGCCTCCCGCCGCCCTCCGGCCCGGCGACGACGCGGCGGTCACCGTCGCACCGGCCTCACCCTCCTCATTCGGTGGTGCCCAACGCCTCAGAGGCTCCGAGACCAGAACCTAGCTGGGAACCACAGCTAGCGTCGTGGGTCGATCGCCCGCATGTCCCGTCGCAGCCTGGGCTTGGCCTCCACGCCACCCAAGAGGGCAAAGCAGCGCGCCCGCACCAGCGGCGTATCAGGCGGAAGGTGCTGCTCGGGGAGGAGGCTGTCGGCGCTGCGGAACAGCCCGTACACGCTCAGCTCGACCCGCACGCCCGGAGGGACCAGGACGTCGACGCCGCTGAGGACCGTCACCGCCGTGATGGTGGTCACCGGCGCGGTGAAGCTGGCCGCCCGCAGGTCCAGCACGCAGCCGCCAAGCACACCGACCGGGCCAGCCGTGGCGCCACCCGCCACCGCCAGCGCCGTTGGTCTCCCCCAGATCGCCACGGTGAACCGGACCGGCCGGTCACTGGCGGTGGACGGCGTCGTCGAGGTCGCCGAGGTCAGCGGCAGGTCCACCAGCAACCGCTCCAGCGGTGATGGAGGGCCCGACTGGCTGGTGGAATCCACTCAGGCCGAGCCGGCCTCCCGCGCGGCATGCTCCAACCGACTGCGGTAGCGCTCCCACCAGGCCTGATCGCCCGGCGCCATGTTGTCATTGCCTTCCCGCAGCCCGACGGAGCCGTCGATGAGCTCCCGGACGATGTCGGCGTGGCCGGCGTGCCGATGGGTCTCGGCGATCATGTGCGCGAGGATCCGTTGCAGCGTGACCTCGCGCCGCTCCCGCGGCCACCACGGCACCTTGCCGACGGCATCCAGCGCCAGCGCGTCGATCGTGGCGTCCGAGTGCGCCCAGACACGGTGGTACAGACCAACGATCTGTTCCCGGGACTCCTCGGCGGTGGCCTACATGTCGGCGTTGGGTTCGGCGCCCTCGTCCAGCCATGGCAGCGGCTCTGGGAACGGCCGGCCGAACGTCTCGCCCAGGTACCCCGCCTCCGTGCTGGCCACGTGCTTGACCAGGCCCAGCAGGTTGGTACCGGTGGGCACGAGCGGTCGCCGCACGTCGTACTCGGACAGCCCGTCCAGCTTCCAGACCAGTGCGTCGCGCCCGATCTGCAGGTACCGGTGCAGCTCGGCCTTGGGGTCAGGTGCCG
>JBJMHP010000002.1:0-39733 GCA_045807325.1 Actinomycetes bacterium | reverse complement strand
AGAGCGCCCGGAAGGCCGAGCCCTTGCCGGATCGGCCGATGTAGGTCATGGCCAGCCGGTCGGGGGGCTCGACCTTGGGGTCGAGCAGCAGCGGCTCCTCGTCCCCGGTGGTGGTGGCGGCCATGGCCGCGGCGACCGTGCCGTCGGTGGAGGCGCCGTCGGAGACGGCGATCAGGCAGCGGCGGTCGGGGAAGTGCTTGCGCAGCCCGGCCTCGACGGCCCGGACGACGTGGCCGATGGTCCGGGCGTTCTGGAACGACGGGATGCCGACCAGGACGTCCACGGGCCGGTCGAGCTCCAGCAGGGCGACGGCGTCGGCGTCGAGCAGGGCGTGCGGCACGCCCGCGGTGCCGGTCACGCCGAGGGGACCGGGCGCAGCAGGGGACGCCGGCTCAGCCGGAAGGGCACGATGGTCACGTTGACGCCATCCAGGTCGCCGAGCGCCCGGACCAGGCCGGCCGAGGAGTTGTCGTGCAGGATCCGCCGCCACAGGGTGGCGTAGCGGCGCTTGGGGACCAGCACGGTGACCTCGGTGTCGGGCCGGACCAGCTCGGCGATGGTCGCCTGGGTGGTGGCCAGCAGGTTGCGGTCGGGGGCGTCGACCACCTCGAGGGGGGCCGGCATGTTGACCCGGGCCCAGAGGGCGGCCAGCTCCTTGGCCCGCTCGGGGTCGACGGCGATGTGCACGGCGGTCATGCGCAGCGGGTTGAGCTGGCGGGCGTACTGCAGCGCCCCGATGGTCGCCCGGTCGAGGGCCTCGACCAGGACCACCACCTCGTGGCGGGGCTTGGGCGGGGCCATGCGGTCGTTGACCTCGACCTTGAGCTCGCCCAGCTCGCCCCGGTAGGTCCGCTGGGTGCGCAGCAGCAGCCAGACCAGCAGCGGCACCGCCACCGCCACCATCCAGGCCCCGTGGGTGAACTTGGTGATGGTGATGACGATCAGCACCAGCAGGGTCACCGTGGCCCCGAGGCCGTTGATGGCCAGGCCGCCGCGCCAGCCGGGCTGGCGCAGCCGCAGGTGGCGGCGGGTCATGCCCGCCTGGGCCAGGGTGAAGGAGGTCACCACCCCGATGGCGTACAGCGGGATCAGCGCGTGCACGCTGGCATGGAAGGCGATCACCAGGAACACGGCCCCGGCGGCCAGCAGCAGGATGCCGTTGGAGTAGACCAGCCGGTGGCCGCGCTTGCGCAGCTGCCGGGGCATGAGCGCGTCCTGGGCGGCGAACGAGGCCAGGATGGGGAAGCCGTTGAAGGCGGTGTTGGCCGCCAGGACCAGGATGAACAGGGTGGCGATCTGCACGAACACGAACAGGGCGTGGCCGATGGGGCTGTGGCCGAGCACGTGCTCGGCGAGCTGGGCGACCAGGGTCGGGTGGCCGGAGGAGAACGGGCGGGCGTCGAGGTGGATGGCCAGGTAGGTGATGCCGATGAACAGGAACCCCATGATGAGGGCCATCGCGACCAGGGTCCGCTGGGCGTTCTGGGCCTCGGGCTTCTTGAACGCCGGGACGCCGTCGGCGATCGCCTCCACCCCGGTCAGGGCGGTGGTCCCGGCCGCGTAGGCGTGCAGGAGCAGGAACAGCGACACCGCGGCCACCGGCTCGCCGAAGCTGGCCAGCTCCCGGGCCTCGGCCGGGTCGTAGACGATGGGGCCGACCTGGCCGGACATGATGCGGTAGACGCCCAGCACGACGACGCCGCCCAGGCTGGCGATGTAGACGTAGGTGGGGACGGCGAAGATCTTGCCCGACTCCCGGATGCCCCGCAGGTTGCCCCAGGCCAGCAGGACCACGAAGGCGACCGAGATCTCGACCCGCAGGTCGGCCAGGGACGGGATCGCCGAGGCCAGCGCGGCCGTCCCGGCCGAGACGCTCACGGCCACGGTGAGCACGTAGTCGACCAGCAGGGCGGCCGCGCAGACGGCGGCGAGCGACCCGCCCAGGTTGTCCCGGGTCACCATGTAGGCCCCGCCGCCCTGGGGGTAGGCGGAGATCACCTGCCGGTAGGACAGGACCAGGATGAGCAGCAGCACCGCCACCCCGGCGGCCAGCGGCAGGGCCAGCCCGATGGCCGCCGACCCGGCGACCACCAGCACCAGCAGCATCTCCTCGGTGGCATAGGCCGTCGAGGAGATCGGGTCCGAGGAGAAGACCGCCAGCGCGACCCGCTTGGAGATGCGCTCATGGGCCAGCTGGGCGGTCTTGAAGGGCGGGCCGAGCAGGGCCCGCTTGGCCCGGTAGCCGAGCGACTCATAACGCTCCTGGCCCTCGGGCTGTGACACCTGCCGCAGCTCGGGTGTTGGCTTCCGCTCGAGTTCTGTTGCCATGACCCCTTGTCCACATGCGGTTCGTGCCTCAACAGCCTACCTCCGGGTGGAACCCATCGGACGGGCTGCGCCGCTCAGCGGCCGGTCGGCGGGGGCGCCTCGGGCAGGATCGGCTCGCCGCGGTGGCGGCGGTCCAGGACCACGTTGAGGGCCGCGCCGTAGAGGATGAGCTGGCCGAAGAAGCCGAGCCAGACCAGCAGCAGCGTCACCGACACCAGCGACCGGGGCAGGGCGCCGATGCCGGCCGAATGGCTGGCCCAGAGGTCGAAGCCCCGCTTGAGCAGGTAGAAGCCGACGCCCCCGAAGATCGCCCCCGGGATCTGGCTCAGCCAGGAGTGCGGGCGTGCCGGCAGCAGCCGGTACATCAGCAGGAGCACGACCAGCATCGAGGCCGGCGCGGCCACCTCCTCGATCATGGAGATGACCGGGCTGGTCGGCCCGAGGTTGAGGGTCTCCTGGGCGGTGGCCGACACCCAGATGGTGAGCAGGGCCGAGCCGAGCAGCACCGAGCCGAGCAGCATCACGATCAGGATGTTGACGACCTTCTGGCCCACCGGGTTGCGGCCGGCCGGGACCTTCCACATGCGGTTCAGGCAGGCGGTCATCGACCCGACGAAGCCGCTGCCGGCGTAGGCCACGCTGAGGAGACCGAAGACCCCGAGGGCGGCCCGGTTGGCGACGACCTGGTCGATGACCTCCTCGAACACCTCGGTGCCGATGCCGGGGAAGACCTGGTTCAGGGCCTCGGCCACGGTCGCCCGGGCGTCCGGGCCGGGGCTGGCGAAGGTGGCGATCACGAAGGCCGCCACCATCAGCAGCGGCAGCAGCGACAGGAAGGTGTAGTAGGCCATGCTGCCCGAGAGCAGCGCCCCTTCGGCCTTGGAGAAGGTCTGGACGACCGCCCAGGGGAAGCGGGTCCAGCGGTTGCCGGCCAGGAACCGGTAGAGCCGGCCGATCGCCTGCTCGATGTGGATTCCCGGCCCTCTGGGCTCGGCGTCGGCCTTGGCCATCCATCCTCCTCCTGCAACAGAGGATAGAGGCTCAGGCCTTGGCCACCACCTCGAGCAGGGACGCCTCGGGCCGGCAGGCGAACCGGAACGGGGCGTACTTGCTGGTGCCCAGCCCGGCCGAGACGTGCAGCCAGCTCGACCCCCAGCGCGACAGCCCCCGCACCCGGTCCCGGGGCAGGTCGCAGTTGGTCACCAGCGCCCCCACCCCCGGGAGGCGGACCTGGCCGCCGTGGGTGTGGCCGGCCAGCAGCAGCCCGTAGCCGTTGCGCTCGAAGGCGTCAAGGGCCCGCTGGTAGGGGCTGTGCACGATCCCCATGCGCAGACGCGGGTGGCTGGAGTTGGGCGGGACGGCCACGGCGGGGTCGTCGCGGCGGATGTGGGGGTCGTCCATGCCGGCCAGCTCGACGTCGCCGAGCCGGCCGCGGCGGTTGGACAGCACGGTCCAGCCCTGGTCCTCCAGGCCGTCGACCAGCTCCCGCCACGGGTTGCGCCCGGAGCTGCGGGACCGTCGCGAGCTGGGCCCGAGGAAGTAGCCGAGCGGGTTGCGGAACCGGGGCGCCCAGTAGTCGTTGGAGCCGAGCACCGCCACCGCGCCAAGCCGCGGCCGGAACCGGCTGAGGGCCTCCAGGACCGGGTCGAGCCCCGCCGGCTCGCCCAGCATGTCCCCGGTCATGACCACCAGGTCGACCTGCTCGGCGGCCAGCCGCTCCAGGAACGCCACCCGCCGAGTGTCGGCGACCGTCAGGTGCAGGTCCGACAGGTGGAGCACGGTCAGCGGCGGCTGCCCCGGCTCCAGGGCCCGGACCCGCTCGCGCCGCAGCCGGTACCAGTCCCGCTCGACCAGCACGCCGTAGCCGACGCAGGCCGCCGCGGCCGCGGCCACCGCCCCGGCCGCCACGGCGACCCTCGTCAAGGCTGCGGGCATGCGGTCGCGCTCCTGGGACGTGGCTGTGGGATGAAGGGGGATTGTAGCTGTAGGCTCGGCCCATGCTCATCGACGACGTGCAGCAGGCGATGTTCGCGGCCATGAAGGCCCGGCAGAGCCGGGAGACGGCGGCCCTGCGGCTGGCCCTGTCGGCGCTGCGGTCGGCGGCCATCGACGCCCGCGGGGACCTCTCGGACGACGAGGCGGTGGCCGTGCTCCAGCGGGAGGCCCGCAAGCGGCGCGAGGCCGAGCAGGTCTACCGGGAGGCCGGCCGGACCGAGCGGGCCGACCAGGAGGCCTACGAGCGGTCGGTGCTGGAGCGGTTCCTGCCGGCCGCCCTGGAGCCGGCCGAGCTGGCCCGGCTGGTCGACGAGGCGGTGGCCTCCTCGGGGGCCAGCGGCCCCAGGGAGCTGGGCAAGGTCATGGGCCGGCTCATGCCCCAGGTCAGGGGCCGCGCCGACGGCAACGAGGTGCGTCGCCTGGTCCTGGACCGCCTCGGCGGCAACCCCGGCTAGCGGCGGCCGACCACCAGGGTCACGTAGGAGCCCCTGGGCAGCCGGTCGCCGGCCCCCGGGCTCTGGGCCGTCACCCGGCCGGGCCGACCCCGGCCGCTGTAGGCCAGGCCCGCGCTCAGCCCGGTGGTCCTCAGCACCGCCCGGGCCGCGCCGGCCGGGAGCCCGACCACGCCGGGCACGAGCACGTCGGCATGCGTGGTCCGTGGCGGGTTGGTGGTCGGCGGCGGCGGCGTCCCCGGCGGGGTGGTGGTCGGCGGCTTGGGGGGCGGCGGGGCCGCCGGGAAGCCCTCCACCGGGGCGCCGCTCAGGGCCGATGCCATGTAGTCGTGGAAGACCATGGCCGGGAAGGTCCCGCCGTACACGGGCCGGCCGCCGTTCTGGTAGCGCATGGGCACCGGCTTGGGGGTGAAGCCGACCCACACCGAGGTGGCCATCTGGGGCGTGTAGCCGTTGAAGAAGGCGCTCTTGTAGTCCTGGGCGGTGCCGGTCTTGCCGGCCACCGGCCGTCCGGGCAGGGCCGCCGCCGTGCCGGTGCCGCCGGTCACCACCCCGCGCAGCATGGCCGTGACCGTGGCGGCGATCTTGGGCTCGATCACCCGGGTGCAGTTGGACCTGTGCTCGTACAGCTTGCGGTCCGGGCTCTCGATCCTGGCGATCGAGTAGGCCGGGCAGCGCACGCCCTTGTTGGCCAGCACCCCGTACGCGCTGGCCATGTCGAGTACCGACACGGGCACCACCCCGAGGACCGACGAGCAGACGTTCCAGTGCTCGTCGTAGTCCCTGGAGCCGGCCGGGGGGACGCTGATCCCCATCCTCCGGGCGGCCTCGATGCCCCGCTCGATGCCGACGTCCATGGCCAGCTGGGCGAAGTAGGTGTTCACCGAGTGGGCCGTGGCCTGGTACATGTTGAACACGCCGGCCTCGCCGTCGCCGGCGTTGCCCGGGTCCCATGGCTGGTTGATCCCGGTGTAGCAGCGGCGGGCGGGGATGACGATCCGGGCCGGGGAGTTGTAGACCCGGCCGGGGGAGATGCCCTTCTCGAGGGCGGCGACCAGGAAGAAGACCTTGAACGACGAGCCGGGCTGGAAGCCGGCGCCGCCCCTGGCCGTGGCCAGGTCGACCTGGAACCGCTTGAAGTTCTCCCGGCCGCCGTAGAGGGCCAGGATCCGCCCGGTCTTGGGGTCGACGCTGGCCAGGGCGCCGGTCGGGTTGCCGTTGCGTCCGAACCTGCTCCAGAGCTGGTTGCTGACCGCCGCCCTGGCCTGGGACTGCCGTCTGGGCTGGAGGGTGGTGTAGATCCGCAGGCCGCCCTGGAACACCGCCCGCTTGCGCCGCTCGGTGCCCTCCTTGCCGAGCACCTTGTCATAGGCCGGGTCGTGCAGCAGCTGCTGCTTGATGAACTCGACGAAGTAGGGCTGGCGGCTGGGTGGGTTGTAGCGCGTGACCCGCAGCTTGGCCCGCTTGGCCTTGGCGACCTCCCGGGGGGTGGCGAACCCCAGCTCCTGCATCCGGCCGAGGACCAGGTTGCGCCGGGCCAGGTTGGCCTTCCGGTTGGTGGGCTTGTAGCGCTCCGGGGCGGCGATGGTCGCGGCCAGCGACGCCGCCTGGGACAGGGAGACGTTGCGGATCGACGTGTTGTCGAAGTAGTGGTTGGCCGCGGTGGCCACGCCGTAGACGCCCTCGCCGAAGTAGGCCTGGTTCAGGTAGTACTCGAGGAGCTTGTTCTTGCTGTAGCGCCGCTCCAGCTCGACCGCGTAGATGGCCTCACGCAGCTTGCGGTCGAGGGTCCGCGAGTTGCCGGTGACCGTCAGCTTGACCAGCTGCTGGGTGAGGGTGCTGCCGCCCTGGGCGATGTGGCCCGAGCGCAGGTCGGTGACGGCGGCCCTGGCGATGCCCCGGAAGTCGACCCCGCTGTGCTGGAAGAAGCGGTCGTCCTCGATGGCCACGACGGCGTTGCGGACCCGCTTGGGGATGTCCTTGAGCCTGACCACCTTGCGGTTCTCGTCCAGCCAGAGGGTGGCCAGCGGGGTCTTGCCGTCGGCGGCGTAGATGACCGACCGCTGGGCGGGGTCGGGCAGGGTCTTCTGGAGCGGGGGCACGTCGCCCAGCTTGTCGACGGTGTCCCTGGCCAGGCCGCCGGCCGGGACCACCAGGGGGAGCAGGGCCACGCTGGCCACCAGGGCGACGGCGGTGATGAGGGCAACGATCAGTACCAGCCGACCGCCCACGAAGGAGACTGCACGACCGCGGGAGTGACGGGCTGGCGGCGCGGGGACTCGGGCGTCGGCCATGCTGATCGGATGATATAGGGTGGTCGATCGGCACGGGCAAACCGACGCCCGAACGTTACTCAGGAGGCCCTACGCTGGAGCGCCTTGGCGACTCCTTCCAGGACTTCGTCGACGGGTTCGTCCACCGGCTGCCCAACCTGCTGGCCGCGCTGCTCGCCGTCGCCCTGACCGTGCTGGTGGCCAGGGTCGTGCGCCGGGGGGTGGAGCGGGCGCTGCGGCGCACCGACGCCGAGCGCCACGTCGTGGTGGTGGTCGCCACCCTGGCCTTCTACGTCGCGGTCGCCCTGGGCATCGTGGTCGCCCTCTCGATCGGCGGGGTCAACCTGGGGGTGCTGATCGGCAGCCTCGGGCTGGCCACCGTGGCCCTCGGCTTCGCCCTCCAGGACATCGTCAGCAACTTCACCGCCGGGATCGTGCTGCTGCTCGAGCATCCGTTCACCGAGGGCGACCACATCGCCGTGGCCGAGGCCGAGGGTGAGGTCGAGGAGATCCGGATCAGGGCCACCCGGCTCCGCGCCCCCGACGGCCAGCTGGTCATGGTGCCGAACAAGCTGCTGTTCACCGCGGTCCTGACCAACTTCAGCGCGACCATGCGCCGCCGGGTCGAGGTCCTGCTGGAGATCCCCTACGGCCAGGACGTGGCCAGGGCCCGCGAGCTGCTGCTGGCCGCGGCGGCCGAGGCCGAGGGGGTCAGCCAGGACCCGCCGCCGCGCGTGCTCACCAGCGGCCTCGGCCAGGAAGCCCGCAGCCTGCGCCTCTGGTTCTGGGTCGACTCCCGCAGCGACGACCCCCTCCGGGTCCGCAGCGAGCTGCTGGACACGGCCGAGCAGCGCCTCCGCGCGGCCGGCATCTCCCTGGCCGAGGCGGGGTCGTAACCGTCAGGTGAAGAGGTAGTCGCCCAGCCGCCGCAGCCCGGCGAGGTCGTGGACGTCGTCGGCGAGCAGGGGGACCTGGACCACGCCCAGGTTGGGGACGCTGGCCAGCAGCTCGCGGACGCGGCGCTGCTCGGCCTCGGCCAGGGTCTCCAGGCCGTCGTTGAGCTCCAGCAGGTCGGCCAGCAGGCGGCCGTCGGCCCCGGCGGCGGCCAGCCGGCGCCGGGCCGCCGCCGGCACCTCGGGGACCGGCCGGGCCTGGTGGATGCGGTTGACGACCAGGGCGCCGAGCGGCATGCGGTCGGCGGCCAGGCGACCGGCGAAGTAGGCGGCCTCGCGCAGCGCCGCCCCCTCGGGCGTGGCCACCACCACGAACGCCGTGCTCGGGTGCTTGAGCTGGTCGTAGACCAGCCCGGCGCGGGCCTTGAAGCCGTCGTACATGCCCTCGAAGGCGGCGAAGAACTCGCCGACCTCGGCCAGCAGCTCCGAGCCGGTGACCCGCCTGACCATCTTGGTCATCGCCGTGGTGGCCAGGTTGAGCCCGCGCAGGTAGCCGCGCCCGATCCGCTGGGCCGGGGCGATCAGCAGGCGGAAGGCGCGGGCGTCCAGCAGCTCGTTGAGGTTGTCGGGGGCGTCCAGGAAGTCGAGCGCCGAGCGGGTCGGCGGGGTGTCGACCACCAGCAGGTCGTAGCGCTGGGACTCGTGCAGCTCGTACAGCTTCTCCATGGCCATGTACTCCTGGGTGCCGGCCAGGGTGGACGACAGCCGCTGGTAGAAGCGGTTGGCCAGGATGCGGTCGGCCTGCTCGGTGTCGCGGGCGTAGCGCTCGATCACCTCGTCGAAGGTCCGGCGCATGTCCAGCATCATCGCGTCCAGGCTGCCCGGCCCCCGCGCCGGCAGCCCCTTGGCCCGCACCGGCCGCGGGGCGTTGGACAGCAGGTCCAGCCCGAGCGCCTGGGCCAGCCGCCGAGCCGGGTCAATGGTCAGCACACAGGTCCGCCGCCCGGACTGGGCCGCCCACAGCGCCACCGCCGCCGCGGTCGAGGTCTTGCCGACCCCACCCGACCCGCAGCACACGATGATCCGCGCGGACCGGGCCAGCTCGGCCAGCGGCGAGGTGGGTCCCGCAACGGCCGCCGGGGCGGAGGTCCCGCGGGCGGATCGGCCGGCGGCCGCCGCCGGGGTCCGGGGGCTCACCCCCCGCCCGAGCCGGCACCGGCCGCCCGGCGGGCCTGGTCCCGGCCGGGCCCGTCCGGGCCCGCTCCTGCTCCTCCACCACGCCGGCGGCGGCGCCCGGTCCGGCCGGGACCAGGTGGCCGGCCAGGGCGCGGACCTCCTCGGGGCCGGCGACCCCGCCGGCCAGGAACGGCAGCTCGACCATGGGCAGCCCGTCCAGCCCGGCGCGCAGCTCCTTGAGCTGGCGCCGCTCGCGGGTGACCAGGCGCTGCCGGTCGCGGGCCTCCTCGACCAGGGTCCCGAGGGCAGCCCGGTCCAGCTCGGCCCCGGCCGCGGCCGCGGCCTCCGCCAGCGGCCCCGGGTCCCTGGCCAGGGCGGGCAGCCGGGCGGCCCGCCCGCCCAGCCGGTCCCCGGTGACCCGGTTGGCGACCACGCCCGCCACCGGCAGCCCCGCCTCCCGCAGCGCCGCCACCCCCTCCAGGGTCTCGGCGACCGGCAGCTCCTCGGGCAGGCAGGTGAGGACGACCGCGGTCCGCTCCGGGTCGTCGAGCAGGTCCTTGACCCGGTCGGCCTGGTGCCGGATGGGCCCGACCCGGGCCAGCTCGGCCACGGTCTCCGGCGCCCGCAGGAACGGCACCACCCGCCCGGTCGGCGGCGCGTCCAGCACCACCAGGTCATAGGCCCCCGGCCCCCCCGACCCGGGCCGGACCTGCCGGGTCGCCGCCTCCCACACCTTCCCCACCAGCAGCACGTCCCCAAGCCCAGGCGCGGCCGCGGTGATGAACCGGTTGAGGTTCGACCAGGTGAGCAGCCGGGCCAGCGGCGCGAACCCGTACCGGGCCAGGTACTCCCGCAGCGACTCGTCCGGGTCGACGGCCAGCGCGTGCAGCCGCTCGCCGACCCGCGCCTCCCGGTAGTCCAGCTCCCCCCGGCCGAACAGCCCGGCCAGCCCCTGCCGCCCCTCCACCTCGGCCACCAGCACCCGCCGGCCCCGCCCGGCCGCGGCCACACCGAGGCTGGCCGCGACCGTCGTCTTCCCGGTCCCGCCCTTGCCGGTCACCACGAGCAGCCGAGCCCGGTCCAGCACCTCAAGCATGGTCGCGCCATCGTAGCCGCCCTCAGCCCACGGACAACCGGAAGGGTCGCCTCCCCCACCGGGGGACCCGACGCCGACGGGTCGTCCCTCGTCCCGGGCGTTGCGTGGGCGTGGCGCAAGGCCGGGTGGGCAGGAACAATGGGCCGATGCGACGCGTCCCCCTGCCAGGACCTGCCACCCTCCGGCGACCCATCCCCCGGCGACCGGGCACCCCCCGGCGATCCGCCGCCCTCCGGCGCCTCGCCGCCCTTCTCTCTCTTGCCGGTGTGCTGGTGGCCACCGTGGGGTTGCTGCCGGCCCAGGGGCAGGGTGGGGGGCCGGTGGTGGAGGTGTTCGAGGCGTCCGGGGTGCTGGACGGCAGTGTGCTGGGGGCGCTGCGGCGGGATCTGGACGGGGCCGAGCGGCGGGGGGCTCGGGTGGTGCTCGTGCAGCTGTCGAGCTTCGGGGGGCTCGGGGTCGATCCGGCCGAGGTGCGGCGGGTGGTGGCTGAGGCGAAGGTGCCGGTGGCGGTGTGGGTCGGGCCGCGGGCGGCCGATGCCGGCGGGGCGGCGACGTTCCTGCTGGCCGGGGCGGACGTGGTCGGGGTGTCGAGGGACGCCAGGATCGGGCCGGCGCTGCCGGCCGAGCTCGGGCGGGGTCGCAGCCCGGGTGCCGAGGCGGCGCTGTTCGCCTCCTCGGGCCTGCCGCCGGCGGTCGAGCGGTCCAGGCTCAGCGGGGCGGCGGCCCAGGCGGCCGGACTGGCCGACTTCCAGGCGGAGTCCCTGCCCGACGCGGTGCGCCGTCTCGACGGCCAGCGGGTCGACGGGCGGCCCCTGGAGGTGACCGGCTTCCAGGTCCGGTTCCTGTCCCGGTCCCTGGTCGACCGGGTCCGCCACGGCCTGGCCAACCCGACCCTGGCCTACCTGCTGCTGCTGGCGGCGGCGGCCTGCCTGTCCTTCGAGTGGTTCCAGCCCGGGTTCGGGGTCGCCGGCGGCGCCGGGCTGGTCTGCGCCCTGCTGGCCGTGTTCTCCCTGTTCGTGCTGCCGACCAACTGGCTGGCCCTGGCCCTGCTGCTGGCCGGGCAGGCGCTGTTCACCGTCGACGCCGCCATGGGCGGGCTCGGGCTGGCCACGGCCGGGGCGGCCGGGCTGACGGCCGCGGGCTCCTGGTGGCTGTTCTCCAGCCCCTCGCCGCTGCTGCGGGTCGACGGCCGCCTGGCCGTCCTGGGGGTGCTGTGGTCGCTGGCCTGGTTCGTGGTCATCCTGACCGTGATCCTGCGCTCCCAGCGCCAGGCCCCCATGGGCACCCAGGCCCTGGTCGGCTCCAGGGGCGTGGTCCGCAGCATGCTCAACCCCGGCGGCATCGTGGTGGTCGACGGGGCCATGTGGCGGGCCAGGCTGGCCACCGGCGACGGCAGCCTCGGCACCGGCCAGCGGGTCCGGGTCACCGCCGTGGTCGAGGGCATCCTCCAGGTCGAGCCCGAGGACCCATCGGCCGTCCGCCCCACCCGCCGCCGCGGCCGCCGCACCACTCCCGTCGCCGAGCCCGCCAACCGTGAGTAGCCAGGAGGGCGTCCGGGAGCGACCAGGGGGCGACCGGACCGGGCGGTCGGGCGCCCCCGACCGCCGCCTGGTGGTCCTGCAGCTCCTCGTCGGGCTGGCCGTGACCGGCTTCGGCTGGGGGACCAGCCTGGCCGGGACCGAGCCGTTCCGCGGCTACTGGTTCGACCTGGTCTGGACCGGCTTCATCCTGGCCGCCGACGCGGTCGTCTGGTCGAGGGCCGGACACTCGCTGCTGCACGGCGGCGGCTGGCACCTGGTGGCCATGTTCGCCCTGAGCGCGCCCTTCTGGTGGGCCTTCGAGGTCGCCAACTGGCGGCTGGAGAACTGGAGGTACGTGGGCACCACGGTCTACGGCGGGCAGGCGCACCTCGTGCTCAAGACCTGCTCGTTCCTGTTCGTGCTGCCGGCCCTGGCCGAGTCGCGCGACCTGCTGCGGTCCTTTGTCCGCTTCCCCCACCCGCCGGCCGTCCCGCTGCCGCCCTGGACCGCCACCGCCCTGCTCGTCCTCGGCCTGGTCTGCGTGCCGCTGCTCTACCTGTTCCCCGACCAGGCGTACCCGCTGGTCTGGCTGGCCCCGCTGGCCGCCCTGGACGCGGTGGCCGCGCTGCGCGGCCGCCCCAGCATCATCGGCCTGGTCCGCCGGGGCCGGGCCGGGCCGGTGCTGCTCATGGGCGTGGCCGGCCTGGGCACCGGGATCCTCTGGGAGATGTGGAACTTCGGCGCCGTGCCCTTCTGGCAGTACCGGATCCCCTACCTCGGCTACCTGCCGGTGTTCGAGATGCCGGTCCTGGGCTACCTCGGCTACCTGCCGTTCATCCTGGCCGCCGACGCGTTCTGGCGGCTGTTCACCGGCGGGCCGGGCGGCCTGACCGAGGGCCCGGTCACCGCGCTGGGCCGGGAGGACACCGGCCGACGCGATCGTGTGACAAACTAAACCCCAGCACCAGGAACCGGACGACCTGGACGGGAGGGACAGGCCATGAGCACCTGGGTGGTCGTCCTCATCGTGATCGTCGTGATCGGCCTGATCGTGTGGGGGGTCGTCTCGATGGTCTCGGTGCTCCAGGAGTACGAGCGCGGGGTCGTGTTCCGGCTCGGCCGCGTCCGGGGCAGGCCCAAGGGACCGGGCCTGATCATCCTGCTGCCGTTCAACATCGACCGGATGCGCAAGGTCACCCTGCAGACGGTGGCCATGAACGTCCCGCCCCAGGACGTGATCACCAAGGACAACGTCACCATGCGGGTGGACGCGGTCATCTACGCCAAGGTGGTGGAGCCGGTCTCGGCGGTGGTCAGGGTGCAGAACTACCTGTTCGCGGTCAGCCAGTCCGCCCAGACGAACCTCCGGGCCATCCTCGGCCGCTATGACCTGGACACGCTGCTCAGCGAGCGCGAGACGATCAACCGGGAGCTGCACGGCATCATCGCCCGGGTCACCCACGACTGGGGCGTCGAGGTCCTCGGGGTCGAGATCAAGGACGTCGACCTGCCCGACGACCTGCGCCGGGCCATGGCCCGCGAGGCCGAGGCCGAGCGCGAGGCCAGGGCCCTGATCATCTCGGCCGACGCCGAGCGGCGGGCCTCGCGGGTGCTGTCGGAGGCGGCCGCCGTCATGGCCCAGCACCCCCAGGCCCTGCAGCTGCGCTTCCTCCAGACGGTGGCCGAGGTGGCCGCCGAGCAGAACTCGACCCTGGTCATGCCGATCCCGGTCGAGCTGCTGAACCTGTTCGGGCGGCCGGTCGGCGCCGACCCGGGCAACGGGCGCCCGCCCGCCCCCCCGGCGGTGCCGCCGCCGTCGTCCCAGAGCCCGCCCGAGCCGGAGGAGGGGCGCCCGCCCGAGCAGGGCAACGGCCGTCCCGGTTAGGGCCTTTACGTCCCGTTGAAGCGGGTCGTGGGATACCTGGGCTGCAACCGAAGCGTTACTGCCTGGACATTGTTGCCGCAGGTGCCGTGGGTTACGCTGCGACCCGGAGCCGCCCGAACAGACGGTGGGCGGTGCGCCCAGCTCACGCCGCGCCGGAGGGCGACGCGAGAGCGAGCAGGGCAAGGAAGGAACATCGGCATGGCCACCTCATCGGGCGCCGCAGCCGGCGGCGGCCTCTCGTCGACGGATCTCCAGATCGGCTGGCAGTACCGGGCCGCCTGCAAGGGTTCGGTCTCCAACCTGTTCTTCGCCCCCAACCACCTGGAGCGCAAGGAGGAGCGGCTGGCCCGCGAGGCCGCCGCCAAGGCGATCTGCCGCACCTGCCCGGTGCTGGTGGAGTGCCGCCAGTACGCCCTGCTGGTCCGGGAGCCCCACGGCATCTGGGGCGGGCTCAACGAGTACGAGCGCCGCCAGCTCCTGGCTCGCCGCGCCGGCTGACCGGTAGCCTCCGGTCGCCGAGCGCCGAGCGATGGGAAGTGCCATGACCGCCTGGGAGTACGCGACCGTCCCCCTGCTGCCCCACAACACCAAGCAGATCCTCGACAACTGGGGTGACGACGGCTGGGAGCTGGTCGCCGTCCACACCGCCGAGGTCGGCGGCACGATCGCCTTCTTCAAGCGGCCCAAGGGCTAGCCCCACCCCCTGTGGGAAGCCCGGCCGCGATGTCGCGGTCGGCCGTTAGGTTCCCGCCATGGACCTCGATGCCGCCTTCGACGCCCTGCCCGGCCTGACCGAGCGGGTGGCCCAGCGGCGCATGGCCACAGCCGTCGCCGAGGCCCTCAAGGAGCAGGTCCCGCTGCTGGTCCACGCCCCGACCGGCGTCGGCAAGTCGCTCGGCTACCTGGTCCCGATCGTGGCCGCCGGGCGGCGGGCGATCGTGGCCACCGCCACCAAGGCCCTCCAGTCCCAGCTGATCGAGCGCGACCTGCCCCGCCTGGCCGACGCCTTCGGCACCACCTCGGCCCTGGCCATGGGCCGGGGCAACTACGCCTGCTGGGCCCGGATGGAGGCCCTGGTGGCGGCGACCCGGCTGGCCGCCACCAGGGCCGAGGAGGCGGCGCTCGAGGTGGCCGCCTGGGCGGCCGAGTCGGAGACCGGCAGCCGCCTGGACGCCCCACCCGGGGTCAAGGACGACGTCTGGGACCTGGTCTCGACCAGCGGCGAGGACTGCCCGGGCCAGAAGGGCTGCCCCTTCCACCAGCGCTGCTTCGCCGAACGGGCCAGGGAGCTGGCCCGTGACGTCGACGTGGTCGTGACCAACCACCATCTGCTCCTGCTCGAGCTGGAGCTGCGGGCGATGTCCGACGCCCCCGGGGTGATGCTGCCCGACGTCGACGTGGTCGTGGTCGACGAGGCCCACCGGCTGGCCGACCATGCCGCCGACCTCTACGGGGTCACGGTGACCGGGGCCCGGCTGGGCCGGGCCGGGGCGGCCGCCGACGCCGCCGCCAAGGCGGCAGGGATGCGCACCGACTGGTCCCGCCGCCTGCGCGGCCGGTTCCAGGAGCTGGCCGCCGACCTGTACCCGGGCCCGGTCGTGCCCGGTCGTCGGGCCCACGCCAACCTGGTCGCCGCCCTGACCCCGCTCGGCAACGACCTCCGGACCATGCTGGCCACCCTCAAGGACCTCGGCGACCCCGACGACGAGGCCACCGCCCTCCTGGCCGCCCGCCGCCGGCTCCGGGCCCTGTCCCGCGATCTGGAGCGGCTGGCCGCCATGCCGGCCCGTCCCGGCGGGTCGGGGGGTGGGCCGGCACGGCCAGAGGGGGACCGGCCTCCGCCCGCCGGGCGGGAGGACCCCGCCGCCGACCTGGCCGTGTGGGTCGAGGAGGCGCGGGGCGGGGCCAGGGTGATCCGGTCGGCGCTGGTCGAGCCGGGGCCGGTGCTGGAGCAGGTGCTGTGGAGCCGGGTGCCGGCGACGGTGGCCTGCTCGGCCACCCTGGCCGTGGCCGGGAGTCTGGCCGTGGCCACCCGGACCCTTGGGGTTGACGACCCGGCCACCGTCGTGGCGGCCTCGCCGTTCGACTTCCGGCGCAACGCCCTGCTGTACGTGCCCCGGACCGTCCCCCAGCCCTCCTCCGACGGGTTCCAGGCCGCGGCCGAACGCGAGCTGGTGTCCCTGGTCGACGCCTCAAGGGGCCGGGCGCTGGTGCTGTGCACCTCCTGGCGGGCGGTCGAGTCGTTCGCCGCCGCCCTGGCCGATCTCCCCTATGAGCTGCTGGTCCAGGGCGACGACGTCCCGGCCCGGCTGGCCGCCCGCTTCCGCGACGAGGTGGCCAGCGTGCTGGTGGCCACCAGGACCTTCTTCGAGGGGTTCGACGTGCCCGGGGAGAGCCTGTCGCTGCTGGTGCTCGACCGGCTGCCGTTCCCCCGGCCCGACGACCCCCTGCTGGCCGAGCGTGGCCGGCGGGTCGAGGCGGCCGGCGCCTCCCGGTTCTCGGAGGTCTGGCTGCCGGCCGCCGCCGTCTCCCTCCAGCAGGCCCTGGGCCGCCTGGTCCGCTCCGAGACCGACCGGGGCGTCATGGCCGTGCTCGACCGGCGCCTGGCCGACGCCGGCTACCGCGCCTCCCTGCTGGGCAGCCTGCCCCCGGCCCCCCTCACCCGGTCGCTGGAGGACGTGCGCGCCTTCTTCGCCGTATAGGCTCTGGCGAGCACCGTGGCCTGAGGAAGGAGCCCACCATGACAACCCCCGAGGAGCGCCTCCAGGAGCTCGGCGTCAGCCTGCCGGCGCCGGCCGTGCCGGTCGCCGCCTACGTGCCATGCGTCCGGACCGGCAGCCTGGTCTACGTCTCGGGCCAGGTGCCGGTCCTCGACGGCAAGCCCAGCCATCTCGGCCACCTCGGCGACAACGTCGACCTGGAGGACGGCCGGGCCGCCGCCCGCACCTGCGCGGTCAACGTGCTGGCCGCCCTCAAGGCCGAGCTGGGCGAGCTCTCCCGGGTCCGGCGGGTCGTCAAGGTGACCGGGTTCGTGGCCAGCACCCCCGACTTCACCGACCACCCCAAGGTGATCAACGCGGCCAGCGAGCTGTTCGGCGACGTCTTCGGCGACGCCGGCCGCCACGCCCGGGCGGCCATCGGCGTCGCCGCCCTCCCCTTGGGCGTCCCGGTCGAGGTCGAGGCCATCGTGGAGGTCGCCTAGCGCCGGCTGGCCGGGCGGGCCCTGCTGGACGCCGACGACGACGCCCGGGTGGAGGAGCGCATCGACGCCGCCGCGGCCCGGCGTCGCGCCTGCGAGGCCATGCAGCGGTTAGCCGACCAGGACCGACGGCGGCCGAGGTCGACACCTCGATCCCCGGCGTGGTCGGCTCGTTCGTGGCCCAGGTGACCATCCCGGTGGACACGGCGCCGGGCCGGCACACGATCGTCGCCGGCTGCCCAGCCCCCATGGCGTCGGCAGCTACCTGAGGCAGCACGGCACGGCCGTCACCGTGGTCAGGCCACAGCCTAGGGCCCGGTGCGGCGGCGGCTGCGGTAGGTGCGGGTCTTGGTGCGGTTGCCGCAGGTCTGCATCGAGCACCAGCGGCCGGAGCGGTTCTTGGACCGGTCGTAGAAGGCCCACTGGCAGGACTCGGCCGAGCAGGCCTTGAGGCGCTCCCAGGTGCCCTGGGCGCTGGCCTCCGCCACCCCGGCCATGAGGGCGGCCAGGGCGCCCCGGCAGCCGGCCGAGCCGGGGCCGAGCGCCGGACGGCCCTCCTCGTCGAAGGCCACCTGGAGCGGGAGCCCGGCCGCGGCCCGGTTGACGACCTCCAGGGCGGCCGGGTCCATCGGCTCGCCGTGGTTGACCCGCAGCATCGCCCGCAACGCCTCGCGCAGCTCCACGGCCAGGGCCAGGTCGGCCTGGCCGACCGGCTCGGAGGCGGCCAGCAGCCCGTGCCCGGTCAGGAACCGCCGCAGCGCCTCCGGGCTGTCGAGCTGGTCGTCGCCGGCCTCCAGGTCGACCGTGTTGACCAGCGCCTGGACGGCCGCGAGCTCCGTGGGGACGGTCTCGTCGCCTGCCGTCGTCTCCATCTGGCGTCCTCCTCACAACCACCGCGTCAAACACCGGTGATCACAGTTTAGCGGTTGCAGGCAAGGCGACACCAGTATAGACTGTTCACTGGTGTTACATATGGGAGGAGGTCGCCATGAGCATGGAGGACATGAACCGGGAGATCGGCTACCAGCACATCGCCGAGCTGCACGCCGACGCCGAGCGGTACCGGCAGGCACGGCTGTCCAGGCGCAGCCGCCAGCGCCGGGCGCGCGGACGCCTTGGCCGGCTGCTGCGGCCCGGCGGCGTGGCCGCGCGGGCCAACGGCATCCTCGGCGGGATCATCAGCCCGCCCTGGTCGCGCCGCGACCCGATCGCCCCAAGCCGCCCCGCCCGCGCCTGAGTCGCCACCCGACCGGGCGCGGGGGGAGCCGCCCGCCGCGTCTGCGTCGCTGCGTCTCCCTGGCACGGCGGGGCCGCGGCGTGCGACCCTAGGCGGCGCTTCCCCGAGCGCCTGAGCCTGGAGTACGCCGTGCCCCGTCCGCCCACCCGCCCCCCGGCTGCGTCGCGCCGCCATGTGGTCGTCTCCCTGGCCCTGGCGGCGTTGCTGTTGAGCGCGTGCGGCGGCGGCGACGACCCCACCCCGACGCCTCAGGCGACCCAGGCGACCAGGGCGGCCGAGCCGACGACCACCACCGCCCGGCCGACCACCACCGCGCCCGAGCGGGCCGGCGACACCAGGGAGCCGACCGGCGAGCCGGTCACCCTCGCCTTCGGCGGCGACGTCCACTTCGAGGGGGCCATCGAGTCCCGCCTGGCCGCCGACCCCTCCACCACCCTGGGCCCGATCGCCGGGGTGCTGCGCCGGGCCGACCTGGCCATGGTCAACCTCGAGACCGCCATCACCGAGCGCGGCACCCCGGCCCCCAAGGACTTCACCTTCCGGGCCCCGCCGTCGGCCCTCACCGCCCTCAAGGAGGCCGGCGTCGACGTGGCCACCATGGCCAACAACCACGGCGAGGACTTCGGCGTGGTCGGCCTGCGCGACTCGCTGGCCGCGGCCAGGGACGCCGACTTCCCCGTCGTCGGGGTCGGCCGCACCGCCGACGAGGCCTACCGGGCCCACCGGGTGACCGTCAACGGCCAGCGGATCGCCATCATCGGCGCCACCCAGGTCCTCGACAGCAACCTGGCCGCGGCCTGGACGGCCGGCGACGACAAGCCGGGCATGGCCTCGGCCTACCAGGAGGCGCGCCTGCTGCGGGCGGTCCGCGAGGCCAGGGAGTCGGCCGACACCGTCGTGGTCGACCTCCACTGGGGCCGGGAGCTGGTCAACTGCCCGATCGACCGCCAGCGCGCCCTGGCCCCCAAGCTGGTCGCGGCCGGCGCCGACGTGGTCGTCGGCTCCCACGCCCACATCCTCCTCGGCGGCGGCTTCCTGCGTGGCGCCTACGTCCACTACGGCCTGGGCAACTTCGTCTTCTACTCCCGCGGCGGCCTCACCGCCCAGAGCGGGGTCCTGCTCCTCACCATGCGCGGCCGCGCCGTCACCTCCTCCCGCTGGGTCCCTGCCGTCATCTCCGGCGGCATCCCCATCCCCCTCGAAGGCGCCGCCGCCGACCGCGCCGTCGACACCTGGCAGTCCCTCCGCCGCTGCACCGCCCTGTCGGCCAAGCCCTGACCTTGTCCACAGAAAAGCGTGACCGCGAGGACGGAGCGGACGGTCGAGCTGGCCCGGCGGGCAGCCCGGAACCGAGGAGTCATCGACCGCCTGGAGGCCGGCTGGCGAGGAGCCCCGCGGTCAGCTCTGCAGGGCGTCGAGGAGCTGCTCCTCCAGCCAGCCCAGGTAGCTCAGCAGGCGGAAGGCGGGGGCGCGGGGGTCGCTGTCGTCGACGTCGCCGTCGTAGTCCTCGGTGATGTCGAGGCGGACGCCGAGGGCGAGGCGGAGGTCGTTGAGGACGCCGAGCCAGGCGGTGGCCTCCTCCTCGGTGAGCTCGACCGTCCAGCGGCGGACGGAGGTGCTGCCCCGGGACAAGGTGGCGGTGACCAGGTCGAGGTTGGCCAGCTTCTCCTTGACCAGGTCGTCGTGCATGAGGCGCTGGTACTCGGTGTCGTTTTCGATGTCGGCCACGTCCAGATAGGCCGGGGGGAACAGGCGCTGGTTGACCGGCTCGTCCCCGCCCTCGCCGAGGACGGTGCGGAGCTGGTCGGGCAGGCCGCGGAGGACGGCGACCTCGTCATGGGCCAGCCGGACCCGCACCCGGTCGTTGCCGACCCGCTTGAACGACCCGGCCAACGGCCTACCGGTCCTTCTGCATGGTCGCCCACAGGCCGTGGCCGTGGAGGCGGTAGACGTCGAATTCGGCCTTCTCCCTCGGGCCGCTGGACACGACCGCCTTGCCCTTGTGGTGGACGTCCAGCATCAGCCGGGTGGCCTTCTCCAGGTTGTAGCCGAACAGCTTCTGGAGCACGAACACGACGTACGACATGAGGTTGATCGGGTCGTTCCAGACGATCACCACCCAGGGGACGTCCGGCTCGGCGACGTCCTCGTGCTCCTCGGTGCGCTCACGCGTCGGGGCGGTCGTGCTCATGGGCGCTATGGTGGCGCATCTGCCCACCATTCGGCCATGTCCGAAGCGACCTTCCGTCCGGCCCCACCGGTGCCGACCGAAACGCCCTGGCCGGTTCCTGAGCGAGCACCACTGGCGGTTCCACTGCGGGCCGGCTGGGCCTCGCCGAGGCGGCCGAGCTGGTCGCGGGCTGGGACCTGGACGGCGCCTTCCACCCGAGCTGGGACCTGCGCATCGCCGAGGCTCAGCGGGGCGCCGGCCTGGGCCCCGCCGCCGTGCGCTGACGACCA
Source organism: Actinomycetes bacterium (assembly GCA_045807325.1). Classification (GTDB taxonomy): domain Bacteria; phylum Actinomycetota; class CALGFH01; order CALGFH01; family CALGFH01; genus CALGFH01. Next base: position 19,219 of record JBJMHP010000002.1, on the reverse strand, counting down.
CCCCGGTCGACTGGGACGGGGAGTAGCGCACGGGGCCAGGCTGCCGGCGGCTCGGCGGGTGGCGCGGCTGCTAGGCCAGGTGGCGCAGGTCGCCCTGGCGGACGGTGACGCCGGTGCGGTCGAGGTGCTCGAGCAGGGGGATGACGGTTCGGCGGGTGGTGCCGAGGGCCTCCTTGGCCTCGGTGGCCGCGAACCGGCGGCCGCCGGGGAAGTGGCGGCGCAGGGTCGCCACCGCCTCCTCCAGGGTGGAGCGGCCCAGGTAGCCGCCGGGGGCGATCGGGACCAGCACGCCCAGGCGGACCAGCAGGGCGGTCGCCTTGCGGTCGGCGCCGAGCTCGGCCAGGGCCGCCTCGCCCAGCAGCCCGACCCCGGCCTCGTCCAGGGCGGCCTCGACCCGGGCCCGCAGCGCCCGCTGGGCCGGGTCGAGCCGCACCCCGTGCCCGGGCAGGCGCAGGGCCGGCCCGTCGGCCACCAGCCGCCCGTCGGCGACCAGCGCCTCGACCACCTCGGTGCCGGCCGCGGCCGGCCAGCCCGGGGCGCGGGCGGCCGCCCTTGCCGCCTGGGCCGCGAGGCCGAGGGCCGACGGGTCGGTCTGGTGCTGTCGCTCGACCGCCTCCAGCACCGCCGCCGCGGCCGCCTCCCAGGCCTCCCGGTCCCAGGCCAGGGTCCGCGACGACCGGACAACTGCGGGGGGCTCTGCCCCCCGCATCTCCCCCGAAACCGTCGCGGGCCTGGCGAGGGCAGGGGGAAGGGCGTCGGGGGCGATGGCGGCCAGGCGGGGGAGCTCGGCCAGGGGGACGACGCCGCGTTCGGCCAGGACCTGTTCCACCAGGCCGGCCCGGCCGCCGGCCTCGCGGGCCTCCAGCTCCTCGGTGCGGCGCACCCGGGCGGCGGTGCCCCGGACCACCGCGGGCGGGAACGGGTCCAGGACCAGCCCGCCGCCGACGGTCTCGTCGCGGCCGCTGTCGCGCAGGACCACCGGCTCGAACACGTCCAGGACCAGCGGCCGTTCCAGGTGCAGCCGGACCAGGGCGTCGGTGCCGGGGGGGATCTCGGTGGCGTCGAGCGGCTGGAGGCGGGCCGCGGCCTCGGCCGCCCCGGCGTACAGGAGGTAGGCGCCGCGCCCGCGCAGCGGGGCCGGGGCGCCGGCCAGGCAGCGCAGCCGGCAGTCGGCCGTGCGTGTCGCCGCCCACTGGCCGGGCAGCACCAGCACGTCGCCACGGACCACCTGGTCGGTGGCGACGCCGGCCAGGTTGACGGCCAGCCGGCGGGCCGGGGTGGCCTCGGCCAGCGGGCGGCCGTGGCTCTGCAGGCCCCGGACCCTGGCCCGGCGCCCGGCCGGAAGCAGCTCGACCTCGCCGTCGGCCCGCAGCGACCCGCCGGACAGGGTGCCGGTGACCACCGTCCCGCTGCCCCGCATGGTGAACACCCGGTCCACCGGGAGCCGCGGCCGGCCCTGGTCCGGCGGGTCGGGCAGCCGGTCGAGGGCGGCGTCCAGCGCGGCCGCCAGGGCCTGAACGCCCCGCCCGGAGGGGGCGGCGCTGGGCACCATGGCCGCGCCGGCCAGGGTCGTGCCCTTGAGCCGGTCGCCCACCTCGGCGGCCACCCGGTCCAGGGCCACCGCGTCGACCAGGTCGACCTTGGTCAGGGCGACCACCCCGGCGGGGATGCCGAGCAGGTCCAGGATGGCCAGGTGCTCGGCCGACTGGGGGCGCCAGCCCTCGCTGGCGTCGACCACGAACAGGGCGCAGTCGACCCCGCCGACCCCGGCGAGCATGTTGTGGACGAACCGCTCGTGGCCGGGGACGTCGACGAAGCCGACCTCGCGGCCGGACGGCAGGGTCGTCCAGGCGAACCCGAGGTCGATGGTCAGGCCCCTGGCCTTCTCCTCGGCCAGCCGGTCCGGGTCGGTCCCGGTCAGGGCCTGGATCAGCGCCGACTTGCCGTGGTCGACGTGCCCGGCGGTGCCGATGACGTGGGGCATCAGGGCGTTGCCGGGTCCGGGGCGGCCGCCGGCGGCGACCGGAGGGCCGCGGCCAGGGCCCGCGCCACCAGCGCGTCCTGCTCCGGGGGGACGGTGCGCAGGTCGACCAGCACCCGCTCCCGCTCGGCCCTGGCCACCACCGGGGGGTCGCCGGCCCGCAGCCGGGCCAGGACCGCGGCCGCGCCGGCCGGGGCCGGGTCGACCTCGACCAGGACGCTCTCCAGGCCCTCCCCGGGCAGGCTGCCCCCGCCGGCCACGCTGATTCCGGTGCGCAGCGACGCCGCCGGCCCGACCGCACGGGCCACGGCGGCGGCCCTCGGCCGCAGGTCGTCCGCGGTCAGCAGCAGGGCCCGCCACACCGGCAGCTCGTCGCGGCGGCCGGCCAGGTGCGCGGCCAGGGTCGCCTCCAGGGCGGCCAGGGTCAGCTTGTCGGCCCGGACCGCCCTGGCCAGCGGGTGCCGGGCCAGCCGCCCGACCGGCTCGGCCCTCCCTACCACCAGCCCGGCCTGCGGCCCCCCGAGCAGCTTGTCGCCGGAGAACAGCACCAGGTCGGCCCCGGCGTGCAGGCTGGCCTGGACCGAGGGCTCGTCGCCGAGCTCGCCGGTCAGCAGCCCCGAGCCGACGTCGTGCACCAGGCCCAGGCCGTGCTCGTGGGCCAGGGTGGCCAGCTCGGCCAGGCCGGGGCGGGTGGTGAACCCCTCGACCCGGTAGTTGGAGGGGTGCACGGCCAGCACCAGCCCGGTCCCGGGGCCGAGGGCGGCGGCGTAGTCGCGCAGGTGGGTGCGGTTGGTGGTGCCGACCTCGCGCAGCACCACCCCGGCCGCCTCCATGATCTGGGGGAGCCGGAACTCGCCGCCGATCTCGATCAGCTCGCCCCTGGAGACGACCACCTCCCGCCCCCGGGCCAGGCCGCCAAGGGCGAGCAGCAGCGCCCCGGCGGCATTGTTGACGGCCAGGGCGGCCTCGGCCCCGGTCGCCGCCCGCAGCAGCGCCTCGGCCGCGGCCCCGCGCCGCCCCCTGGTCCCGCCGGCCAGGTCGTACTCGACGGTCGCGTACCCGGCGGCCTCGGCCACCGCCGCCCTCGCCGCCGTCGACAGCGGCGCCCGCCCCAGGTTGGTGTGCAGCACCACCCCGGTCGCGTTCACCACCGCCCGGGTCCGCCGTGCCCGCAGCCCGTCCAGCTCGCCGGCGACCCTGGCCGCCAGCTCGTCCACCCCGGGCACGGGCTCCCCGCCGGCCACCGCCACCCGGCTGACCTCCAGCGCCTGCCGGGCCGCCCCCAGCACCGCCCCCCGCCCGAAGCTGGCCGCCCGCTCGACCAGCACCGGATGCCCGAGCAGCACGTCCATGTTCGGCAGCCGCCGCCGCGGATCCTCGATCATGGCCACATTGTCGACGACCACGCACCCAGGCCGCCAAGGGCCGACCCGGTCGCCCCGACTGCCCCGCCGGGCGCGGCACCCGTACCATCCGGGTGTCCGGGTTCGGCGAGGGGAGGACCGAAATGGCGGCGGTCCCGCGAGCGGCCGCGACGGTGGTGCTGCTCCGCGACGGGCGGGGCGGCCTGGAGGCATACCTCCAGCGGCGGCCGATGGGGATGGGGTTCGCCGGCGGGCTGTGGGTGTTCCCCGGCGGCCGGGTCGACGACGCCGACCGCGACCCGGCGGTCGAGGCGGCCTGGGCCGGGCCGCCGGCGGCGGAGTGGGCCGAGCGGCTCGGCCTGGGGGTCGAGGAGGCCCGCGGGCACGTGGTCGCCGCCTGCCGGGAGACCCTCGAGGAGGCCGGCCTGCTGCTGGCCACCCCGCCGCCCGGCGTCGCCGAGGTGGCCGCGGCCAGGCGGGAACTGCTGGCCGGGTCGGCCGGCCTGGCCGAGCTGCTGGCCCGCCTCGGCGTGCGGCTGGACACGGGCCGGCTGCGCTCCTGGGGCTGGTGGGTGACCCCGGAGGCCGAGCCGCGCCGCTACGACACCCGCTTCTTCCTGGCCGGGCTGCCGGCCGACGCCGCCGTCACCGCCCACCTGGCCGAGGCGGAGCGGGAACGCTGGCTGCCCCCGGCCGAGGCCGCCGCCGACCAGCAGCTGCCGATGCTCCCCCCGACCCGCTACACCCTCCGCGACCTGGCCGGCTTCGGGTCGGTGGCCGAGGCGCTGGCCGCCGCGGCCGACCGGCGGGTCGAGCGCGTCCTGCCTGTGCTGGACGGCGCCGAGCTGGTCATGCCCTGGGGGGAGCGGTACCCGGTGCCGGCGCCGCTGCCGGACGCCGCCGGGCCGGAGGCCGGTGGACAGGACCGGCAGGAGGCCCGGGGCGGCCGTTCGGCGGTGGGCTCGTGAGCGACACCTGGAGCACGCGGGTGACCCGGGTGCTGGCGCCCAACCCGTCGCCGCTGACCCTGGAGGGGACCAACACCTTCGTGGTCGCCGAGCCGGGGGCGGGCACGGCGGTGGTGGTCGACCCCGGACCGGCCGACCAGGGCCACGCGCAGGCGGTGGTGCGGGCCTGCGGCGGGCGCGAGGTCGAGCTGGTGCTGCTCACCCACACCCACGTCGACCACGCCGAGGGCGCCCGCGCCTTCGCCGACCGGGTCGGGGCGCCGCTGGCCGCCCTCGCCCCCGGCTGGGCCACCCCGGGCGCCCCGGACCTGGCCGCCGGCGACCCGGTGGCCGCGGCCGGGCTGGAGCTGCGGCCGCTGCCGACCCCCGGGCACGCCGCCGACCACTGCTGCTTCGAGCTCGCCGCCGAGCGGGCCGTGTTCACGGGCGACCACGTCCTCGGCCGCGGCACCACCGTGGTCGAGTGGCCGAGCGGGGACATGGCCGACTACCTGGCCTCCCTGGAGCTGCTGCTGCGACTGCACCCCGAGCGGCTCTACCCCGGCCACGGCCCCCTGGTCACCGACGCCGTGGCCCGGGTCGAGGGCTACCTGGCCCACCGCCGCGACCGCGAAGCCCAGGTGCTGGCCGCCCTGGCCGCCGGCGACCGCACCCCGGCCGAGATCGTCGCCCGCGTCTACGCCGAGGTCGACCCCTCCCTCCACCCGGCGGCCGAGCTGTCGGTCCGCGCCCACCTGGCCAAACTCGTCCACGAGGGCAGAGTGCACACCGACCCGGAGGGCGAGCGCTTCACCCCCGCGTAGGAGCTGCGGGCAGCGAGGCCGCCCGCCGGGCACGCGGCACCGCCACCTCCCCGGTTCGCGGCCCCCCGGAGGGGGAGCGTAGCCGAACGGCGCGTGTGAGGCGCGCGGCGGTCCACAGCCCCGGCGGTCCACAGCCCCGCCGCCCTCTCTGCCCGACTTCGCCCGTTCCTGCGCGTGGGATGGGTTCCGCGCCGTGGTGGGGTTGGGGCGGGTGGGGAGGATGCATGCGGGTTTGGTCCAGGCGCGGGCCGACGGCGGCCGTGGCGGCGGCCGTGCTCATGGCCAGCTTCGGAGGAGCGGTGCGGGCGCAGACCGCCGGACCGCCCGACCCCGACACCCCGGCGCCGCTCTACACCATCGACGGCCTCGGCCCCACCAAGGGCGACAACGTCATCCTGCTCTGGGACGAGGAGCTGCTCCAGGCGATCCGGGCCAACCCGGCCGGCACCGCCCGGCCATCACCGCCCGCGCCGCTGGAGACAAGAACAAGGCGAGCAGCTTCGCCGCCCACGCCACCCTGGTCGACCTGTTCCCGTCCCGCGCGGACGACTTCGCCCTCCAGATGAAGGAGCTGGGCTACGCCGCCGAGGTGATCCCGTTCGGCATGAGCTCGCAGAGCGGCCGCGACGTCCCCGGGCCGCCGCGGCTGCCGGCGGCGACTATTCCACCGGGAACATCGAGACGGCGGTGAAGGACACCGCGTACCTGGACGATCCCAGCAAGATCAAGGCCGAGTACTGGGCCGACGGGCCACGCTCGGAGTTCCCGCCCGGTCACGGTGCGGTGTTCGCCCAGGCCGTCTCCCGCAAGCGCGGCCACAGCGTGGACGACGACGCCAAGCTGTTCTCCACCCTCGGCAACGCCCTGATGGACGCGAGCATCGCCGCCTGGTGGTGGAACTACAAGTACGACTTCGTGCGGCCGATCACCGGCATCCGGGAGCACGACCGCGGCCGGCAGGTCGTCTCCTGGCTCGGCCCTGCAAGGGGTAGGGGCTGGTCAACGGCGAGAGCTGGATCCCCTACCAGGAGCTGCGGGTGGTGACCCCGCCGTTCCCCGAGTAGTTGTCCGGCCACTCGATCTTCAGCGCCGCCGGGGTGCACGGCCGCGGCCTGGGTGCCGCGGTCGGCGCCGACGCCTGGGTCAAGGCCCAGACCTACATTCGGCCGTTCAACACCGGGCCGCTCTGAGCCCGGGCGGCGGTGAGGGAGACGAACCGGAACCGCATCCGGGTCCCGGGGCGGGCCTGGGCGGCCAGGGGGAGGTCGGCGCCGACCACCACCGCGATCACCGGGTAGCCGCCGGTCGTGGGGTGGTTGGCCAGGAACAGGATGGGGTGGCCGTCCGGCGGCACCTGGAGCGACCCCTCGACCATGCCCTCGGAGGCCAGCTCGACCCTGTGCCGCCGCTCCAGCACCGGGCCGTCAAGGCGGACCCCGGTGCGGTCGCTCTCGGAGGCGACCGTCCAGGCGACGCCGATCAGGGCGCGCACGGCGTCGTGGGTGAAGACCTCGTCGCGTGGCCCCCGGACCGTCCGCAGCACCGGCTCGGGATCGACCGGCGGAGTGGGCGCCACCTGCCGGAACGGGTCGCCGCCGGCCTGGTCGCCGAGGGGCAGGCGCGCGCCCTCCTCCAGGCGCGGGGGCCCGACCGGGGCCAGGGTGTCGGTCGAGCGGCTGCCCAGGACCGGGGGGACGTCGATGCCGCCGCGCACGGCCAGATAGGCCCGGAGCCCGCTGGTCACCGACCCCACCCGCAGCATCTGCCCGGGCTCGGCCCGGACGGCCATGTCCATCGGCACCGGCCGGCCGTCCAGGTCAGCCGCGACCCGGCCCCCGGTCAGGGCGATCCAGCCGCCGGCCTCCAGCTCCAGCTCCGGCCCGGCCAGGGTGATCTCCAGCGCCGCCGCCCCCGGTTGGTTGCCGACCAGCCGGTTGGCCAGGCCGAAGGCACGCCGGTCGGCCGCCCCGGCGGTGGGCACGCCCAGATGGGCCAGTCCCGGCCGGCCCAGGTCCTGCACGGTGGTGAGCAGCCCCGGCTTGCGGACCCGGATCATCCCGCCACCGTGAAGCGGAGGCGGGAGCCGGGGCCGAGCAGGGCCGGGGGGTCGCGGTCGGGGTCGAACAGGGTCACCTCGGTGCGGCCGATGAGCTGCCAGCCGCCCGGGGAGGCGGTCGGGTAGATGCCGGTCTGGCCGCCGGCCAGCCCGACCGAGCCGGCCGGGATCGAGGTCCGCGGGGTGTCGCGGCGGGGCACCTCCAGGGCCGGGTCGAGCCCGACCAGGTACGGGAACCCGGGGCTGAAGCCGAGGAAGGCCACGGTGTACTCCGGGGCGGTGTGGCGCCGCACCACCTCCTCGGCGTCCAGCCCGGTCAGGCGGGCCACCTCGGGCAGGTCCTCGCCGTCGTAGCGGACCGGGATCTCGACCGGCTCCCCGGCCACCTCCTCGGCGTCGGGAAGCTCCAGCTCGGGGAGGTCCTCGGCCAGCTCGTCGAGGACCTCGGCCCGGCCCTGCTCGGCCACGAGCAGCAGGGTCCGGGAGCCGGGGACGAGCTCGACCACCCCGGCCTGGTCGAGGGCGCGCAGGGCGGCGTGGAGGCGGTGGACCGTCTCCAGCTCCTCGACCTCGACCAGCAGCCCCCGCTCCCCGACCGGCCGCAGCCTCACGCGAACGCCTCCAGGGTCACCCCGGCCTCGTCCAGGGCGGCCCGGACGGCCTTGGCCAGCTCGACCGCCCCCGGGGTGTCGCCGTGGACACACAGCGAGCGGACCTCGACCGCGACCTCGCCGCCGTCGACGGTCTCGACCCGGCCCTCGGTGGCCATGACCACGGCGCGGGTCGCGACCTGCCCGGGGTCGTGCAGCACCGCCCCGGGCTCGCGCCGCGAGACAAGGCGCCCCTCGGCGGTGTAGGCGCGGTCGGCGAAGCCCTCGGCCACGGCCGGGATCCCGGCCTCCTCGGCCGCCCGCATGGCCGCCGACCCGGGCAGGGTGAGCAGAGGCAGGGCCGGGTCGTAGCGGCGGATCGCGTCGACCACGGCGGCCGCCTGGACCGGGTCGCGGGCAATCCGGTTGTAGAGGGCGCCGTGCGGCTTGACGTAGCGCACCCGGCTGCTGGCGGCCCTGGCGAACGCCTCCAGGGCGCCGATCTGGTAGAGCACGTCGGCGGTGAGGTCGTCGGGGGCCACGTCGATCTCGCGCCGGCCGAAGCCGACCAGGTCGGGATAGGAGACCTGGGCGCCGATGGCCACCCTGTGCTCGGTGGCCGTCCGCACCGTGCGGTCGATCGTCGCCGGGTCGCCGGCATGGAACCCGCAGGCCACGTTCGCGCTCGTCACCACCTCGAGCAGGGCGGCGTCGTCGCCGAGGGCCCAGTGCCCGTAGCCCTCGCCGAGGTCGGAGTTGAGGTCCAAGTCGACTCCCTAGGTGGGACGCAGCCTCCCGGGATCCTGCACGATCCGCCGCCCGTCCGCCGGCTCCTCGTGCAGGTCGATCCGGGCCGTCTCCGGGGCCAGCCACACCGAGACGATGGTGATCAGCAGGCCGCCGAGGACGTAGAGGGAGACGGGCAGGGCGGAGTCGAACCGCTTGAGCAGGGCGATGGAGATGATCGGGGCCAGGGCGCCGCCGAGCACCCCGGCGAGCTGGTAGCCGACCGAGGCGCCGCTGTAGCGGACCCGGGTCGGGAACAGCTCGGAGATGAACGCCGCCTGCGGCCCGTACATGGCCGCGTGGAACAGCAGCCCGCCGACCGCGGCCACCACGATGAGGAACGCTGACCTGGTGTCCAGCAGCGGGAAGAAGACGAACACCCAGACCGCGGCGCCGAGCGCCCCGGCCAGGTAGACGGGGCGCCGCCCGTAGCGGTCCGACAGGTGCCCGAAGAACGGGATCAGGAACAGCTGGAACGCCGAGCCGACCAGCACGGCGTTGAGGGCGGTGCTCCGTGGCAGGTCGAGCTGCTCGGCCACGTACACGAGGATGAACAGGGCGAAGGTGTAGAAGGCGATGTCGACCCCGAGCCTGGCCCCGAGCGCGGTCAGGACCGACCTGGGATACACCTTCAGCACGTCGAGGATCGGGGCCCTGGCCTTGGTGTCGTCCTGCTCCAGCTCCTGGAACAGCGGGGTCTCGGCGATGGTCAGCCGGATCCACAGGCCGACCACGACCAGCACGCCGCTGAGCAGGAACGGGACCCGCCAGCCCCAGGACTCGAAGGCGGCGTCCGACAGGAGGGCCGACATGATGCCGAGCACACCGGCGGCCAGCAGGTTGCCGGCGGGCACGCCGACCTGGGGCCAGCTGGCGTTCCAGCCGCGCCGGTCGGGCTGGCCGTGCTCCAGCGACATCAGCACGGCCCCGCCCCACTCGCCGCCGAGCCCCAGCCCCTGGACGATCCGGAGCACGACCAGCAGGATGGGCGCGGCCACGCCGATGGCCGCATAGGTCGGCAGCAGGCCGATGAGGAAGGTGGCGATGCCCATCACCAGCAGGGTCACCACCAGCACGGTCTTGCGCCCCAGCTTGTCGCCGTAGTGGCCGAAGACGACCCCGCCGATGGGGCGGGCGACGAACCCGGTGGCCGAGGTGGCGAAGGCCAGCAGCGTGCCGGTAAGCGGGTCGGCGTCGGGGAAGAACAGCTTGTTGAAGACCAGGGCCGCAGCCGAGCCGTAGAGGAAGAAGTCGTACCACTCCAGGGAGGTGCCGATCAGGCTGGCGACGACGACCTTGCGGATGGACTGGGGCTGGGAGGAGGTCCCGTCGGCGCTCATGGTGGGCTCCTGTTCACCGCGCCAGTGGTGTCTCGGGTCTGTTGCCGCCGGAGCGGCGGATAAACCGGGAGGAGCAGGCGATGGCCGAGGATTGGGTCGAGGGGCTCCTCGACCCCGACAGCTTCGTCGCGACCGCCGTCGGCGCCCGCAGCGGCCACGGCAGCGTCGACGGCCGTCCCGTCTGCGTCTTCGACGGTCCCGGTCCGGCGGCCGTGGCCGCCCTGGACCTGGCCCTCAAGGTCGGCTGCCCGGTGGTCGGCTCCGCCGGCGGCGACGAGGCCCCGGGCGACGGCCACGCCGGCGCCTACGGGCAGCTGCTGTCGCGGAGCGTGCTCGCGTCCGGGGTCGTGCCCCAGGTGGCGCTGGTGCTCGGGGCCTGCGAAGGAGGGGCGGCGCTGGTCCCGGCCCTGGCCGACTTCGTCGTCATGGTCGAGGGGGAGGGGCGGCTGCTGCTCGGCGAGACCGAGGCGATCGCCGCCGTCACCGGCGAGCTGGTCGACGCCGAGGAGCTGGCCGGGACTCGCGCGCAGGTGGCCCGCACCGGGACCGCCCACTTCCGGGCGGCCGACCGGGCCGCGGCGGTGGAGGTGGCCAGGGCGCTGCTCGGATACCTGCCGGGCAACAACCTGGAGGAGCCACCGGCGCAGGAGGCGGCCGGGGACCCGTCGGTGGTGACCGCCCGCGACCTTGAGCTTGACGGGCTGCTGCCGGAGGCGCCCGAGCTGCCCTTCGACGTGCGCCGGCTGGTCGAGCGGGTGGTCGACGACGGCGAGCTGCTGGAGGTGCAGGCCCTGTTCGCGGGCAGCCTGCTGTGCGGGTTCGGGCGGGTGGAGGGGCGGCCGGTCGGGGTGGTGGCCAGCCAGCCACTGGTGCTGGCCGGGGCCGTGGACGCGGCCGCGGCCGAGAAGGCGGCCCGGTTCGTGCGCACGTGCGACGCCTTCAACCTGCCGGTGCTGACCTTCGTGGACGGGCCGGGGTTCGTGGACGATGGCGAGCAGGAGCGCCAGGGGCTGGTTCGGCGGGCGGCCAAGCTGGCCTATGCCTACGCCGAGGCGACCGTGCCCAAGGTCACGGTGGTGGCCCGCCGTGCCGCCGGCCCGGCCGCCGAGGTGCTCGGGGGCCGCCGGCTCCGGGCCGACCTGGTGCTGGCCTGGCCAGACGCCGAGGTGGCCGGGCTGAGCCCGAAGGAGGCGGCGGTCCGCGGCCTGCTGCACGACGTGGTCCGGCCGGCCCAGACCCGCCCCCGGGTGTCGGCCGCCCTGCGGCTACTCCGCGGCAAGCGCGAGTCCCACCCACCCAAGCGACACGGGAACATCCCGTTGTGAGCGGCTCGCGAACCGCGCGCGAGCGCGAGATCGCCCGCCCGGTCGGCACGGGCCCGACCAACCGCGGCCCCGTGTTCCACGTGAAACGGGGCCATCCAACTCCGGAGGAGCTGGCCGCCCTGACCGCCGTCCTGGCCGCCAAGGCGCTCGCATTGGCCGCGGCCGGGTCCCGCCGCCGGGCCGCCGGCCCACCGCCGTGGGGTTCCCCCACCGCCGCCCACCGCCAGCCCCTGCCGGCGCCCGGCCCCGGGGCCTGGAAGCGGGCGGGCAGAGGTGGGGATTGGGCTGGCGAGGGCGAGGGTAGTCGGGTGAATTGGGCCCGCGGGGGCACGGTTGGTCGGGTCGGCGGGGGGCTGTGGACGACCGAGGACCCGACCTCCGCCGCTGGGCTACCCTCCCGAATCGGGGGCCCCGGCAGCCGGGGCCCGGGTTCCCGTGTGTCCGGGGTCGTGGGGACCGCGGGCCGCGCGGTCGCCGGGCCCACCGTAACGGCCGTGTCCACCGCAACCGCCGGGCCAACCCGAACCGCGGGAGGCGCCGATGCGTAAGGTGCTGATCGCGAACCGGGGGGAGATCGCCGTCAGGATCGCCCGGGCGTGTCGGGATGCGGGGCTGGAGAGTGTGGCCGTCTATGCCGAGCCCGACCTGGATGCGCCGCACGTGCGGTTGGCGGATGAGGCGTTTGCGCTGGGTGGGGCCGCGGCGGCTGAGAGTTACCTCAGGATTGAGAGGCTGCTGGAGGCGTGTCGGCGGTCGGGGGCCGATGCGGTGCATCCCGGGTACGGGTTTCTGGCCGAGAGTGCCGAGTTCGCGCAGGCGGTGATGGACGCCGGGCTCACCTGGATAGGGCCCGGGCCGGAGGCGATCCGGCGGCTTGGGGACAAGGTGGAGGCCAGGCGGATCGCCGAGGCGGTTGGGGCTCCGCTGGTGCCGGGGAGTGACGGGCCGGTGGCGGACGCGGAGGCGGCGGAGGCGTTCGCGAACGAGCACGGCCTGCCGATCGCCATCAAGGCGGCCTTCGGCGGGGGTGGGCGGGGGCTCAGGGTGGCCCGCACGGCCGAGGAGATCGCCGAGCAGTTCGCCTCGGCGGTGCGGGAGGCCGAGGCGGCCTTCGGTCGCGGCGAGTGCTACGTGGAGCGCTATCTGGACCGGCCGCGCCACGTCGAGGTGCAGGTGCTGGCCGACACCGCCGGGACGGTGGTGGTGGTCGGGGACCGGGACTGCTCGCTCCAGCGGCGCCACCAGAAGCTGGTCGAGGAGGCGCCGGCCCCGGCGCTCGACGACGGGCTGCGGGACCGGATCCACCGGGCGGCCCGCGACATCTGCGCCGAAGCCGGCTACGCCGGCGCCGGGACCGTCGAGTTCCTGCTCGGCGAGGACGGCACGGTCACGTTCCTGGAGGTCAACACCCGGCTCCAGGTCGAGCACCCGGTCACCGAGGAGGTCACCGGGGTCGACCTGGTCCGCGAGATGTTCCGGGTCGCCGCCGGGGAGCGGCTCGACCCGGCCACCCCGGCCGTGCGCGGCCACGCCATCGAGTTCCGCATCAACGGCGAGGACCCGGGCCGCGGCTTCCTGCCCACCCCGGGCACGGTGACCCGCTGGCGGCCCCCGGCCGGCCCCGGGGTCCGCCTGGACGCCGGGGTCGAGCAGGGCAGCGTGGTCGGGGGTGCCTTCGACTCGCTGCTGGCCAAGCTGATCGTCGCCGGAGCCGACCGGGGCCAGGCGCTGGAGCGCAGCCGCCGGGCTCTCGACGAGTTCGAGGTCGAGGGGCTGGCCACGGTGCTGCCGTTCCACCGGCTGGTCGTGCGCGAGCCGGCCTTCGCCGAGGAGTTCGCCGTCCACACCGGCTGGATCGAGGCCGAGCTGGGGGACCGGCTCGAGCCGCAGCCGGTGGCGGCCACGCCGGAGGAGGCGGCCGAGCGGGAGCGGGTGGTGGTCGAGGTCGGCGGCCGCCGTCTGGAGGTCACCCTCCCGGCCGGCCTCGGCGCCGCCTCAGGCCCAGCCGCGCGCCGCCCGACCCGCCGCCCGCCCTCCCCGCCGGGCGGGACCGAGCCCGCCGGGGAGGGCGCCCTGGTCACCCCCATGGAGGGGACGATCGTCAAGGTCGCGGTCGAGAACGGCCAGCAGGTCGAGGCCGGCGACCTGGTGGTCGTCCTGGAGGCGATGAAGATGGAGCAGCCCCTCACCGCCCACCGGGCCGGCACCGTCGCCGCCCTGGAGGCCGAGGTCGGTGCCAAGGTCCAGAGCGGCGCCACCATCTGCCGAATCGAGGACTGAGGCCCGGGGCCCGGGGGCTGAGGGCCAGGGGGTTGAGGAGCCGGGCCCGCTTAGACGCCGAGCCGTCCCGTTGCCCTCCTTGTCTTTCCCCGCCGTCCTTCCAGGGCCTCGGCGTAGACGGCCGCGTACCTCCTGGCCGCCGCCGCGGTGCCGAAGCGGGCCGCCGCCCGCTCCCGAGCGGTGGCGGTCATCCGGGCCGTCGCCTCCGGGTCGGCCAGGACCTCCTCGACCGTCCTGGCCAGGGCCTCGGGCTGGCCGGGGGGGAAGGTCCGGCCGGTCTGGCCGTCGTCGACCACGTCGAGCAGGCCGCCGGAGGCGGCGGCGACCACCGGGGCGCCGCTGAGCTGGCCCTCCACGGCGACCAGGCCGAAGCCCTCGTCCCGCCCGGGGACGACCAGGACGGCCGTCCGCCGGTAGCGGCCGGCCAGGTCGGCCTGGGGGACCTGGCCGTCCCAGCGGACGCGGTCGGCCACGGCCAGGTCGCCGGCCAGGCGGCGCAGGGCGGCCTCGTCGGGGCCGCCGCCGACGACCCGGAGGGGGAGGGCGGCGGCCGGGCCGGTCAGCTTGGCCAGGGCGCGCAGGGCGACCTCGGCACCCTTCTGGCGGTCGAGGCGGCCCACGAACAGCAGCTCGTCGCGGGGCCGGCCGGGCGGGCCGGGGGAGAACGCCTGGTCGTCCACGGGCATGGGGGCGACCGCGATCGGGCGGGCCAGGTCGGGGGCGAACCCGGCCGCCTCGGCGGCCAGCCAGCCGGACACGGCCGTCACCCGGGCCGAGGCCCGCAGGACCCTGGCGCAGACGGCTTCGGCCGCCGGGCGGGAGCGGGCCAGGCGCACGTCGGTGCCGTGCAGGGTGGTCACCAGCGGCAGGCCGGTCCGGGCGGCCAGGGCCTGGACCCCGGCCGGGAACCACCAGTGGGCGTGGACCAGGTCGGCCCCGCGCGCCGCCCGCCGCAGGGCCAGGGCGCCGGCGCCGACCAGCCCGGCCAGGGCCACGGCCCCTGACGGGGAGGCGGCCCGGCGGTGCATCTCGCCCGCGTAGGCCAGCCGCTGCGCCCGGGCGGGCGCGTACCGGTAGCGGCGGACCGCGATCCCGTCCAGCCGCTCGGCCGCGGCCAGCCCCTCGGCCGCCGGAGCGACCGCGGCCACCTCCACCCCCTCGGCCCGCAGGGCCGTGGCCAGCCGCAGCAGGAACCCCCCGGTCACGTCGTCGGCGGTCCGCGGGAAGGCGTGGGCCAGGAACACGACCCGCAGGGGCCTATCCACCGTCGGCACGGTCGGCGTTCTCGACCAGGGCGTCGGCCAGGGTCGGCCAGAACCCCGGCGGGAGCTCGTGGCCCAGGCCGGGGACCACCAGCAGGCGGGCCCCGGGGATGGCGGCGGCCGTGGCCTCGCCGCCGCTGACCCCGATGACCTGGTCCTCGGTGCCGTGGATGACCAGGGTCGGCACCCGGATCTGGCCCAGGGCCCCGGTCCGGTCGCCGGCGGCCAGGATGGCCGCGAACTGCCGCCCGCTCCCCTTGGGATGGTGGGCGCGGTCGTAGCTGCGGGCGGCCCCGCGCCGCACCGCCTCGGCGTCGAACGGGAAGGCGGTGCCGGAGCCGATCGCCTTGGCGTTGACCACCGCCTGCTCGATGAACCCCTCGCGGTCGCCCGGCATGGAGGCCACCAGCACGCTGGCCGCCTCCCCGGTCGGCTGGCCGACGGCCCGGTCCCCGGTGGTCGACATGATCGAGGCCAGCGACCGCACCCGCGCCGGGTACCTGGTCGCCAGCAGCTGGGCGATCATGCCGCCGAGTGAGATGCCGGCCATGTGGGCCGACGCCACCCCGGCCGCGTTCAGCACCGCGACGGCGTCGTCGGCCATGTCCTCCAGGGTGTAGGCCAGGGTGCTGTGGTCGCCGCCCCAGATGGCGGCCAGGTTGACCGTCCGGGCCTGGTCGAACCAGGTCGACAGCCCGGCGTCGCGGTTGTCGTAGCGGATGACCAGGAACCCGCGTGACGCCAGCTCCTGGCAGAGCCCGTCCTCGACCGAGATGAGCTGGGCCCCCAGCCCCTGGACGAGCAGCAGCGGGCGGCCCGCCGGGTCGCCGACGGTCTCGTACTCGAGCTCGACCCCGTTCCCGTGTGCCCTCGGCATGGCAGGCATCGTAACGTCACGTCAGAACGCCGGTCATGGACCGGGGTCGCCGAGGAGGAGGGCGCATGCGGGTCTGCCTGATGATCGAGGGCCAGGAGGACGTCACCTGGGACCAGTGGCTCGCCCTGGCCGGGGCGTGCGAGGAGCACGGCCTGGAGGGGCTGTTCCGCTCCGACCACTACGAGTCGGTGATGGGCATGCGCGAGCGCGGCTCCCTGGACGCCTGGACCACCCTGGCCGCCCTGGCCGCCAGGACCAGCCGGATCCGCCTGGGCACGCTGGTCTCGCCGGCCACCTTCCGGCACCCGTCGGTGCTGGCCAAGAGCGTGGTCACGGTCGACCACGTCTCCGGCGGCCGGGTCGAGCTGGGCCTTGGGGCCGGCTGGCACGAGGGCGAGCACCGCAGCTACGGCTTCGAGTTCCCGCCCACCCCGGTCCGCATGGAGCGGCTGGCCGAGCAGCTGGAGATCGTCACCCGCTCCTGGACCGAGGACGCCTTCTCCTTCTCGGGCCGCCACTACCAGGTCCAGGACCTTCGCGCCCTGCCCAAGCCGGTGCAGCGGCCGCCGACCCTGCTGGTCGGCGGGGCCGCCGGGCCGAAGAGCCTGGCCCTGGCGGCCCGCTACGCCGACGAGTACAACACCACCGGCGTCGCGCTGGAGGAGCTGCCGGAGCGGCGCCGGCGACTCCAGGAGGCCTGGCGCGAGGCCGGTCGCGACCCCGAGACGGCCCGCTTCTCGCTGATGACCACGGGGGTGGTCGGCCGCGACCGGGCCGAGGTCAACGAGCGGGTCCGGCGGGTACTGGCCGTCACCGGCCGCGACGCCGGCGTCGACGAGGTGGTCGAGGGCCGGCCGAACTGGGTGTACGGCACCGTCGACCAGGTGGTCGAGCGGCTCCGGCAGCTCGAGGAGGCCGGGGTGAGCCGGGTCATGCTCCAGCACCTGGACCACGCCGACACCGACATGGTCGCGGTGCTCGGGGAGGTCGCTGCTACCATGGGCGCCGCCACCCCGTAACCCCGACTGGCCTTGGAGGTCGACCCCGGCTGCGCACCTTCCGATCCCTCGACGTGCGCAACTTCCGGTTGTTCCTGTTCGGTCACCTGGTCTCCTCCACCGGCACCTGGATGCAGCAGGTCGGCCAGGACTGGCTGGTCCTGCGGCTGACCAACGCGGCCCTGCCGCTCGGCATCACCCTGGCCCTGCAGTTCTCCCCCATGCTGGCCTTCGGGGCCTGGGCCGGGCTGGTCGCCGACCGGGTCGACAAGCGCCGCCTGCTGCTGGCCACCCAGACCGCCATGGCCGTGCTCGCCCTCGCCCTCGGGGCCCTGACCGCGACCGGGGCGGTCCAGCTGTGGATGGTCTACACGCTGGCGCTGCTGCTCGGCGTGTGCACCGCCTTCGACATGCCGGCCCGGCAGTCGTTCGTCAGCGAGATGGTCGGGCCCGACCGGGTGGTCAACGCCGTCGGGCTGAACAGCGCCAGCTTCAACACGGCCCGGGTGGTCGGCCCGGCCCTGGCCGGCGGGTTGATCGCGGCGGTCGGGATCGCCCCCGCCTTCTTCCTCAACGCCGTCTCGTTCCTGGCCATGATCGGCGGCCTGCTGGCCATGGACCCGGACCGGCTCCACCGCCGGGCCGCGGTCGAGCGGGGCCGGGGCCAGATCCGGGCCGGGGTGCGCTATGTCTGGGCCACGCCCGCGCTGCGCTCGACCATCCTGCTGGTCGCGGTCGTGGGCATGCTCGGCCTCAACTACCGGGTGGCCCTGCCCCTGCTGGCCCGCTTCGCCTTCTCCGGCGGGCCGGGCGCCTACGGGGCCCTGGCCGCCGTCATGGCCGCCGGGTCGGTGGCCGGCGCCCTGGTCGTGGCCCGCCGGGGCCGCCCCACCCCGCTGTTGCTGACCTGGTCGGTGGCCGCCTTCGGCCTGCTGTCGTTCGCGGCCGCGGCCGCGCCGTCCATCCTGGTCGAGGCGCTGCTCCTGTTCCCGATCGGCGCGGCCAGCCTGGCCTTCGTGGCCACGGCCAACTCGACCATGCAGCTCGCCTCCGAGCCGGGGATGCGCGGCCGGGTGATGAGCCTGTACGGCCTGGTCCTGCTCGGCTCGACCCCGCCGAGCGGCCTGCTCAGCGGGTGGATGGCCGGCCAGTTCGGCCCCCGGTCGATCCTGCTGCTGTCCGGGGTCTCCTGCGTGGCCGCGGCCGCGGTGGCCGCCCTGGCCGGCCGCGGCCGGGTCGAGGCCCCCGACAGCGCCGCCGGCGACGCCGAGCAGGCCGCCTAGCCCCGGCCGGTCCTGGTCAGGGTCGCCCCGCCGGCCGCGGCCGGCAGGGGAACGAGGAGCGTGGCCACGGCCAGGCCGGCCCATGGGACCTGGAGCGGGCGTGAGGGTCGGCGAGGCGGCGTAGATGGCCGCCACCGGGAGCAGGCCCGCCGGCACGGCCGGCGCCGCGCCGAGCAGGGCGAGCAGGGCGGCGGCGGCCGCGGTGCGCCGCAGCACCGCCGGGGAGGCGCCGACCGCGAACAGGGCCAGCCGCTCGGGGCCGGCCTCCGCTGGTGGCCAGCAGCGGCCGACCGCCTCCAGGAACCGGCCGACCAGCTCGGCCCGCGCGGCCTCGGTCAGCCGGTACACCCGCACCCGCTGGCCGCCGTCGGCCGTCTCGGCCTGGACCAGGCCGTCGCGTTCCAGGCGGGACAGGGTGGTGTAGACCTGCCCGTCGTTGAGCGGCCAGATCTGGCCGGTGGCCGCCTCGAACTCGCCCTTCAGGGCGTAGCCGTACCTCGGGCCGTGCTCGAGCAGGGCGAGGATGCCGGCGCGGTCAGCACGATGCCCGCAGGTCCGAGAGGGCGACCAGCAGCTCGGAGCGGGCCGTCTCCAGCTCGGAGAGGGGTTGGGCGATGGCCGACTCGACCTCGGCGGCGACGGCGCCGTCGAGGTTGCCGGTGAGGCGGTCGGCCCAGCGGCGGCCGGCGCGGCGGGCGCTGGCCGAGAGCAGGCGGGACAGCAGCCAGCCGACGAGCAGGCTCCCGATGACCAGCAGTAGCGGGACGGGGACGTTGCGGACCGTCGGCAGGTCGGGGAGGTCGGCCTGGGCCCGGCCGGCCAGGTACAGGGTCAGGTACCAGAGCAGGCCGGCGACGAGGGCCACCGTGACCAGGGTCTGGAGGACGCCGATGAGCGGCCACAGGAACGACCGGGGCGGGCTGGTGTGGTCGACGGTGCCTCTGGCCACGGCGCCGTCGATGGCCTCGGTGAGGCGCTCCTCCAGCCGGTCCGGCCTGGCCAGGCTCATGACCTCGGCCCGCAGGGCCGGCGGGGCGGCTGTGGCCGCCCGGCGCAGCAGGTCATGGACCGGGTTGACGGTGCGGCTGAGGCTGGACCGGCTCCGCCAGGCGCGGGCGTAGGCGACCGGGTCGATCGAGCGGGCCGAGGCCGGGCCCCGCTCGCCGGCGCCGCACCCTGGCCGAGGCCCGGGCCGCCGGGGCCGGTCCCTGGGGCCGGCTGCTGGCCGCGGTGGCCAGGGCCCGCGGGGCCGGCGAGCACGGTCCCGCCTCGGCCCGCTCGATCGACCCGGTCGCCTACGCCCGCG
>JBJMHP010000001.1:0-3353 GCA_045807325.1 Actinomycetes bacterium | reverse complement strand
CGTGCCCGCTACCCGGCGGCCCAGATCCTGACCCTCAAGCGGTCGGGCGCTCAGCACATCGCCGTGCCCGACCACGACACGGTCCTGGGCGCCGGCGACCTCGTCCTCGTCCTCGGCCCGGAGCAGACCCTCAAGACGATGGCCGGCTGATCTGGCCTGCAGCACCGCCGGAGCCGGTTCGACGCAAGATGCATGAGGGTGAGCGGGACACGTGCGGCCTCGCGTATGCCGCACCACCCTGCATGGCAACCAGGGCAGGCTGAGATTGCCGCCTTCGGCGGCGCGGACCGCAGGTCCGCCCAGGATCGCGGACGCGCCGATCGATCAATCGCGCGAAGCGCACCACCCGGCCTGGCCGCTCCACTCCCCCCTCGGGGACGTGACCTGGACAGATGCAGGCACGCGGGAGAGGAGGGGTACGCCACCCCCGCGCGTAGGGAATGACGTAGGGGTTGACGTAGGGAATGACGTAGGGGTCAAGCCGCCCGGCCCAAGGGCGGCCAGGGACAGGAATGACAAGGCTGCGGAGCTTGCCAGCGAAGCAGCACGCGCCGAAGGCGCGTCCCCACCGCCGCCACCGACCGTGGCCGGCGAGGCGTGGTCCCGGGCCGGCCGTCAAGGACGACTGAGTACGCCGTGGGGAGCTGCGCGGCGGCGGGGTGCCGGACATTCGCCCTTGACGGCCGGGCATCGCGCCCCATCAGCACGAGCCTTCCGGCGAGCCTGGTGGCCAGCATGCGGGGGGAGACATCCCACGGCTTACAACCGTCAAGCAGCCGTTCTGACGTCAACGCGGGTGGGAGATACGCCCAGGCATACGCTATCTGGGCGATGGCCGCTCGGCGGGTGGGAGGAGCAGATTACAGGGTTGTTCCGCAAGGCCGCACAGCGATCCGGCGAGCCAGCTGCTGGCCTCGGGCGAGGATGCAGGTTGCCTGAACCGCGATCGGCGACCGGACAAGGGTCTGGCCGATCGCCGCTGGGTCGCAGGGAGGGGGTGCTGGTTCGGCAGCGACACCTGCCATGGCTTGTTCGTGAACGGTCCTTCAGCCCATCGCGAAAGGAGCCTGCGATGGCACGCAGCTTACGAGCGACGCGGCGGCCTGGCCTGACCGTGGTCACGGTGGCCACGCTCGTCGCCTTGCTGGCAGCCCTCACGGTCCAGGCATCCAGTGCCGCCGCACCAGCGGCCAGTTCCGGGCATCCCGCCGTTTCGGTGTTCGCCACCGGCCTGGACAATCCGCGGGGGCTGGCGTTCGGCCCGGACGGCAACCTCTATGTTGCCGAGGGGGGCCGCGGCGGCAGCAACTCCACCGTCGGCCAGTGTGAGCAGGTCCCTGCGCCGGTTGGCCCCTACACCGGCGGCCCCAGCGCCCGCATCTCCAAGATCAGCCCCAGCGGCCGGCGCACCACCCTGGTCGACGGCCTGCCCTCCGATCAGACCAGCCCGGCTGTGGGTGGCACGGTCAGCGGGGTCGCCGACGTCGCCTTCATCGGTCACCGGCTGTACGCGCTGCTGGCCGGGGCGGGCTGCTCGCACGGCAACCCGGGCACGGTCAACGCGGTGCTGCGCATCCACCGGGACGGCAGCTGGCGGGTGGTTGCTAACCTCAGCCGCTTCCTGATGACCCACCCGGTCGCCAACCCCGCGGCTGGGGACTTTGAGCCGGATGGCACCTGGTACGACATGGTCGCGGTGCACGGGTTGCTGTACGCGGTCGAGCCCAACCACGGCGAGCTGGACCGCATCAACCCGCGCACCCACCGGATCAGTCGGGTGGTGGACGTCTCGGCCAGCCAGGGCCACGCCGTGCCGACCGCGGTCGACTTCCACCGGGGCCACTTCCACCTCGGCAACCTGGGCACCTTCCCGATCGTGCCCGGCACCCAGAAGGTCTGGAAGCTCACCCGCCAGGGCGAGCTGCGCGAGGTGATCGGTGGGCTCACCACCGTCGTCGGCCTGGCCTCCCACCACGGCAGCCTGTACGTGTTGGAGACCAGCGTGGCGCCCGGGTTCGAGACCCCAGGCACTGGCAGGATCCTGCGGGTGAGCCCCTCGGGGCAGCGGACCACGGTCCTGGACGGCCTGACCTTCCCGACCGCGCTCACCTTCGGGCCAGACGGCGCCCTGTATGTCTCCACCTTCGGCTACCTGACCCCGCCGGGCGGCGGGCAGGTCCTGCGCATCGACCTGCACTAGCCGGCACCGGCCATCCGGGTTGCCGCCGCGGTCGTGGTCAGTCGCGGCCGCGGGCGATCCAGTGGCCAGTACGCCGGGGGGTTGCACCCCCGGCACCCCCGCTCTGCCGGTCAGGCGGCTGGCGGCGGCGGGGTCGACCGGTGCCGTGGCCGTTATGGGGTGGCCCTTTGTCCTAATCCGCCATGGCCCGAAGGGGGATGGCCGTTGCGCTCAAGGGCGACTGGCGATTGAGTCTGGAACTGGGCGACCAGGGCGCGGGCGTAGCTGGCGCTGAGCCCAGCCGCGGCGGCCAATTGCCC
The DNA here is from genome assembly GCA_045807325.1 of Actinomycetes bacterium. Lineage (GTDB taxonomy): Bacteria > Actinomycetota > CALGFH01 > CALGFH01 > CALGFH01 > CALGFH01. The sequence continues at coordinate 854 of JBJMHP010000001.1, read as the reverse complement.
AGTGCTGACCGGGGAGCCGGTGGCGCTGAGGTCGGCGTAGATCCGCTCGGCCTGGGCGCGCTTGGTCAGCACCACAGCGCCTGACTGCGGCGCCTGGGCGCTGGCTGGCGAGCGGTCGGCGCCGACCTCAGCGGCGGTCGTTACCGGCTCGGCGCTGCCCTCGGCGACCGCGGTCGCCGGATCGGCGTTGAGGTCGGCGCGGTACAGCAGACTCAGCACCGCGAAACTACCGAGCAGCCAGACCGGGGTGGCGCCAGCGGTCAGGTAGCCGACCAGGGTCGAAGGGGCGACGTGGAGCAGGGTCGACAGGGCGACCGAGGCGACCAGCAGCAACCACGACAGCCGCAGGACCGCCCGATGCCCGAGGCGCTTGGCCTCCAGCACCGAGACCTCCATGGCCAACGCCAGGGCTTCGGTGCCCAGCGGCCACAGTTCGGGGACGGCCCGGCCGCCGGTCCGGGCGGCGGTGACCATGGCCCCGTAGGACTCCATGAGCAGCACGCCGGTGATGAGGCCGACGATGACGGCCAGGATGTGCTGGGCTCGGCTCATTGGGCCTGCTCCTCTCTCTGGAGGGTGCTGGGCCGGTGGGGAGGCCGGGGCGTTGCCAGCGGACGACCTGGTCGGCCAGGCCGGCGGCGTGCAGGGCGACCAGCTGGCGGCGGTGGCGGGTGCAGATCCAGCGCAGGACCAGGTCGGGGTCGGTCCACGCCTGCCCGGGGGCCGTACACGGCTGCCAGCCGTTCCCTGGCGGCCCAAGGAGATGGCCGGCCCGGTCGCGGCGGGCCTGGCCGACCTGGGTGGGGTCGTAGTAGAGGACGTCGCAGCCGGCCAACTACGCCACCCCCTGCTCC